>JAEUKO010000009.1:0-39031 GCA_016794285.1 Alphaproteobacteria bacterium | reverse complement strand
TTTCGGGAAACCTTGGGGGCGACGGCTGTTGTTTTCGCGCTGATTATCCCTGTGGTGGTAGGATCGGCGGGGATGGCGATTGATGTGGCCAACGCTTACATGGTGAAACAACGTCTCTCCCATGCGATTGATGCGGCAGCCTTGGCAGCCGCCGCAATGGGGGGGACAGACGCTACCGCCAAGGTCACGCGTTTCTTTAATCAGAACTATCCGGAAGAGAAGATTGGTGCAACTTATGGCCTGACGGTGACGGTGAGCGGACAGAACATGACGGTGACGGCTCAGGCTGATTACGACACGACTTTTGGGAGGTTCATGGGAATTGATACGATTACTGTGACCTCTTCGGCTACAGTTACGCGTGAAGTCTTAGGACTCGAAGTGGCTTTGGTTCTGGATGTTACAGGGTCCATGTCCACGAATAATAATATTGGAACATTGCGGACTGCGGCAACAAACTTCTTGAACAAGCTTTGCCCAAACACAACTTGTTCCAGTTTGGTCAAGATTGGGATTGTTCCTTTTGCGACGGCGGTTAATGTTGGCCCGTATGGTCTTGGCAAAAACCCGAACGGAACAACTTACGACACGGCGTTTGTTAACAACCCAAACAACCGGAGCTTTAACCAATCTCAATCTTCCCAGTGGTGGGGTTGTGTTTTGGCGCGCTCTACGCCACAGGATACACAAAACTCTACCAGTACTTGGAAGTGGGATATGTATCGCTATACCCCGGGGAACTCGCCGAACAACGGTTGCAACAAGTCCTACATTCTTCCTTTGACAGGCATGAAGTCAACTATCCAATCGCGCATTACTGGCCTTCAGGCAAGTGGCAATACGCTCAGCAATCTGGGAATGGTCTGGGGATACCGTGTCCTGTCGCCTGAGGCACCTTTCCGCGAGGGGTCAGCTTGGGACGATGTTAAAACAAAGAAAGTTGCTTTGTTGATGACAGATGGTGACAACAATATTGGCGATACCTATAGTGCTTATGGGCCGTGGAGTACCCTAAGACTAACGGACCATGACCTTGATGTCAAACTTGCGGCAACCTGCGAGAATATGAAAGCGGATGGAATCACCATTTATACCATCACCTTTACCTCTGGGATTAACGCTGCCACCAAAAATTACTTTCGGAACTGCGCGTCTGACAGCAGTAAATATTATGATGCGCCAAGTCAGGCCAATCTTCTGGATGCGTTCGAAAGAATCAGTCGGGAGTTGTCAAATATCCATCTGACCAACTAGGGTCAGAACGGTAAGGGATCTTTCTTTCACCCGCCACCTTATTTAGAGGGGGCGGGTGATATATTTCACAAGAGTTAGAGGGTTAATGCGTGGTAGAGTGTGTCTTGAGCGGTTCTTAAATCGCGATCGGCTTGAGCTTCGGTCACCACAAATTCTTGTTGAAAGAAGGTAACATCAAGAAGAAGATCTGGGAGTTTTTTCTTCGCTTGTTCTGGATTTTCCTTCCATGCTCCGTAATCAAGGGCCAAAACAGTTTTCATGAAAGCTAATTGAGCATTGCTGAGTCCCGTCCAATGCTCGGCCAAGTGGTAGCGGGATCGGCGTCCCTCACTATTCTCTGGAAGAGTTCTTTTGAGAGCGCGTTGGCCCAGTTCGGGTAAAGGTGTGCCGTCGTCAATCATTGATTTCAAATGCAACAAGCTGCCTTGAATGCCTGAATGGAGGGTGGGATTGGAGACCTTATGGTCTTGTACAACATCAGAGGCCTTGACCAGAACGCTTTCTATTTCTTTCCACGCCTTGGGAGTTTGTTTTAGGCTCTCCCCACTGGCCTCTCCCAATGTTCCCGCAACAGTTCCAAGCAGTTCCTTGGCGAGGCCTTGTGCGTGCCCTTCAATCCGTTCTTTGTGGTGTTGTAAAATATCATCTGCATGACTTGGGTTTCTGGTGAGAAAATCCCAGTTTGCAGGCTCGTGGTACTCTCTTAATTGCCGGATTGCGAAAAATGACCAAGAATCAGATTTCACCACTTCTACAAAGACATCGTGGAGAACCGCTTGCATAGAGGCCATATGGTGCAAGGAATTTCTAAGAGTATGAAATCTCTGAGTTTCCCCTCTTACCCACGCATCATCATCCTGCATCGGCGTTCCTATAATCCCTTCTTTCCTTTATGCTACGCGAAAAACATTAAAAAAGTGAAGAAAAAAGGAGAGGGCGGAGGTAAAAATTCTAATCTGTCCAGTTCAGAACTTTTCCGTTTTCCAGCGTGACGGTTAAGCCGGAGTCTGCCGAAGGATAGGTCCAGATTTCACAACTGGCGGTTTTTGAGCTGCGCGAGACAGGGGGGCCATAGGCGGCGAGCAAATCTTTCTCGGGCATTCCTTGCCACAGAGCATCTCGGACCACGATGTTTTGCCCAGACGGTTTCGAGGAAAATCCGTGTGAAAGAGGAGGGGAAGATGGTTGCTGTGCGTGAGTTGGTGAACGATTCGTGGGGGTTGTGTGCGGAGAGGACATGGCCATTTTTTTCACGGCGCGCTGGACCATAAAAACCAACAGCGACATGATCCACCCCAAAATCAGGCGGCCAAGGAATCTTTTCAAGAGCAAAAACATAGTTTGTTTTTAGCGCGAGAGAGAGGAAACTTCCAGTTTTTTTGTGGAGGGTTCGTTTTTGAGAGCTGGGGGCGATTGGGCTGCTGCCTGTTCCAGATCAGCGGCTAGGGCTGGGGGCGTGGCACAAGTTGTGTGGAGAGTGCCACTATCCAATAGGTAAACAAGTTCTGGTTTGATCTCTCCTACCATGACGCCACGATCATTTTCTTCTTTGAGGATCGTTTTATCGCTCTCATACTCGGCGCGGTTGGCATATACGTCCATTTTGACCATTCGCCCACCAATACCTTCTCGGGATCCGTTATCGACGGAGTAATGGGCTGAGCCGTAAATCTGAAATATTTTTCTTTGCTGGTTATCTGCCGCAGGTTCGGCAAGGCGGGCGGCGTGGTCGGCAGAAAGCTGAGTGTCTTGATAACGAGCTTTGGTTTCGGCAATGTCACATTCTTCGGCAGACATGGCAGCATCACAGGCAAGAGAGCCGTTATTTGGGTCAGCAAAATGAAGATTCATTTCGTTGGCCTTGGCAAATTCGGCTGTATCTAAAATCTGCTTTGTCCATTCACCTTTTTCGTTTCCTTTTGCCGCTATCAAGGCTGGAGCAATTTGGGCCTTAAACTCATCTCGGTTTAGGCTCCCGTCAACATAGGCATTGTTCCACGCTTGAAGACCTTTTGATGTTTCAAAAGCAATGTCCGTAAACCCAGACTTTTTGAGGACGGCTAAATTCTCTGGCTTTCTCATCTCTCCGCGCACGTTCATATTGTGATGGTCTGTGTCACCATACGTAAAAACATCAGCATGTGGGGCTGCGGTTGCAATAACCTTATCAAGGGGGATTTTGAGTCCCTGAGGCGAAATCCCGGAATCATATATCGGCAAATCAGCAGGGCAAGCTGACTGCAGAAATTTTGCTGATAAAGTGTGAGGATTTCCTTCTGCCAAAAAATATCGTCCGTCCGTTCAATTATGTTCGAACTTATGTTAATACAACAAGGTGAATGATATGTTAAAAATTAACTCCATGCTTATCGGCAGCGATCAATAAATTTTTCATAAAATTTTATTGACATTATTCATAACTAAATTTAAGCTAAAAAGATGGGGGGCGTTAATTGCTCGTTAATCTTTAATCAAGCGAAAAATGGAGTGTGTCATGGTTTCTTCCAAAGTTTCTAAAGTTGCCTTGCTTGCTGTTGTGGCTCTTCTTTCTACCGGTTCCGTAGCATTTGCGAATGACATGATTGAGAATACCACCTTCGGTGAAGCTCGTAGCCTTCGGCAGGAGGCCCTGAGCCATTCTGAGGTCACTGCGGAGATTGGCTCTTTGGCAGTAGATGGGGATGCTCAGAATAACCGCGCAAGGGGAACGGTAGATTATGTTTATCAGAGTGCTCAGGATGGCTCCTCGGCGGATCTAAAAGTGGGGAGCATCTCGGCTAGGAATGCAATTCGTAATGACGCTACAGGAGATGTCTATGGTGCTGTTCTGCAAGATGCGGTTCGTGGCTCAGAAGTTGCGCTCGAAGTTGGGAGTATTACGGCTGAACGGGACGCTGTTAACAACAGAGCGTATGGAGCACTTGAGGACGTGAGGCAAGCTGCCTATGAGGGCTCAAAAGCAACTGCACGAGTCGGCTCTATCGGTAAACGGTAATATACGTTTTCTTGCCCTTGGCCAGCCTTGGCCAAGGGCTCTTTATTTCTAGATTTCTAGGAGCTGTACAAAAATGACGATTCGGGATGTATCATTTTTAGCTGTTCTGCTTCTTCTGCCTCATATTGCTCATTCTGATGACTTTCGTAACGTTTCTACTTATGCGCGAGTAGAAGGGGAGATTTACCAAGAAGCCCTAGATCATAGCCAATCGGAGATTAATATTGGCTCTGTTCTCTCTGAGAGAAATTTGCCTGTAAGGGATATACATATTCGTGTAATTGTGAAGGGGGATATTGACCTTCGTTCAAAGGGCGCAGATACTCGGCTGAATATTGGTTCTGTTCATCTTAAGAAATAATATAATCATAGAGACGATGTTACAATGTGGGTCTGGCATACAAAGTTGTTGCTCGGGGTTTTGATTGTCTTGCCTCTCGCTTTGTCGAGTTCTCCCTCTCAAGCTCAACAAAAAGTTAACGACGGTTTGCAAGAGTTTTTCCGTCCGATTACGAGCAAAGAGCTAGCTATACAACTCCCTCCACGCACATATGACCATACTTTTGAGAGTGATAATGCCTTAGGGAATTCGTACAGTGACAGAATTTCAGGAGGGTGTCCTCAAGAGATTGGTATCGGCTCTATTACACAAGACACACCAATTTACGGGAGCGTGGACATTGATGTTGTCATCACGAGCGATGTGGTTATCAATTGTGGTGGGCTAAGATAGTATCTTTAAGGAAGTTTCGTTATGCATTGTTTTCAAGGTTCAATAAAATCCCTCTTTATTTCTGGAATAGTTTTTCTGATGGCAGGATGTTCTGAGCTTCCCACTGCTGCAGACTTCAAACCTGCCAATGAACCAATGTATAATATGACCCAAAGCTCTCAGGTTTTGGCGTGTGTGGGAGCAAAAATTGAGGCCTCTGGTGGGCCTATGATTGATATGTTTATTTCTGACATCACAGATCACACCACTCCTTCGATCGAATCCGGATTTTTGACCAAGAATGCGGTTATGATGATGACAACGGCTGTTGATCGGGTTGGTGCGACGAATGTTCAAATTGTGGGGCGCAAAGGGGGGCTGCCAACACGTCGGCAGGTTCAGATTATTGGTGCCTTTACAGAGCTGAACCGGACCACCGAATCTCAAGCCCTTAGCGGTGATGTGGCTTTGCCTGGCGGGGTTGAGTTTAGCGTGGGAAAAGATAGAAATTATAACCAGATTGCCTTGGATGTAGCCCTGAGTGAGTATAACCGGATTGTTCCTGGAACGGCGACAAGTGTAAGTATTCAAATTTATGGTCAATCTGGCGATGTAACGTTGACTTACGATGAAGGGGAAGAGGTTGCTGCCAGTGTAGGGGGTGGATTTACTGCTCAGGAAGGGTTTCATGCGGCAGAAAGGTTGCTAGTCGAAACGGCTGTGGCTCTTGTTGTCTCGAAATTCTATGGTGTGGATATGACCCAGTGTTTGGAAAAAGCAAAAAATCCACATCGCAGGGACACAAAATTCATTTACGATAAACCTGTTTTTGACAGGATGGATGAAGATCGATCACTGGTTATTCTGGATGGCCCTCCGCCTGTTCGGTCCTCTTCTATTTCTAGCTCTGCAACAAAGCCTTCTGACTCTCAAGAATTCTCGGGGGAAAGCGATAGAGGCGAACAGAAGAATTTTATTATTCTTGGTGGAGGCAGCGAGAAAAAACGTGTTGTTGATGAACTGCCTTCTGAACTGGGACCCTCTCGGGCTAGTACATATTCGGGTGTTCCTGAATAAGGGTTGGGAGTGGGAATTGAATATTTTATGTTAAAAAGTATTCAGTCCCCTATAAAACCGTTGATTCTCTGGGTATAACCCCGTAAGAAGTCGCCTATGTCCAAGTTACCCCAAGATAGAATCCGCAACTTTGCGATTATTGCTCATATTGACCACGGAAAATCGACTCTGGCGGATCGCCTGATCGAAAGTTGCGGCGGTCTTGAAAAACGCGAGATGAAAGAACAGATTCTCGATAACATGGATATTGAGCGTGAACGCGGAATTACTATTAAGGCTCAGACGGTACGTCTGAACTACACTGCCGATGATGGGGAAACTTATCAATATAATTTGATGGATACGCCCGGGCACGTTGATTTTGCCTATGAAGTTTCGCGTTCGCTGGCTTCTTGCGAAGGGTCTTTGTTGATTGTTGATTCGACCCAAGGGGTAGAGGCGCAAACTCTGGCCAATGTCTATCAGGCGATTGATAACCACCACGAAATTATTCCAGTCATTAACAAAATTGATCTTCCTGCCGCTGATGTTGAACGGGTTAGAGACCAGATCGAGGATGTGATCGGCATTGATGCTTCGGATGCAGTGTGCGTTTCGGGGAAAACTGGACTCAATATCAAAGACTTGTTAGAGGCAATTGCCAAGCGGCTCCCAGCCCCATCGGGTGATCCGGAAGCTCCAACCAAAGCCTTGCTGGTTGACTCATGGTATGATGCTTATCTGGGTGTGGTTATTCTGGTTCGGGTTATAGATGGTACGCTGCGTAAGGGCCAAAAAATCCGCTTTATGAACACCGGAGCCACGCGTGAAGTTGACCGTGTGGGGATTTTCTCTCCCAAACACGTTTTGTTGGACGAACTTAAAACCGGCGAGATGGGCTTTATCACGGCCGCAATCAAGGATATTTCTGAGACCAAAGTCGGAGATACCATTACCGATGAGCGCTTGGCCGACAAAGTCGTTCCTTTGCCCGGGTTCAAACCTTCGATTCCTATGGTGTTTTGTTCGCTCTTTCCCATTGATTCCTCTGAGTTTGAGAAACTGCGTGAATGTCTTGGCAAACTTGCCTTGAATGATGCGTCTCTTCACTACGAACAGGAAAGTTCTCAGGCTCTGGGCATGGGGTTCCGCTGTGGGTTTCTTGGTCTCTTGCACATGGAAATCATCCAAGAGCGGCTTGAGCGGGAGTTTAACCTCGACCTTATCCCGACTGCGCCAAGCGTGGTTTACAAGATCACCCGTACCGATGGGACAGTTCAAGACATCTACAATCCGGTGGATATGCCGGAGCCGCAGCGGATCAGCAAAATCGAAGAGCCGTGGATCAAAGCCACAATTCTTACGCCTGACGAATATGTTGGGGGCTTGCTCAAACTTTGTGAAGAACGGCGCGGCTCTCAAATAAACTTGTCCTATGTTGGGGCGAGGGCAATGCTTGAATATCTTTTGCCTCTTAACGAAGTTGTGTTTGATTTTTACGATCGGCTGAAATCTATTTCGCGGGGTTACGCTAGTTTTGATTACCACCTTGAAGATTTCCGTCAGGGTGATCTGGTCAAGATGGAGATTTTGGTTAACCTTGAACCTGTTGATGCGCTTGCGATGATTGTTCACCGGTCCCAAGCCGAGCGGCGCGGTCGTCAACTTTGTGAACGCTTGAAAGATCTTATTCCTCGCCAATTGTTCAAAATTGCGGTTCAGGCTGCCTTAGGCGGTAAAATTATTGCCCGCGAAGACCTTTCTGCCATGCGTAAGGACGTAACTGCCAAGTGTTATGGAGGAGATGTCACGAGAAAGCGCAAACTGCTGGACAAGCAGAAGGAAGGGAAGAAAAAGATGCGCCAATTCGGCAATGTTGAAATTCCACAAAGTGCTTTTATCGCCGCCCTCAAAATGGGTGATGAGAAGTAAATCCTCTCTGCTATCAACTATGCTGTGGATTCTTGGATGTGGGTTTTCATCTCTCGAACAATCTGATTGATTTCTGCTAAGGAGCCAATCTGGTGAAGTATTGCTTTTTCTTCAAGGGATTCAGCAATCCGAGAAACAAAATCAAGGTCTATGGTTCCGGCCACTCCTTTTATATCGTGGGCCAATCTTCTGATTTGTTCAACATCATCTTTCTCAGCAGCCTGCTCAATCTCCCCTAACATACTGACCAAGTTTTTTTCAGCGTCTTTAACGAATTTATCAGCGTACGCTTGCCCCATTAGTTGCTTGAGCTCTCTTATTCGGCCATTGTCTGTCGTATTTTTAGAATAAGATGCGTATATCTCTACGTTTGGTTTGGGAATATATGATGCAATTTTCTCAGTTAGAATATCCAAATCAATGGGTTTGGCAATATGATCGGTCATGCCAGAAGATAGGCACTGTTCAATGTGTTTTTGCAAAACATTTCCAGTTAGTCCTATGATAGGGATCGTCTTTGCCCCGCGCTTTCTTGACCCACGAATTTCTTTTGTTGCCTCGATTCCTGATAAAATCGGCATTTCCATGTCCATAAGGATAAGGTCATATTTTCCTTTTTTGAAAAGGTCTACTGCCTCGCGTCCATTGTTGGCAATGTCAAATCCGGCTCCAAGCTTAGCAAGAAACTTTACTAGGAGAGTCTGGTTGATGGCGTTGTCTTCTGCGATAAGGATCTTGGCCTCCAGCTTTTTGATAAATGTCTTTTGTGTGAACTTGGATTCGAAGGCCTGTACCCCCACAACATAAGGAATTTCGAACCAGAAATTGCTTCCTTCTCCTTTTGCGCTTTCTACGCCTATCCGGCCTCCCATAAGTTGGGTCAGTTTTCTAGAAATTGAGAGGCCTAACCCTGTACCCCCATGTGTTTTTGCCGTAGAAGAACTGGCTTGGACAAAATCGTTAAACAGTTTCGAGCGAACCTCGTTGCTTAGTCCCGGCCCAGTGTCTTTGACCTCAATCAAGAGAATGTCTTTGTTGTCTTTTTTTCTTGAAACAGAAATAGAAACCCCGCCAGTTTCTGTGAATTTTATGGCATTACTGACAAGGTTGGTTAGAACTTGTTGAATTCGGTTCTGATCTCCGTAGATAAACTGCCCAACATCCGGCTCAACTATTACCTTCAAGCTCAGGTTTTTTTGTGAAGCTTTGCCAAGCATGAGTTTGTATACGGTGTCTAAAAGATAGGATAAGTCGAAGCTTGTCCTATCAATAAGAAACTTTCCTGCCTCTATCTTTGAATAATCAAGAACGTCGTTGATGGTATTCAAAAGAGTATTGGAACAGACATACATAACTTCGATTGAGTCCTTCTCATCAGGAGGAAGATCAGCACTTCGCAACATCTGTATCATGCCCATGATACCGTTAAGGGGGGTTCGGATCTCGTGAGAAACTGTCGCCATTAACTCTGCTTTGGCGCGCTCGGCAACCAAAGCTAGTTTGGCTGTATTCTCTAGCTGTTGCTTCTGGTTAATAATAGTTCTTGCTGTGCTCGAATTTCTATGGCCAAGCCAGAGGGAGATAACACTGATAAGTACGATCAGGGGAAGAACATATAAATTTTCCCGAAATTGTAGATTAGAGAGAGCAGAAATGGAGCTGACACCAGAGATAATCAGAACTTCAAGGACAAAAAGCCTCCAACAGGCCGAACTCAAAGAAGAAAATATGATGAGCAGGAAGGAAGAAACCAGATACCCGAGAACCAAATCAAAAAAGTTTCCAACCCCGACGGCAAAGTTGAATATAACACACAGCAACGCCAACAACGACACGGTTTTATATACGGCGGCTTCAAATAATTTCTTTTGAGGAATGCATTGGGATTTCTTAAAAAATCCCTTCTGGTCGCCATAGGTGTCAACAATTTCGCGATACAAGAGTCCTTGCTGGACAACGCCAAAAATCCCAAGCGATGTAACCATAGCTATCATAATCACTTGATCGATAGGGGGAACTCCGTAAAGAACAATATAAAAGAAAAAGACTGCCCAAACGGGAACCACAACGAAAGGAAGTGATTTTAGATGGTTTCTTGCGTAGATAAAGAAGAGTTCGCTTTCAACGGAGTTCATAAGATATCCTTGAGACAAGGATACCTGAAGCCTATAAAAAAAATGTTAAAGTTATGGCAGTCTCAGGGTACAGGCTCCATTCAGAATATACCCCAACATCAATAGTTGATATTTATCAACTATTGATGTTAAGATAGTACATGGGGTCAATTAACACAGGGGCGAAGGACAGGAAACCTGCCGAATATATCTTCAATTTGATAGATCATTAACGGCACGTTTACTATTTTCATAATAAACGATATTTTAACCTCTCAGAGGTATCATGAACTCGTGAGTTAGAGTTTCATGTTCTCTGAGGGGGGAACTGTGCTGAAAGAAAAATACGCAAATGCCGAGGATCAAACGGGTCTGCCGAGCGAGGCAGGCGAGGGCGAAGACACGCGCAAATCCTCTGAGTACGAAGCAAGAAATCGGGAAGTTTTCGAAGACGACGGCCAGCTGGATTCAGCCGAAGCCCAAAGCGCAGACGCCCTGATGGAAATGAACGCCATTTTGGCCGAAGGGAATTTTGACGATCTGTCCGACGAAGACTTGGCCAAAATCAAAAACCCCGCTCTTCGCGCCCAACTGCAAGGCAAAGCCCTTGAAGCCAAACAAGCAGCGGAAATCAGGGCCCAAGACATTGCTATGCGTCAACAGGCATGGGATAGAGGGGATGTCATTTGCCAAGTTGCCGGAACAAAGTTAAACAGCCGGCAGGTCGACAACATCCTGAAAATGATGGCAGACCCCCAGCAAAAGGCAAAGCTGGTGGACAAATTCAGCAAGGAGCAAGGGATATCAAAGCCCGAAGCCGAGAAAAAACTTGATCAAGCGGGGCGGACGTTGGAAGTCGTGAAAAAGAAAGAGCTAGACCCGAACGCGGTCCTGACCCCGCAAGAACAAACAGATTACGACAGGCGGAATGATCCGAAACTCGCTCCGGCGATTACTTTCTTGGAAAAGCAAGAGAAGATGAACGGGCTAGATCGTGGTTACAGTGCACAGAACGACCAGACTCGTAACACAAACGTCAACGGGAACGTTTCCGCGTTTTCTTCAGCCCAACAAGATGTAAGCAACGAACCCGCCATCAAAACCACGGTTCCCCTAGACAGGGATTTCAAGAAGGCCTCAAACGCAGAACCTCCCGCGGAGGAGCCTGAAGCCAAAGTTGCTCCCGTCGTCGCGGCCACCCCCGCTGCCAGCGCCAAAGCGGCAACGGCCAGCTGGGGGTAGTAACCGTCTCAATTGGAGAAGACCCTATCTAAGAGCAGGCACTGCGCTTGCAAGAACTGCAGGGGACGATCCAGCATCAACCCGCTTCTCTCCCTTCATCTGGACCAAAACACTCTGGGCGGCTGGGGTAAACCCCGTCTGGGGTCTCTTCCCAACCTCAATTCCAGAATCAAGAGCCACTATTTTCCCCGAAAAATCAGACAAGATACGCCCACCATCATGTGTTCTGGAATTAGCAGCTATCGTGAGATAGCCCTCTCCGCCATTGCTATGACGGATACGGGCTTGAATTACGGGGTATTCTCCAACTCTTTCAGCTCCAACTTTAAGAGCATAATTAAGACCATTCTTGACATTCGAATTGGGCTGGTCCTTAAAGAATCTCGGGTCAATTGCCCTTGCCTTTTCCTGCTCAACATTATCTGCAATGATAAAATCCCGCAGAGCTCCAAAGACGCATATATCCTTTCCGTTTTCTCCCCGACGACCAACGTGGTATCCCTTGGTCATTCCATCATTGGCATAAACGGATTCGGGAAGCCAAACCGTAGCATTCCGCTTTTCGTCAAAGAGCTCAGTGTCATAAACGAAATAGTTATGATACCCCGCCTTCGTCAATTCGGCTTTTACAACTTCAGCTGGGCCGCATTGACCCACAGCCGGAACATCGGCCAAAGCAGGGGCGGACACAGCACCAAAAGCCAGCATGGCGGGCAATGCGACACTACGCAGGAATTGTGATTTGAGGAACATGGTTAACCTCCTGTTAATTGTTTTGAGTTGGATAAAATATACCCTTTTTTGCCGCGAAACGCAAACTTTCGATACGAACCGGATCGAAATTGAGAAAATATTAGACAAAACTTATATTTTTCTACAATTTCACAAATTTTCCTGTTTTTGATCTTTTCTTCTTCTGCCCACCGAGTGGAAAAGGGGAGCGAATCTCTTCGTTCCCTGCCCAAACTTGGCGCGAGTTTAGCTCTGAAAACGTTCTACCGTCTTCCAGAGGATCACTTCTGGCGGTAAATGTGAAAAGTTTTTTGGTGAGGGTAGAGTGTCTTGACCGAAATGGAATCTTCTGGCTCCCAACCATCTCCTAAACAAAAACGGTTCGAGGTCACCAGTGCACCAGACCTTAACTCCGTATGAAGTTTTTTACCGATTGTTTCCATCTGGTAGATCGTCAGATACATGACCACAGCATCGGCGTGACCGAGATCGTAACTAAAAAAATCCTGACCAACGTATTCGAGGTTTTTCAAACCGCCTAATTTTCTGAAAAAATTTGACCACGCCAAAGCCGGCTTGGAAATTTCCAGACCAATAACACGAGCTTCTGGAAGGGCGCGGGCAATTTCCCGCGTGAACAACCCATTCCCCGATCCCATGTCAACAACGGTAAAAGGTTCTGGCCGCGTGTGTTTCGCGGCTTCTTCTTTCAGGAGTTTTATAATCCGCTTGCGGATGGCGGGGGCTGTACGAATGTTTGGAATCCCCTTGTTAAACACCAAGGCATAGGCGTCAACAAGAAGAAGGAAGAGCAACATCCAACGCAGAATGTTATCGGCAATCCATTGCATTTATTTTCCTTTCCGAACGAGAATAATCTCAATTTTCTTCTGCGTCATCAATGTGCGACCATATGTTTTTCTAAAATTTCACAAATTTTCCTGTTTTTGATCTTTTCTTCTTCTGCCCCCCGAGTGGGAAAGGGGAGCGAGTCTTTCCGCACTCGCGAAGATATAGGCCAGACCCCCGCCTATAAAGCGGGGGTGACGGGTGGAGGGCAGGCGGGAATAGCGAACAATCCGTGACTCTGGCAGAATCCGGAGTCCATTAGACCTGTTGCAAAAGTTCGTCATCGCCCGAATTTGGCGGAAGACAAATTCTAGGGCGATCCAGAGCAGACTGATATTTTGGGATTCCCTTAGAATTTTTCTATCAAAAAATTCAGGGAATGATGAGGCCTAGGACTTTTGCAACAGGTCCATTAAGATTTTTCAAGCTACCTAATTTTTAGACTAAAAATCTTTTTTCAGGTGGTCGATCAGGACATCAACTTTTCCGCCGCCGCGCTGAATGACCGAAGAAAAGTCAGACCGCTGCGTGACGCCCATGCTCACTCCGGCGACAAGAACATCAACAATTTTGTAAGCCCCGTTCTTTTTGCGAACGCGCCAGTCAACCTGAACATTGGTCCCGCCATCAGAGGGGACAATGTAAGAGGTTACAAGTGTGTCGTTGTTTCCGATAGAACGAAAAGTCCGTGCTTCAAATTTTTGGCCTTTGTAGTCGTTGAAGCGGTTGGCATACACCTCTACCACCATCTTACGAAAGAGAGCCTGATATTCTTTTTGTTCTGCGGGGCTGGCTGCGTTCCAGTATCTTCCTAAAGCAAAGCGGCCAATGGTTTCAAGATCGAAGCTATTATCGAGCAACCGTTTGAACTCTTTTTTCTTTTGTTCGTGGCTGCTGGAGGGATTGGAAAGAAAAGTAAGCCCTTTCTCGGCTGTTGACTTCACAAAATCAAGGGCACCTTGTCCGAGCGCATCTGGCTGGGCGGCCACGTTGAGCACGTTGGGAGATTGCCCAGCTTTGGCTGCGCCTGAAAAGCCGACTGGCCCCATCAACAAAACTGTTCCTGACAAAAGGGCCGATAATAATTTTTTCGAAGCGGGTGACGTCGCCATAAACAGGTATCCTTCTGAGAGTCGTTTTCAGTAACAATAGGTAGGACATTTAATTAGCGGAGAATCTCTGCGCTGAAAAGGGGGAAAACAAAGAAAAAGGGGCTATATAGCCCCTTTGATCCATTTTTAAGTCATTACGGCATATCAGGTAAGTCGCCGCCCCCGCTGCCGTCCTGATTGGCAATTTCGGCTGTGCGGCGTTGGCCGTAAGCACTTCGAACGGCTGCGTAGTAATCAATTGAGTTCTTTTTGAGGTCTGCCAAGACATCAAGTAATTCTTCGCGTTTATCGACTGTGGCCACGGCCACTTTCCCGATATACCATTCTTCGCGGTCTGTATTGGTTAGCCACGAGCGAACGGGATCGGTGTAAGAGTCAACCAGAAGTCCGGCGGTATCCCGCGCCGAGCTTGGACCAAGCAATGGCAGGACGATGTAAGGACCAGAGCCAACGCCCCACGTTCCCAGAGTTTGGCCGAAGTCTTCATCACGATACGGCAAGCCGCCCTTGGCGGCCACATCAAACACGCCGCCCAGACCAATCAGAGTATTGGCAAGAAAGCGGGTCAATGTCACGCCGGCACCTTGCAAATCCCCTTGCAACAAGTTGTTGGCAAGAATTGTGGGGGTTTTTAAGTTGTGCAGAAAATTACGAACCCCTGTCCGTGCAGGTTGAGGAACAACGGCCCGATAGCCTTTGGCAACAGGACTTAAAACCGCCGTGTCTACGGCATCATTAAATTTGAAAATCCCCCTATTTAACCCTTCGGCAGGATCTGCCACTTCCCCGGCAGAACCGCTTGCGCAAGCTGACAAAGAGAGGGAGGCTAGTAACGCAAGGCAAGTCGTTCCAACGGTTTTTTTGGTGATGGCAATCATTTATGTCTCTACCTTCATAAAATCTAAAAATGGCAATTCATTAAGTCACGCAAAAGAAAGGGACTTACACACACATTGAGTAAAACAGGTCAGGGTTACAGCTTGGTTAATTATGCCGCACAAAAATGTAACAGCAACCATAAAAAATGACAGAAATACCAGCCCCGTCAATGCAAGGGGGCCATTGTTTTTTGGACCTGTTGCATAAATACAGCAAAAGGGCTTCTAGCCATCTTCCAAGGTTAGCAAAGCTGCCACGCCGAGTAGGCTTGAGAGCATCGATGGGCTCCAAGCGGCTAGAAAAACGGGCAGCTGGTGAGAGGCTCCAAGGGCTTGCAAAAAACTGGAAAAAAAGAATATGAAAAAACCTATCAGGATTCCACCAATAACAAAGAGAAAAGTTCCACCTTGTCTTTGAGGCCGGAGAGCTACTGAGGCAGCCAACAAAATCATGGCGATGTACAAAAGAGGTTGGGCAAGAAGCGTTTGAAAATGTATTCGCAGCCGAGTCGAATCAAACCCTGCGGATTCGAGTGTAGCTACGAAAGAGGGGATTTGCCAAAACCCCATGGATTGCGGCGTAGAGAAACTTTCCTCGATTTCCTTGGGGGTGAGGCTGGTAGGAAGAGTGGTGGAAGCTTCGCGCTGGGATGGTTTCCCTGGCAAGCTGAGGACGGTTTCTCGGAACAACCAATTCCCGGGTTTCAAAGAAGCGTTCTGGGCGTCCAGTCGGTGGTCAAATTGATTGTCTTTGCGAAAAAAAAGAACCATCACTTTTTCAAGCCGCCATTCAGGAAGCTGGATGGTGCCTGCGTGTAAAAAGGCATATCCTTCTCTGGTTTCTTGGCGCAGCCACATTCCCTCATCAAAAACTGCGACCATATTATTTTGGCCTCGGTCCAGATACTTATTTTCCATCACGGTGTACCGAGAATAAAGGGTGGCCCCCAGAGGATTGAGGACTCCAACCATCAAAACCCCTGCTATGAGGGCAATCAGGATAATTGGAGAGAGGAACTGCCAAACTGAAACCCCCGCCGAGCGTAACACGACAAGTTCCTGACGTTTCGATAGTTGCCAAAAGGTAAAAATAGCACTGAAAAGGACAGCAAAAGGCAAAATGACTTCTGACATATCTGGAACCTTGAGTAGGCCCATTTCGAACAAAACACCAAAGGGAACGTCTTCGAATTTACTTGCTCGGCGCAGTAACTCAATCATATCGAAAAGGTAGATAACCCCGAGCAGAATGGCTCCCATAAAGATCAGGTTGACGGCGAATAATTTGGCCAAATAACGAGAAAGGGTTTTGGGTAAGGCGGGATTCATGTCGCATCCTCCCGAGTTTGGGGAGAGGAACTAAGAAGCCTCTCTCCTCTCAAAAAAATGGCTAGAGAAGCTACCATCGGCAACAAAGCGGCCAGATACATCACCGGATAACCAGCCGGAGACTGCTTGGCTAGATTATAGGCCCCGAGATATAAAATTTGTAGCAGAATAACAACGGCAATGGCCATAAAGATTCTTCGGCCTTGCCCACGGCGATCAACGGGGCCTTGCAGTAAAAAGAGCAGGGCAACCAGTGTGAACCCGGGAACGAGGAACGGGGTTAGCAATCGGCGGTGAATTTCCAGACGAAAGGCCTTACGTTTACTGCGGTCATCTACGTTGCTCAGGTCTGGAGAAAATAGTTTGGTAAAGCTGCGTTCGTCCGGTTCTTTCCAGCGTTGCCGTTTCTCTCCTTCTGGTGCGGGAAGGTCAATGGTGTATTGCCGGAAATCCAATCGTTTCAGCGCGCCCGTTTTTGCGTCAAAGTCTTGGCGGGAGCCATCATAGACCAAAACCTGCTGCCCCTCATCGGTGATGACAAGCACTCCGGAATCGGCAATGATGGTGGAAGGGGTCTTGAGAGAGTCTCGGGAATCGTGAATTAAAAGCCCCCGCAAGTTGCCGCTAGATTCTCTTTCGCGGACATAGACCATCAGTCCTTTTCCCGCTTGATTAAAGATACCCTCGCGAAACAGAAAGCTACCCATTTGTCCGCGTAAGGATTGTTTCAGTTGATGAGAGGAATCATTGGCTAGGGGGGCTACCCATCCCATAACAAAAAAGAGCACCATGCCAAGCAGCCCCGATAACAAGAGAGCTGGACGGGCTAAGCGGAAAGGCGAAAAGCCAAGGGCTCGCATGGCCACCAATTCGCTGTCCATCGTCATTCGGTTATAGACAAAAACTGCGGATGCCATCAGACCAATCGGGAGAATAACCTCAAAAAACTTCGGTAGGGTGAGTAGCGTCAGGGCCCAGAACATAAATCCCGAAGCTCCGGAATTGATTACGAATTCTAGAAAACGAAGAGATTGTGTCAAAAGGACAAGCACAGCCAAAACTGCGATGACAAAAACAGCCGCAATTGCTACATTCCGAAAAACATATCGATCTACAATTAACATGAAGGCCCCGCTTGACAGCACCCCTTTCCAGTGTTCCTCTATCAGAAAAGCGTCAGCCCCACAACCAAGCGAGTTTTCTCATGTCCTCAAATCTTCCTCGTATTGAATTCGTAAAATCCCCGAGCAGTCCAGTTGACACGGCCATTATCGCCCTGTTCTCGGATAAAAAGCTGACTCCTGCGGCCAAAACCGCCGATCAGATGCTTGGCGGGTTGCTTCAGCACCATTTGGACAGCAACAAGGCTTTCAAGGCTAATGAAGGTCAGACACTTTCGTTCCCTCTTTCTCCCAAAGCTCCGTATTTGAGAGTGATTCTGCTGGGGCTTGGAGACAAAAGCAAAATGACGTCTCCAAAACTTGAAACGGCTGGAGGGAAATTGCTTGCCGTCCTCAAAGCGCAGGGAAGCGAGAAAGCTATTTTTCTCAATGCAGAAGACATTGATGGTCTTCAAGATAAAGAAACCCCGCTGGTTCAACATATTGCTTTTGGTCTCCGGCTAGGGTCCTATTCTTTCGACCATTACAAAACAAACCTCAAAGACAAGGAAAAAGAACCAAAATTCCAATCTCTTTCCGTTCTCAGTGTCGCGCCAAAAGTTTCAGCAACCACGTTTGAAAAATTTGAACAGCTTGCTGACGCAACTTTTCTGGCTCGTGACCTCGTCAATGATCCCCCTAACAAGCTCTATCCCGAGAGCTTCGCGGATACAGCTAAAGAATTGCTGACGCCCTTGGGTGTCAAAGTTGATATTTTGGATGAAAAAGCCCTCGTTAAGCAGGGGTTTAATCTGGTCTTGGCGGTTGGACAAGCGTCTGACCATTTACCGCGTGTTGTCGTCATGCGTTGGTCTGGGTTTGGCACAGCCAAACAAAAGGGAGAAAAGCCTTTGGCTCTCGTTGGCAAAGGAATCACTTTTGACAGTGGCGGGTTGTGTCTCAAGCCTTATGAAGGCATGGCTGACATGAAAATGGATATGGGGGGAGCTGCAGCCGTTGTGGGGGCTATGCATATGATCGCATCTCGGAAATGCAAAGTTCCCGTTGTTGCGGTTGTGGCTCTTGCTGAAAACGCAATCTCGGATGAGGCTACGCGCCCCAGTGATATTGTGACCTCTTACTGTGGAAAAACGGTTGAGATTCTTAATACGGATGCTGAAGGTCGTCTTGTCTTGGCCGATGCTCTTAGCTATGTGCAAAAGAAGTTTGATCCCAAACTGGTTATCAATCTGGCCACCTTGACGGGAGCTATTATGGTTGCGCTTGGTACAGAATACGCCGGAGCTTTTGTGAACAACGAAGATTTGTGGAAAAAACTTTCTGCAGCCAGCGAAACTTCGGGTGAAAAAATATGGCGGATGCCGCTTGCTGAACACTTCCGCAAAGAAATGGATTCACCGTTCGCGGATATTAAAAACGTTGGGGCAGGGCGGTATGGAGGTTCTTCAACTGCGGCAGCTTTCTTGGAGGAATTTATTGATAAAGGCCGTGCGTGGGCTCATCTGGATATTGCTGGTGTAGCGATGTCCAAAGAAAAACCAACCAATCCGGTTCCTTTTGCGAGCGGATACGGAGTTCGCCTCCTCAATGAATTCATTGAGAAACACTATGGGTGACTTTTGAGTTCGCGGTGGTGGAGCGTAACTGATGCTCCCCGCGCTCTTAGCCACTTTGTTGTTTCCTCTGCTAAGGTTACCGAGCGGTGTTTGCCGCCCGTGCAGCCATAGGCAATCGTCAGGTAGCTTTTCCCCTCTTGCTGGTACCGTGGCAACATCAGGTTCAGAAAGCTTTTGATATGATCAAAGAAAGGTGTGTAGGCCTCGTCTTCTTGAACATAGGCTTGAACTTCGGGGGACTGTCCTGTTTTGTCTTTTAGATCAGGAATCCAGTTTGGGTTCTGCAAGAAGCGAACATCAAGAACCAAATCCGCTTCACGCGGTAAGCCGTGGCGGTAGGCAAAAGACATGACAGTAAGATTCAGACGGCTATCTTGCAGGCCTCCTGCGAATCCTTCGATAATTCTTCTCAAGTCATGGATAGACAAGTCGCTGGTATCAATCACATATCCGGCTTGGTGTTTGAGTGGAAAAAGGAGTGATTTCTCTGCGGCAATTCCGTCTCCGACTGAACGATCTCGCGCCAGAGGATGGGTCCGTCTTGTCTCAGTAAACCGTTTGAGAAGCACAGCGTCATCGGCACTCAGAAAGATGGTCTTAACAATCCATTCGTTCTTTTCCCGCAAATCCGCCATTATTTTTAGCAGAACCAAGGGGTCAAAATGCCGAGAGCGGCTGTCAAGGCCAATGGCGATGGGGCGGTCTGCTGGTTTTTCCTGCTCCAGAAGGTTTGGCAAAAGATTCAGGGGGAAGTTATCAAAGACCTCGAATCCTATATCTTCAAGAATTTTTAGGGCTGAAGACAATCCTGCTCCCGAAAGGCCTGTTACAAAAATCAATGGGCGCAAAGGTAAAATCTCAGTCATGTTGTGGTATCCTCAATCTAACGATAAAGCGGGCTCCGTTAATGACCCCACTTTCGTTTATACAGTTTTCCGCATGAATGGTTCCACCATGCGCGGTTACAATCTGGCGGGCGATAGAAAGACCTAGCCCTGAGTGCATTCCAAAGCTTTCAGTTACTGGTCGTTCAGAGTAAAAACGGTCAAAAATTTTTTCAAGCCGATTGGGTGGAATTCCTGGTCCATCATCTTCAACAACAACTTTGACGCGCTCTTTGTTCTTATCAACCAGAATTCTAATCGGACGTTCTGGAGGAGAGAAAGACAAAGCGTTTGTAATTAAGTTCTCGAACACTTGGGCCAGACGTCCAGCATGACCTAGTACCGTCACTGAATTTTGCAGGCCTTCAACATGAATATTGCTGTTTGAGGCAGTCTCGCTGCCGCGTGCTCGCTCCAGAGGTTTGCGGTAGGCATCAATTAAGGGGAGAAGAACTTGGCGCAGATCGGTTTCGTCGGGCAGTTCGCGGGCCAGTTCTACGTCTAGGCGCGTAGCTTGGGAAATATCAGAGATGAGGCGGTCCATGCGCTGTAAATCGTGAAGAATGATTCCCACCAGTTTTTCACGGTCCGCTTCGGTTTTAACGCGTTGCAAAGTTTCAACTGCGCTGCGCATTGAAGTTAAAGGGTTCTTGAGTTCGTGAGCAACATCAGCGGCGAATCTTTCTATGGTGTCCAGCCGCGCCCGCAAAAATCCCGTCATTTCTTTCAAAGAATGAGACAGTTCTCCGATTTCATCCTGCCTGTCGCTCATGTCGGGAATATCAACCCATTGCCCCCTGTTGAGCCGTAAGGACTCTGCCGCGCTCGCCAGTTTCCGAAGGGGGTGACCAATGCTTCCAGCTAGATAGAGTGACAACGCGCTGGTCATGATCAAAGAAACCAGCACAAAGCGTAAAATATCAAGTCGTGCTTTGGAAAAAGTTTCCTCAATTCCTGTTCCCCATCGCGTGACTTGAATAGCTCCACCCACTTTTCCATTTTGTAGGATTGGAGTTGCTGATGAGAGAATAAGTCCGCCGTTCTTTGATCTCCATGCACTCAGACTAGCGCGTCCAGCAAAGGCATCTGGGACATCTTGGAAATAGGGACGGTTTCCCTGCATCTCTGCAGGATAGGGAGGAAGCTTGAAGTCAACCGAAACCCATTCAATGAGTTCCGCAAAACCCCTTTCAAGCCAAAAAACCTCGGCGGAAAAAGGGGGAGACTGAGAGGTGTCTATATTGGCCTCAGCCAAAATTTTTGCTTCTTCGGAGAAGAGGCGAAGCCTTTGCTGTTTTTCAGTCAACAAACTCTGTAAAACTTTCCTTGCTTCTGCCGGATCTCTTTGTGCGGGGTCTTGAGAAATTCGATCAGAGAGAATTGCGGCATAAAGGCGGGTCTCGGTACTAAGAATCTCCATTTCGGCACTGATCAGGTTTTCGCGGAATTGCCCCAGATAGGCAATGCCCATCCCGAGCACAATAACAGTAATGAAATTCAGACTCATAATCTTGTAGGTCAGGCGACTAAGAGGCCTTGGTGCTAAATCGTAAGAAAGAGGAGCATCGTTCTCTTCTGGATTTACCTGATGGGAGGTGGTTGGCGGGCGGGTCATACTTCTTTATACCGATAACCGATGCCATAGAGCGTTTCAATTGAATCAAACTCTGGATCAACGTCTTTGAATTTCCGGCGAATGCGTTTGATATGCGTATCAACAGTTCGATCATCAACATACACCGAATCTCCATAGGCAAGAGAAATCAGTTGATCCCGATTTTTGACATGGCCCGGGTTCAGGGCCAGCGATTTGACCAACAAGTACTCTGTGACAGTTAGATTGACGCTTTCCCCGCTCCACTTGCACAAGTGCCGACCTTCGTCCATTTCTAGTTTTCCGCGAACGATCAAATTAGGGTTGGTGGTGGCGGTTGCTGCCGGAGAAGCTCCTCCTCCTACTGCATTGCGGCGCAGAACCGCTCGGATACGCTCAATCAAAAGCCGCTGCGAGAAAGGTTTGGTAATGTAATCATCTGCCCCTAGACGAAGTCCTAGAATCTGGTCCACCTCATCATCTTTGGAGGTCAAAAAGATTGCAGGAACCGTAGATGTTTCCCGCAATTTGGTGAGAAGTTCAAGACCATCCATTCTTGGCATCTTCACATCCAGAACCACAAGATCGGGACGTACCGACAAAATCCCGCGATATCCTTCCTCTCCATCATGATAGGTATTCACCTCGAATCCTTCGGACTCAAGAGCTAGGGAGACCGAAGTCAGAATATTCCGGTCATCGTCAACAAGTACAATTTTCTGGGACATGGATTTTGGCTTTGCTGAGAATTATAGTAACGGGACGATTTCAACCAATTTAGCAACCTCAGGCTCTTCTGCAAACAAGGATCAAGAGGCAATGCTGTTTTTATTATTTATGAAAATATATAGCTCTAAGCGAAATAGCTTTGTAAGACCTCGTAGTAAGTTTGGGTTAGGACTTCTAGGTCACTTAAGGCGATTCGTTCGTCCACCTGATGGATTGTCTTATTCAACAGGCCGTATTCAACCACTGGGCAGTAGGGGGCGATAAACCGTGCATCGGAGGTTCCGCCGCCCGTATCTGGAAACGGCCAGCGGTCTGAGGTTTTTTTAACAGCTTGTGAAACAAGCTGTAACCAGTCTCCGTCTTCGGTCATAAAGCTTTCTGCTGTACACCATGTTTTCAATTCATAGGCAATCCCAGAACTGGCGATAATGTCACGCAGTCGGTCTTCCAGAACTTCGGCGTTCCACAGGCGGTTGAAGCGAATGTTAATCAAAGCTGTGGCGCGGGCCGGAATAATATTGGGAGCCGGATTTCCAACATCCACAGAGCTGATGACGATATGGCTGGGTGGGAATTCATCTGTTCCAGTATCCAGTTCGGTGTGGGATAAAATATCCAGTATTTTCATCATTTTTAAGATTGGATTATCCGCTCGTTCGGGGTAGGCACTATGTCCTTGGATTCCCCGCACAGTCAAAAGAGCGTTAAAAGAACCACGCCGCCCAATGCGGATTGTTTGCCCCATTTCGTAGGCATTGCTCGGCTCTCCAACCAACGCCACATCAGGAATATGGTTCTTGTCTTTCATCCATTCTATGACTTTGGCGGTTCCATTGATAGACCGGCCTTCTTCATCGCCTGTTATTAACAGACTGATGGATCCTTTGAAGGAAGTTTTATTGGTGAGAAAGCGAGAAGTTGCCGCGATAAAAGCTGCTACGCACCCTTTCATATCCGCGCTGCCCCGACCATAAAGAACCCCGTTTTCAATGACGGCGTCAAAGGGGGGAAACTTCCAATCTTCCTCTGGTCCAGAAGGAACGACATCGGTATGTCCCAGAAAGGATAAATGCGGTCCTTCTGTGCCGAGACGGGCAAAGATATTATCAACCGGATCGGTTCCCTCTTCTTCAAAGCGGAGAGGGTGAATGGTGAACCCCATTGAATTCAAATTTTCTGTCACAATGCCCAAAGCCCCCTCATCTTGGGGAGTCACACTGCGGCAACGGACAAGGTCTTGAGTTAAGCGGACAGGATCAATTGGTTCAATCACGGAGAAGCTCGTTGATGCTGGTTTTGCTGCGGGTTTTTTCATCTACGCGTTTAACGATGACGGCACAGGCAAGGCTTGGGCATGGGCTTCCGTCTGGCAGAGAAGATTTTGCGGGTAATGTCCCTGGGATCACCACGGAATATGCTGGAACACGTCCGAAAAAGATTTCTCCTGTTTCGCGGTCAATGATTTTGGTCGAGGCTCCAAGAAAAACACCCATGCTGATGACCGAACCAGTTTCAACAATCACGCCCTCGGCGACTTCACTTCGCGCTCCGATGAAAACATTATCCTCAATAATTACCGGCGCGGCTTGAAGGGGTTCCAGAACGCCCCCAATACCAACTCCGCCAGAAATATGGCAGTTCTTTCCGACCTGAGCACAAGATCCGATCGTTGACCATGTATCAACCATCGTTCCGTCATCTACATAGGCTCCGATGTTGATGAAAGATGGCATTAAAACCACATTCTTTCCAATATAGGCCCCGTAACGGGTTATCGACCCGGGAACGGCGCGGTAACAAGCTTCAAAGAAATCGGCATCTCCCCAGCCTGCTGTTTTTAAGGGGACTTTATCCCACCATGCCGCATGATCCGGAGCTGGTGTCATCAATCGGTTGGGGTTGATGCGGAACGAAAGCAAAACGGCTTTTTTCAGCCAGTCATGCACAACCCATCCCGCACCTTGCTTTTCCGCGATTCTCAGTGTTCCGCGATCAAGGGAGTGTAAAACCTTGTCAACAGCCTCTCGCAGTTCAAGTGGCGGAGCAGATGAATCTATGGTGGTTCTTGCTTCCCAAAATTCTTCAATCAACGGTTTAAGAGTGTGGTTCACGATGACGCTTTCCATGATAGCGGCCTCCTTGGTACAATTTGGCCATGATTTCAAAAATAAAGGCGGTACTCCACCCAAACAAGATCATCCCGTTAATGGATGTGATAGCAGATAAGATTCGCCAGTTTTCACTCAAAACAATCTCACCATATCCAACGGTTGTAAAACTCACCGTTGCAAAATACAGGGATTTCTCAATTGTGTTTAGAGTATTAGGTTCCACATACATGAGCAAACCTGCCCATAACCAGATATCAATCATCAAAGCCGAGCCGATAAAGAAGACTGCCGAGATCAGCGTGGGAATTTTCCAGTACCGTCTAAGTATTCTGGAAAAAGGCGGTTTGTGGGTTTGGATAAAACGGAGAATATAATCGCAGACAAAAGCATGGATCACGACCGTAAATCCAATCATGAATGCGCCCATTAACAACTTCCCGATTAAGAATACCAAAATAAGACCCCTTGCATAAAGCTAAGACTAACCTAAATTCACTGGAAATGGCAGAGCCAAGAAAGATTTTTTTATATGGCGCGATTTGCGCTCTTTTAATGACCTCTCCGGCGGCATGGGCCCAGTCGGACTCTCTGACTTATGACGTTTATGCGGGGGGAATTCATGCCTTGAGTGCGCATTTGGTTCTTCAGGAGAGAAAAGATAACTATACTGTAGGTCTGCGTTCACAAACTTACGGACTTTTGAAGTCTCTTGCTCCGTGGTCTGGTGAATTTTCCAGTGAAGGTTGGATCAAAAAAGACGGAAAACTTCAGCCCCAAAAACATAAATCGGAATCGAAATGGAGGGGAAGTCTTGAAAGTAAAGAATTCCTCTATACCAAAACGGGAGAGTTCCTTTCTTACAAAGTTGAAGAAAAAGGGGAGGACAAGACTCCCTCGGAGAAAGAAATAAAAACCCTTGGGGCAGGAACCACAGATATTCTTTCGGCAACCTTGAAAGTTATGAGAGATCTTCCCCCTGAAAACCCCTGCGTAGGAAAAGCAAAGGTTTTTGATGGAGATCGCAACTTTACCCTGAAATTCTCGGAGATTGCGCGGGAAACCCTCAAAAAGAGCCAATATAACATTTATGCAGGTCCAGCGGTTTCGTGCACGGTAGAAGTTGTTCCGGGTGAAGGAAAATGGCGGAAAAAGCCAAGGGGATGGCTCTCTATCCAAGAACAAGGGCGAAAAAAGGGAGCCTTGCCAACTATTTGGTTTGCGCCGCTGGGGACCGCCCCTGACCACCCATGGCTTCCTGTCAAAGTGCAAGTTAAGACCGATTACGGGGCTTTGCTCATGCACTTAACGTCTCATCAGACCAAATAGGCTCTAAATTTCTTGCAATTCCTTGCAATATCGTGTGATTTGTCAAAAATCTTGATAGCCAGCAATCTGGTAACGAAAAGAAAAAGGACTTCAAAACTTGGCAATCGCAGCGAAAAAATCAGAAATCCCTGAAAAACAATCCGCGAAAGAATTGGCGGTGCTCGTTCTGGCTGCTGGCAAAGGATCGCGGATGAAATCCGCTTTGCCAAAAGTTTTGCACCCGATTGCCGGATTGCCGATGGTACAGCATATTATTCAGACGGCTGAGGCTTTGAATCCCAAGAAAATCATAGTGGTTTTATCCCCCGGGATGGACGATGTCGCAGCGGTTGTTTCCCCTCATGCGGTGGCCATTCAACAGCAACCCAAAGGAACAGGCGACGCTGTGCGGGCGGCCCTGCCTATGCTGGAAGGATTTCAGGGGAGAGTTCTGGTTTTATATGGGGATGTGCCTTTGACGAGGCCAGACACACTGGGCCATTTGCTGGCCCATCATGACCAAGGAGACGATTTTGGAGCGACGTTTTTGGCTATGGCTCCCCCCAACCCGACGGGCTATGGCCGAATCTTTCAAAACCCTGACGGAACTCTGAACCGAATTGTCGAAGAGGCTGATGCTACTGCGGACGAAAAACTTGTTCGGCTTTGCAACAGTGGCTTGATGGTTCTGGAAGGGGAAGGAATCACGGAAAGAATAGAAAAAATCGGAAGCCAAAATTCCCAAGGAGAATTCTATCTTGTCGATATTGCCAAAATTTTGGCTGCGGAAGGGGTGGCAACAGGCGTGACGCGGGGCGATTATGCTGAGCTGCGCGGTGTGAATTCGCGGACTCAACTCGCGGAATTGGAAATGGCGTGGCAGCACCGCAAACGGTTGGATGTCATGGAAAATGGGACTACGCTTGAAGATCCGTCTACGGTTTATTTTTCCTACGATACAAAAATCGGAACGGACACGACGATTGGTCCGAGCGTTGTTTTTGGACCGAATGTTGTGGTGGAAGACAATGTGCATATCCACCCTTTCTGCCATATTGAAGGGGCAGTCATTAAGTCCAACTCTTCAATCGGGCCATTCGCTCGCCTTCGTCCGGGAACTGAAATCGGCTCTCATGCCAAAATCGGAAATTTTGTCGAGGTCAAAAATTCGAAAATTGGCGAAGGAGCTAAGGCCAATCATCTTGGCTATATCGGAGATGCCCAGCTCGGCGCACACAGCAATTTTGGCTGTGGAGCGATTACCGTCAATTACGATGGGAAAAAGAAATCGAAAACTGTTATCGGGGATCATGTCATGATAGGGTCCAACTCATCCTTGATTGCCCCGATAGAAATAGAAGATGGAGCCTATGTTGCAGCGGGAAGCACCATCACCCATAAGGTTCCCAAGGAGGCGCTGGCCATTGGCCGCGCCCGTCAAGTTAACAAAGAGGGACTAGCCGCTGGCCGTCTCAAAAAGGAGTAGATACTTATGTGCGGAATTGTTGGAATTGTCAGTAAAAAAGAAGTTGCCCCTGTTCTTGTTCAAGGCCTCAGTCGCCTTGAATATCGGGGGTATGATTCTTCAGGTATAGCAACGCTTATTGATGGAAAAATTGTTCGCTGCCGCGCCAAAGGCAAACTGGCTAATCTTGAAGAAAAACTGAAAGATCATCCGCTTTCTGGAACTATCGGAATCGGTCATACGCGCTGGGCAACTCACGGGGAGCCGAGCGAAAATAATGCGCATCCTCACGCAACCGATGTTGTGGCTGTGGTTCATAACGGCATCATTGAAAATTATGCTGAGTTGAAAGAAGAGCTTTCGAAACATCAGGTTCGCTTTGAAACCGAAACAGATACTGAGGTTATTGCTCATTTGGTAACCCACTATATGAAACAAGGGAGCGGTCCAGAAGAGGCGGCCCATAAAGCCTTTGATCGTCTGCGCGGAGCCTATGCCGTGGTTTTGATGTTTGCGGGATTGCCCAATACGCTCATCGGAGCGCGGCAAGGAACGCCTCTGGCTGTGGGTTATGGTGATGGAGAGATGTTCATTGCCTCCGATTCCTACGCCCTTGCTCCCCTGACGCGCAAAATCAGTTTTCTGGAAGACGGAGATCGTCTCGTTATCACCAATGACAATATTCGCATCATGGACAGCAGGAAGAAATCGGTGGAACGGGCGATCCGTATGACGGCACAGTCCGGTGCAACGACTGGAAAAGGCGAATACCGTCACTTCATGCTCAAGGAAATCTATGAGCAACCATCGGTTATTGCCGATACTCTGAATTCTTTCATCAATCCGTCAACCGGTCATATAACGCTGTCCAATGAAATCATGGAAGCCGCTCTGCGGGCCCCGCGTATCACTTTGATTGCCTGCGGAACGGCCTTCTACGCCTGCATGGTTGCAAAATATTGGTTTGAAACGATTGCTAAAGTTCCTTGTGAAATTGATATTGCTTCGGAATTTCGTTACCGCGAAGCTCCTATGCCTGCCGGAGGGCTGGCCATTTTTGTTTCGCAGTCTGGCGAAACTCTTGATACGCTTGAAGCCTTACGCTACTGCAAACGGCAGCGTCAGATGTGCCTTTGTATCGTCAACACCATTGAAAGCACCATTGAACGTGAATCCCATTTGTGTCTGCACACGCTTGCCGGACCGGAAATCGGGGTTGCCTCTACCAAAGCCTTTACCACCCAACTTTCTACATTGGCTTGCTTGGCGTTGGCGTTGGCCTCGGCGAAAGGGACGATTACCGGAGCGCAGGAATCTGAATACGCTTATGCTCTGCGTCATGTTCCCAATGTTGCCGCCAGTATTCTCAGCCATGATGAAGAAATTCGTGACATTGCCAAATCAATTATGGAGGCCAGAGATGTTCTCTATCTTGGGCGTGGGGCGCTTTACCCGTTAGCTCTTGAGGGTGCTCTCAAGCTCAAGGAGATTTCTTATATCCATGCGGAAGGCTATGCTGCCGGAGAGCTGAAACACGGGCCGATTGCCTTGATTGATGAAACAGTTCCAACTGTTGTTATTGCCCCTACGGATGCTCTGTTCGAGAAAACAGCTTCGAATGTTCAGGAAGTCGCAGCGCGGGGAGGAAGAGTCCTGCTTCTGACCGATCAAGCTGGGGCGGGAAAACTGGCCTCGGTTTGTAAATGGACGGTCGTCATGGGGGATGTTCATCCCTTCGTGACCCCCATTTTGTATTCCATTCCGGTGCAGCTTCTGGCTTATCACGTGGCTGTTGCCAAAGGAACAGACGTGGATCAGCCCCGCAATCTTGCCAAATCTGTGACGGTTGAGTAACGCATCGAAGGTTTTTTTCTATCCTTCGGAGAGATCATGTGTGTTCAGGCGTTCTTCATAGTCGCAGCAAATAGCAACGAGCATCATATAAACCTCGCGCACCATGCTTTCAACGTCTTCAGCAGAGTCGGGCGGGGCTTGTTCGAAAGCTTGCTCTCCCGCTTGGTCAATGACTTGACGAATGCGATCTTCAATGACCACAGGAATTCCATGCTCAGCCTTAATGGCAGCGACTTCGCGCACAACACCGAAACGTTGTACCAAAAGATCTACGATGTTCTTATCAAGGGTATCAATCTTTTGGCGATAGGGAACTAAAATATCCATCAGGCTCTTTCCTCTGTTTGAAAGATAGGCTATAGCTAGTCTATGAACAGCCAAGACCCAAGTCCAGCAAAACCAAAACCTTCTGCGATGAAACCCACACCGAAAGTGGATGGGTATGTTCCGCAAGTGGGTATGCCCCCTGAACACGGTGGGCGCAAGGGGCCAGAAGCAACACGGTACGGGGATTGGGAAAACGGTGGAAAATGCGTTGATTTTTAAGGGGTAGGAGCCTGTTCTTCTGCCGCCCTAGATACTTCACAGCCAAGGCTAAGCTTTACCCAGTCGGGGGCTGGTTTTTCTCCAGACTTCAAATCTGCCAAGATCTGTCTCCACAGCGCATGGGTTCTTTCAGCCCAAGGGTCGCTTTTTGAAGGATTTTGAGAAGCTTGTCCCTCCCATAGAAGGACGTCTTTTAGATTTTTGCCACGATTGACGAAGATGTCTGGGGCTTCGGCGGCCTTATGAAACAAAGCGAGAATATCGCGATCTGTCTCAGCATCTGCTCCTGTTTGGTAAACTAGGAAACGATCTGCCCCTTGCAAGCAGCGTTGGAACTCTTCGGATAAGTCACGGCAAGCGGAAGCCGCAAGAAAGAGCTTTGCAAGATTGTGGGAAGAAGGAGGCGAGGAAGAGGTAAAGATGTCGTCCATGCCACAGGCGAAACCTTCTATTACAGAAGGCCACAGCCTGTCCTGTCCGTGCAACACCTTGACCAATTTGAAAAAATCATCTGCCGGACGCTTTGCAACCAAGGCCTGCGTGCCTTTAATAATATGGGAGGGTTCAAAGAGGACACACTCGGCAGGCTGTGAATTGGCTATATAATGGCCAATCACTGTCCCATCGGGGTGATCGGCAAAAGAAGCAACGTGACCTTTTTGCCAACCCTCGACCGTGCCCATTATCCTGTCCTTCTGAGGATTCTAGCTTGAAAGTTTTGGACGGGTAGAGCGAGATGGTCCCCCAGAACCTGTCGCTGCCGGAGATAACCCTCTCTCAATTGCAGCAGCCAAATCTGGTTCGTCCCGCGAAAGAATGATGGAAGAAGCAGAGCGTTCCAGAATATGCAGATTGACTGTGGTTTCTGCCCCTAACGTATCATGACCGGAAATCACGGGGGGGAGGGCATAGGCCTCGCCATCACTTGCCGCATGGTGGCGAAGAAACAAGGCCTCGGGTAAGAGAGTTTTTACGCAGGCCTCAGAGCTAGCAAAACAGTTGACATCCATAGTTATAAATCCCTCTCTTCATCCCCAGTGGATGATCTTGTTACTTACGCTTCATGACGGACCACCATATAAATGGAGTGCGCCACCTTCTGACCCTCAAACCGAGTCGCTAGCAAAATATTAGGAACAGACCTAAATATAGCCTCTTTCTCGGGCGGAATCACGCTCTTTAATTCGGCAATCGCTCCTCCCATCTGGACTATTCCGATAATGTTGCGGGATACATCCCACTCCACCCATTCGGGAATATCCAGAAAGTCATAATCTACCACCATAATCACGCGGCCATTTTCTTCTAAAACCAGAACATCCGCACGAATAGGGCCGTTCGTCCCTTTCAGAGGCTTTTCAGGCTGAGCCGCTTGCGGAGGCAAGGACTTTTCCTCTGGCCGCACACCTAAAAGATACAATATATATGTTAAAAAACGATTGAAGAGTTTCATAATAACCATCATGTGTTTGGGAAAATCGAGAATCAGGGGAAGGGACGCAAAACTTTCAGACGCACCCAACCTACACCGAATCGCAAAAACAGTTAAGAGGTTCTTGCGAGCAGTGTCTTGATGGTCAAAGAGGGGATTCCCCTCTTCTATGCAGGGGAAGGGGAGGGAAGGCCTTGCTGAGACGAGCTAACAGAAGCCAGTTTTCCCAGACGATTGCCCCAACCTTTTGAGAAGACGGCTTGACTTGGGTCACTGTTAATGATGCGTTGATAGGCACTTGCCCGATAACTCAGCATTTCCTCTGGGTTGTCCCCAACGTGGGCGATCATACGTTCGGAAAACTTCGGGCCGTGGTTGACGGACGCATCAAAGGCTACCAATTTGGCAGCGGGAGAAAGGCCTTCCAAGCCTTTAACACTGTCCCAGTATTTAGCCTTGTAGGTTTTCATCGTTGTTTGCATAGCACCTTCTTTGTCGCCTGCATTCAACTGGGCCATAATGGTTTTGTATTCGGACGGGTTGTGAACGGACGCAATTCCGTAAATAGTCGCACCGCCACGGTCAGCCTTGTTATTTGCAAAACCACCTTCGCTGGCCAGAACGATCCCGAAGGCTTGGTTAAAATCACCTGTGAGTACAACAGGCTTGCTGGATGTAACCTTCGGAAAATTGATTTTCGACCAACTGCCTGAAAAATCCTTCTGAGAACCGCGAGAAGTCGAAGGGGTAATCGGAAAATGGCTATAGTCCAGACTAGCAAGGCTGTCTGATGCACAGGCACGCCCACGAACAACGTTTGAAATTTTCTCAAGACTCGTGATACGCGCATCCATCGGCTTGGATGATGTGAACTCAATCTGCCCCAAAGCCTCAAGATGTTCTTCAAACCGATTATCGAAGGCGAGGGCCAACTGGGGGTCTATCAATCGCCGGACATCTATCGGAAGGAAGTCAGCAGCGGGAGGCTCTGTAATCTGGCCAGCATTATCCACGATCTTCCCCATTGCTTTCTGAAAAGCGGGGTCGTGCTCAGAACTAGAGGCGGCGGGAGGGGTGGCGTTCCCTTTGGTTCTGGGTCTTGAAACTTCAGCAATAGCTGCTTCCAAGTGGCTGCCCGCCGTGAGGCCAGTCGGATTTTTCTTTTTCTGAGCCATTTATCACACCTAATCTATTGTTCTTATTATGCCCCATCATATCCTGTTTGGCGGAAAAAAGTCAAACTTTTCCGGCGGAACTTATCAAGAAAAGATGACCAGAAAACCGACGATTTTTCTAGGAAATAGCTCAGACTGCTGGAGCAGCTACGGGAGCCGCCGCAACTTTGGTGACAGCCGGAGGGGATTCTGGTTCCGCTGCCGGAGCAGGCTCTGTCGGAGCGGACTCTGCGGCTTGAGGCTCCACTCCGCTAGCGGCGTCACTAAAGGCGGCCGCAAGTGGTGTGGGTGGGGGTTCTTCTGCTGGTCCGAGATCAGCTTCGGTCTCTAGGGCAGGTCCCACGGTCTCCGGATTCTCTCCCTCTTGAGTAACCGCAAAATCGTAAGGATCTTCATCACTTGCCCACGGAGCGGCACAGGCTAAGTCCCCGTTCTCCAAATCGTTTTGATATTGTTCTTGCGTGTAAACACCGTATTGCTCAATGCGGTAGCTCTCTTCTTCAGCCTCCAAATAAGCATCGTACACGGCATCGTATCCATCATCATAGCCATACGGATCATATGTGTCGCCGCTGTACGAGTAATCACCTGTTTCTTCAGCATACTCGGCAAGGTCTTCTTCGCTCAGGCAAGCGGCGTTGGTGAAGCGGGGGTCTTTGCTAACCAAAGCGTCCCCTTCTCCTATGAAGAAAGCCCCTGATCCAAAAGCCTCCTTGAAAACAACATCTGCGAGGGACCGTTCAGGCTTCGAATCTTTTCCTTGTGGAGATTGGGTGCAGACACCAGCCGCATTAGCCCGAAACGCGGCGAGGCGAGGGTCGTTTTTTCTAGCATCTTGCCGTGCGGTAGGGTGAGCCAATCTATAGAACCTTTCTCAGTTGAATACTTAATAATTTTACAGAAAAAAATTAAAACCAAGTTAAAGAGGAGAGGGGGCGGTGAAATAGCTTGGTTGTGGGCTTTATTCTTGGTGGGGTTTCGTGTTATACAGCATGAGTTCTGCGCAAGGCAGGCCAGCGAATCCAAACCTACCGAATCCAACTTACGGAGCTTTTCTCATGAATATTCACGAATATCAGGCCAAGGAACTTTTGGCGAAATATGGCGTTGCCGTTCCTAAAGGCATTGCAGCCCTATCGGTTGCCGAAGCGGTTGCCGCCGCTGGTCAACTGGCTGGCCCTTTATATGTTGTTAAAGCTCAAATTCATGCGGGTGGGCGCGGAGCTGGAAAATTCAAAAACAATCCAGAAGGCAAAGGCGGGGTGCGTCTTTGCAAATCGGCAGAGGAAGTAAAAGCGGCCGCTGAAGCGATGCTGGGCCAAATCTTGGTGACCAAGCAAACAGGCCCAGAAGGCAAAGAAGTTCAACGCCTGTATGTTACCGACGGGGTGGACATTAAAAAAGAATATTATTGTTCGGTGGTTCTGGACCGCGCCACATCTCGCGTGACCTTCATGGTTTCTACCGAAGGCGGTATGGATATTGAAGAAGTTGCCGAAAAACATCCAGAAAAAATCTTTCGCGCGGCCATTGATCCAGCAACGGGGATGTTTCCTTTCTATGCCCGCAAACTGGCTTATGGGCTAGGTCTTGAAGGAGATGCTAATAAATCGGCCATCAAGTTTTTCATGGCTCTTTATAAAGCGTTCATCGAGCTGGATTGTTCGATTGTTGAAATCAACCCGCTTATCGTGACCGACAAAAACGAAGTAGTGGCTCTTGATGCCAAAATGAATTTTGATGACAATGCGCTGTTTCGTCAGAAAGCGGTCTCCGATATGCGCGACGAATCAGAAGAAGACGAAAACGAACGCGAAGCTAAAAACTGGGAACTGTCTTATGTGCGCATGGATGGCAATATCGGTTGTATGGTCAATGGCGCGGGGCTTGCTATGGCCACGATGGATATTATCAAACATTACGGGATGGAACCGGCGAACTTTTTGGATGTGGGCGGCGGTGCAACAACCGAACGCGTGACGGCAGCCTTCAAAATCATTCTCTCCGATCCCAAAGTGAAAGGCGTTTTGGTCAATATCTTCGGCGGAATTATGAAGTGCGATATTATTGCGAACGGTATTATTGCTGCTGCCAAAGAAGTCTCCCTTTCGGTTCCGCTCGTGGTTCGTTTGGAAGGAACCAATGTTCAATTGGGCAAAGATATTCTGAACAACTCGGGTTTGCCGATTATCGCGGCAGATAACCTGGATGATGCGGCGCGTAAAATTGTCGATGCCACTCAGAAAGCATTGAAAGCGGCGTAATGGGTTGAGCTGTTATTTCTAACAGTAAGAATCTGTTGCGTTCTAAAAACACGAAAGGACTAAATAAATGTCAGTACTTGTGAATAAAAATACCAAAGTCATCTGCCAAGGGTTTACCGGTGCGCAGGGGACGTTCCACTCGGAGCAGGCCATTGCTTATGGTACCAAAATGGTCGGCGGCGTAACCCCCGGTAAGGGCGGGACGAAACACTTGGACCTTCCAGTGTTCGATACGGTTTTGGATGCCAAAAATAAAACGGGCTGCAATGCTTCGGTTATTTATGTGCCTCCGGCTTTTGCCGCCGATGCGATTCTAGAAGCGATTGATGCCGAAATTGAACTCGCGGTGTGTATTACCGAAGGGATTCCAGTGCTGGATATGGTCAAAGTCAAACGGGCGTTGATGGGATCAAAAACCCGCTTGATTGGCCCCAACTGCCCGGGTGTGATTACTCCTGGTGAATGTAAAATTGGGATTATGCCAGGCCACATTCACAAGCGCGGGAAAGTTGGGATTGTCTCACGCTCTGGGACGTTGACCTACGAGGCTGTTCACCAAACCACAGCCGCAGGTCTTGGCCAGTCAACCTGTATCGGGATTGGCGGTGACCCCGTCAACGGAACAAACTTCATTGATGCCTTGTCACTGTTCTTGAATGACGAAGAAACCGAAGCAATTATCATGATTGGTGAGATCGGTGGATCTGCCGAGGTGGATGGGGTTGAATTTTATAAAGCTGCGGCTAAGAAAAAACCTATTGCTGGATTTATTGCGGGGGCGACGGCTCCAAAAGGCAAGCGGATGGGCCACGCTGGGGCGATTATCTCTGGTGGGAATGATACAGCCGAGGTTAAAATTGCCGCAATGAAAGCTGCCGGATTTGTTGTGGCTGAAACGCCTGCGCATCTTGGACAAGCTGTCCTGAAAGCGATTGCGGCTTAAAATTTTCTCCCGTTTTCTATCCCTCTCCCTCTCCCTCTGGGGAGGGGGAGAGTCTGGCTTACTCACTTGCAGTTTTCTTGCTGGATGTCTTCTTGGCTGTGGGCTTTTTGGCCGCAGGTTTTTTAACGGCGGGCTTCTTGGTAGCAGGTTCTTTTTTGGCCGTTTTGGCTGCCGCTGTCTTCTTGGCTGGAGCTGCCTTGCGGACAAAAGCCTTTTTCTCACCCATCTGGGCGCAAAGCTCAACAGCACGGTTCATGCCGATGGTGAGAACATCCTCATCTTTCGGAATGGATTTGAACTTGCTTTGGTATTTGATGAAGGGGCCAAAGCGGCCAATGCCAGCTTCGATTTTCTCGCCAGTTTCAGGATGAAGTCCGACAAGGCGTGGCAGTTCCAAAAGCTTGAGCGCGGCTTCGAGAGTGACTTGATTCATATCCATGCCGCGAGGGACTCCCTGCCTTTTGGGCTTGTCCTTGCTTTCTTCTGGTGGGTCAATTTGAACATAGGGGCCATAAGGGCCTTTGCGCAGAGAAACGCTTCGTCCGCTTTCTGGGTCTGTCCCTAAAATTTTTGGACCGTTTTCCATTCCGGCTCCGGCATTTGCCTCATCTACCGCTTCACTGCTTTGAACAACCAAGGGGCGGGTATGACGACAATCGGGATAGTTTGAGCAGCCAATGAAGGCACCGAATTTCCCGACCTTGAGAGAAAGCCTTCCGTTTTCGCAAGACGGACATTTGCGCGGATCTGGATTTTCTGCTGACACGGGGAAAAAATGTGGCCCCAATTCTTCATCAAGGGCATCAAGAACCAAAGTAATGGTCAGGTCTTTTGTCCCATCTACGGCGGCTTTGAATCCTGTCCAAAATTGCCGCAAAGCTTCTTTCCACAGAACTTGGCCAGAGGAAATCGCATCCAGCTCATCTTCTAAATTCGCAGTGAAGGCATAGTCCACATATTTCTCGAAGAATCGTTTAAGGAAAGTGGTGACCAAACGACCACGGTCCTCTGGTACAAAACGCCTCTTATCAAGGACAACATAATCGCGGTCTTGTAAAACCTGCATGATCGAAGCATAGGTAGATGGGCGTCCAATTCCCATTTCTTCCAATTTTTTAACCAAGGAGGCTTCGGAATAGCGAGGAGGAGGCTGTGTAAAATGTTGTTCAGGGTTAATGTCGTTGGTACGCAGACCCATGCCGTTATCAAGGTGCGGGAGGCGGCGATTTTCTTCGGCTTCGTCTCCCTCTACCGGATCGTCATTGTCTTCTTGATAGAGAGTTAAAAACCCGTCAAAGGCAATGGTTGAACCTGTGGCGCGAAGAACAACGTCATCCGTTCCATCCGATATGTCGGCGGTGACTTGATCCATAATGGCGTTTTCCATCTGGGAAGCCATGGTCCGTTTCCAGATCAGTTCATAAAGCGCGGCTTGCCTGTCATCCAGAAACCGAGCCATGTCTTTGGGCGTGCGCGAAAGAGAAGTGGGGCGAATGGCCTCGTGCGCTTCTTGCGCGTTTTTGGCCTTGCTTTTGTAAAGGCGTGGGGAATCGGGTAAGTACTTGGCCCCATAATCGGCTTGAATTTGCTGGCGGCACTGGGCAATGGCATCGCCTGAAAGTGTTATGCCGTCCGTACGCATATAGGTAATCAAACCTACAGTTTCCCCGCCAATATCTACCCCTTCATAAAGTTGTTGGGCAAGGCGCATGGTCTGGCTGGCCGATAGGCGCAGTTTGCGCGAGGCCTCCATTTGGAGGCTCGATGTAATGAAAGGAGGATAGGGGTTTCGGCGGACCTGTTTCTTTTCAACCTTTTGGACAGCGAGAGATTTATTTTCAATCCGGCGAACGGCAGCCATCGCCATTTCTTCATTCCGAATATCCATCTTGTCCAGCCTGTTGCCTGCCAGATGGGTGAGCCGTGCTGTAAAGGTTGCCCCTTCCGGAGTTTGCAAACGGGTATGAATAGACCAGTATTCTTCCGAGCGGAAAGCTTCAATTTCAGCTTCCCGTTCGCAGATGAGGCGCAAGGCGACAGATTGAACCCGCCCTGCCGATTTTGATCCGGGCAGCTTACGCCACAAAACTGGAGAAAGCGTAAATCCCACTAGAAAATCAAGGGCGCGGCGGGCAAGATAGGCTTCAACCAATGGCATATCCACGTGGCGCGGGTGTTCAAATGCGGATTTGATGGCCGTCTTTGTAATTTCGTTGAACGTGACCCGATGAACGGTTTTATTTTTGAGCAGATTTTTTTCTTCGAGAATTTGCTGCACATGCCATGAAATGGCTTCTCCTTCACGGTCAGGGTCAGTGCAAAGATAAATAGTGTCGGCATTTTTGACGGCAGCAGAAATATCTTTGAGTGTTTTGGCGGCGCGGTCTGAAAGTTCCCATGTCATTTCAAAGTCTTCATCGGGGCGAACGGCTCCATCCTTGGCGAGCAGATCGCGAACATGACCGAAAGAGGCAAGAACTTCATAGTCCTTGCCAAGGTATTTGTTGATGGTTTTGGCTTTCGCCGGAGATTCAACGATGACGAGATTTGAGGGGGGCATTTTTTATCTTTCCTATGCAGCTTGCAGCAAACAAACCCGATTCCCGGGCAGACGTTGAACCAATCCGTTTAATTCCATTTCTAACAATGTTCCTTGTACGACCGCACTGGCCAAATGACAGGTTCGGATAATTTCATCAATAGCAATCGGCGAGACTGAGACTTCGCGCAAAATGAGATCATGGGCCGCTGCTTCGTCAAAATATTCTTCTGTTATAGGCTCAAACAGGGTGTTTTGGGACGAGACTTGCGCTTGGCGGCAAGATCCTGAAAAAGAGGAAATATGTTCAATAATATCATCAGCGCAGCGGATGAGGGCTGCCCCATCACGGATGAGGGCGTTTGATCCCTCCGAACGAGGATCAGCAGGAAAACCAGGAACAGCCATGACATCGCGGCCCTGCTCTCCGGCGGTGCGGGCGGTAATGAGTGAGCCAGATTTCAAATTGGCTTCCACAACGACAATGCCAAGAGAAAGACCAGAGATAATTCGGTTACGCTTGGGGAAATGCTGGGCAATAGGTTGCATACCAAGGGCGCATTCAGAAACAACGGCCCCTGCCTTGACGATTTGGGCGTAAAGCGTTTCATTTTCGCGGGGGTAAATTACATCCACCCCGCCTGCCACAACAGCGACAGTTCCTTTCGCAAGGGCACCTTCGTGGGCTGCGGTATCGATTCCTCTGGCAAGTCCAGACGTCACAACATAATTGCTTTCACTGAGGTCTTTTGCCAGTTTCCACGCGAATTTTCGGCCATTGAGCGAGGCATTGCGTGAGCCAACGACACCAATTGATTTTTGTTGAAGGAGTTCGATATTGCCAAGGACCGACAAGACAGGCGGAGCATCTTCAATCGCAGCGAGAGAAAGTGGGTAGGTTTCGTCGCAGGAAAGAATCATCTGCCCTCCGAGAGAGTGCAGTTTTGCAAGTTCCTGCGCGGCGGAGTCTACAGAAGGGATCGTAATCGGCCTATTGCGCGAAAAATTTGGCAGGGCTTCGAGAGCTTTGCTGGCGGTTTTGTATTTGGCAATAAGGCGGTGAAAAGTGATCGGGCCGATGGTTTCGGTTCTGGCTAAGCGCAGCCATGCAATTTTTTCGGCTTCCCCTATCATGCTGCTTCTTTCTTTTTTTGACCGATTTTTGGTTCTTCACCACGGCGCAGCCGCCCAATATTGCTGCGGTGTTTGACGATGATGAGCATCGCCGTCAAAGCGCAGAACAGGGGA
>JAEUKO010000099.1:0-3769 GCA_016794285.1 Alphaproteobacteria bacterium | reverse complement strand
AGGCTGTTGGGTAAAAAGTTGACATATTTTGAATGTTTGTATACATAAGACGAAGTTGTTTTGGGTAAAAATCAGATTCTGTCATCTCTGCGAAGGCGGGGAGCCCTTATGCGCTTGAACACTGGATCCCAGCTTTCGCTGGGATGACAAGGGGGGCTGGGATGACAGGGGAGACGTCGCGGGGGGTGACGGGCCCTTTTTATTAAGTAACGATAACAATGTGGAGATTGAAAAATGGGATTTTTAAACAAAGACAACACTTTTCGGAGACCTGAATGATGGTCAGGCTCACGGGGTTCGGGCGGGGTTTGTTCCGTCCATCACGCCGTCTTTGGTAGCCGCCGGAGCGGTAGCAATGGGGGCACCTGTTGCTGATGTTGGTGCTCTTACTGCTCTTGCTGCTCTTGCTGCTGGGGCTGTTGGTGTTGTTGGTGTTGTTGTTGGTGCTGTTGGTGCTGTTGGTGCTGCTGGTGTTGTTGGTGTTGCTGCTCTTGCTGCTCTTACTGTTGGTGCTGTTGGTGCTGTTGGTGCTGGTGCTGCTGTTGCTGGTGGTGCGGCTGGTGCTAGTGTTGCTGCTCTTGCTGATGCTTTCCTTGCAAGAGTCTATAATTTCAAGAGATATCTTGCCGGAGCGGGGGCTGGTTGTGCCTGTGGGGCGACACTTGTGTTCAATGTTGCCGCAGCTCACCTTCCTCCGGAACAGCCCAGAGCTCCTGTAGCGGGACCCGTTTCGTCCACGCTTGAGATCAAACTGAGCGGTGGGGAACTGTGCCGTGGTTTTAATGCAGAAAAAACAACCGATGGGCAGGAAAGAACGGCTTACATCCTTACCGTTTCCACAGGTTGCACGGTTCCTGCTGCTACTCTCTGTTAGACGTTTTTTAGAGGCGTGCCGCGAAGATTCTGGATCCCAGCTTTCGCTGGGATGACAAGGGAGGGATGACAGGGGGGAGAGCCGCGCCGGCCGGTTCTGTAAGTGTCCATCCATAAAGTTTCCATCTATGGACTGCAAATGGTGGTTTCCTGCGCTTCCGTTGCTTCACGTACCCTGATGTACGTTCCGCTACGGTTCTCGGAAATCCCCCATTTTCGTCACATATCTGGAACTTTCTGGACGGACACTAAGAGATCTCGTGAGGAAAAGTAAAACTTTCTTGCAATAGGCGGATAAGTCTCTTATCAATCCTCCAAATACCAACAACATGGGCATTTTGGTTATGGATATTGCTCTTCTCGTCGATCTCGGCGTTGTTCTTGTTCTCCTGATGTCGGCTGGCGTGTCCTTTTTTCGCGGATTTATTCGTGAAGTCCTGACCATTTTCGGGATGATTGGCGGATTGATGGCCGCTCTCACGCTTGGCGGGATGGTCCGCCCTTTGGTGCAGGGGTGGTTCGGCATTGTCGAAGGAAAAGACCCGGGCAAGCTTTTTGATCTGATCCCCATGACGATTGCCGCTGATGTTACGGCGTTTGGCGGCGTTTTTCTCACGGTCTTTATTGTTCTGCAATTGGTCAGTTACTTTTTATCCGGCGCGGCTCATGCGGTCGGGCTTGGCCCGGTGGACCGGACGCTTGGGGTTTTTTTCGGAATTGCTCGCGGGATTCTCCTGCTCGGTATTATTTATCTTCCTTTCCATTTAATTCTCTCTGAGGAAAAGAAAGAGGAGTGGTTGTCGTCTGCCAAAACCTACGTTTACCTTGACGGGATTTCCAGTTGGCTCGCCGGATTTATGCCTGAAGCGTCTGGAGAAAGCGAGTCCTCATCCCCCGCAGCGCAGGCCAGAGACAAGCTCAAAGCCCTTGACGTTCTCGGAACAAAAGGAAGTAGTCAAGAAGAGCCAAAGTCTGATTCTTTGCCGTCTTCTTCTCCTTCCGATGATGGATATAGCGACCAAGAACGCGGCAGTTTGAATGGATTGATTGGCAAGGAATCGTCCTCTCCGTCTTCTCCCCAAAACCCGACTAGGAGTCCCAATGAATAAGTCTGACGAAGCTTTTGCAGCCGATGATAAGCTCCACGAAGAATGTGGCGTGTTCGGCGTGTTCGGTCATCCTGATGCGGCGGCTCTTGTGGCTCTTGGTCTCCACGCTTTGCAGCACCGAGGACAGGAAGCCTCCGGTATTGTCAGTTATGACGGAGCGGAATTTCCCTCTCATCGCGGGCTTGGTCTGGTGGATGATATTTTTCATTCTTCAGCGGTGATCGCCGGATTAAAAGGGAGCCTTGCTATCGGGCATAACCGTTATGCCACGACAGGCGGAACCTTGCTGCGCAACGTTCAGCCCCTTTATGGACAGATGACCTTCGGCGGGTTCGCTCTCGGTCACAACGGCAACCTGACCAATGCCGCAAAACTGCGCGATGAACTGGTTGAGCATGGAGCTTTGTTTCAAACCACAACAGATACCGAAGTCATTGTTCATCTTGTTGCCCTATCAAAAAAATCGAGCGTTGTTGATCGCTTGGTCGAAGCTCTGCGCCGCGTGCAAGGAGCCTATTCCTTAGTGGCTGCTGCCGCAGATATGATGATTGGTGTGCGTGATCCCAACGGGTTTCGTCCCCTCGTTCTTGGGAAATTTGATGGGGCTTTTGTTCTGGCTTCCGAGACGTGCGCTCTTGATATTATCGGGGCCGAGTTCGTGCGCGATATTGCCCCCGGGGAATTGGTTGTCATTACCCCTCAAGGCATTCAAAGTCATCACCCGTTTGAAAAATCCTCTCCCCGTTTTTGCATTTTCGAATATATTTATTTTGCACGGCCTGACAGTCTGGTCGAAGGTCATTCGGTTTATGATGTGCGCAAGCGTATCGGAACCGAACTTGCCAAGGAAGCTCCTTGCGATGTTGATCTGGTTGTTCCCGTCCCCGATAGCGGTGTCCCCGCAGCGATTGGTTTTGCTCAGCAAAGCGGCATTCCTTTTGAGCTGGGGATTATTCGCAATCACTACGTTGGCCGGACCTTTATTGAGCCGACGCAATCCATCCGTCACCTCGGCGTTAAACTCAAACATAACGCCAACCGCGCAACGGTTGAAGGCAAGCGCATTGTTCTCGTTGACGATTCAATTGTACGCGGAACAACGTCCCGCAAAATTGTCGAGATGATGCGCAGCAGCGGGGCGGCAGAAGTTCACCTTAGAATCTCATCGCCGCCCGTTCAGTATGGCTGTTTCTATGGGATTGATACGCCGTCTCGTCAGGAGTTGATGGCTTCGCGCTTGACGGTTTCTCAAATGGCCGAGTTTATCGGAGCCGATTCCCTTGCCTTTATTTCCGAAGATGGAATGTATCGTGCAATGGGCGAAGCTGCCCGCAACTCAAAAATGCCGCAGTATTGCGATGCTTGTTTCACCGGCGATTATCCGGTCTCCTTGACTGATTTTGACGAAGCCAACAAAAAGAAAAAATGCGCATAATGTCCAAGCAACTCGAAGGCCGCATTGCCCTGATTACCGGAGCGTCCCGCGGGATCGGTGCGGCGGTGGCGAGAGCTTATGCTGCCCAAGGGGCCCATGTGGTTCTCATGGCAAGAAGCCAATCTGGACTCGAAGAAGTTGATGATGCCATTCGGTCAGCAGGGGGAACGGCAACCCTCATGCCCTTCGATCTAAAAAAAACTGATGAGCTTGAAGCCCTCGGCCCCACTTTGGTTGAGCGGTTCGGGCGGCTTGATATTTTTGTCGCAAATGCTGGAATTTTGGGCACGCTCTCTCCTGTGTCCCACAGCTCCCTCAAAGATTGGCGCGATGTTTTTGCCGTCAATGTCAC
>JAEUKO010000098.1:0-3784 GCA_016794285.1 Alphaproteobacteria bacterium | reverse complement strand
CCCCTGAGGGCCAGGCCCCGCCCGTTCCAACAAGCGCGCCAACTCGCCAAAGGTGGTAGGAGGATACCCTTTGGATGTTGGAGGCTCTCCCGCCGACAAACCAATCTCGCGGTGAGCCATTGCAAAACGAGTGACAGAATCCATCAAGCACAAAACCTGCTTGCCTTGTTTTCTGAAATACTCGGCTACAGACAAGGTCATATAAGCAGCTTGCCGCCGCATCAAGGCAGGCTCATCACCCGTGGCAACCACCACGACCGAACGCGCAAGACCATCTTCCCCCAAATCGTCTTCGAGAAATTCTTGAACTTCACGACCCCGCTCGCCAACCAGACCAATTACAATTATTTCCGCTTCGGTGTACCTCGCCATCATCGAAAGCAAAACAGATTTCCCAACGCCGGAACCAGCAAAGATCCCCATCCGTTGACCTTTACAAATTGCCGCAAAGCTGTTGACGGCACGGACCCCCAAATCAAGCTTTTTGCCCACTCTTTGACGTGTATGTGCGGGAGGCGGCTGGTTTTTAAGTGGGATAGCCAACGACCCGGGGGTCAGAGGCCCCTTGTCATCAATGGGATATCCGAGCGCGTTAATCACCCGTCCCAACCATTTATCCGAGGGAAAAATTACTGATCGGCTTTCCTGAATAACCCCCGGGCACCCGAGCCCTACTCCTTCGAGAGTTCCAAAAGGGAGAAGCAACGCCCTTTGTTCACGAAACCCTACCACTTCGCATGGAATATCTCGCCCCCCTATCTCTGGGCGCAAGTGAACCATTGAGCCAATCGTCAAGTCATCGCCAAAACCCGCAATCTCAACCAAAAGCCCTAAAACCTTAGTCACACGCCCGAAAACTTCATGATCGGGAATGGTGGAAATCAACGCAGCAGCTTTGTCAGACAAGCGATCCATGGAAGGGAGCATAACATATTTTCGGTTCTTTTTTGGAAGAAAAGCGCGAAGAAGAGGCAAAAAAGAACGGGAAAAATCATACAGATCCTGTTCATTTTTTATTTGACACATTGGCCATTAATGTACTATGAAATCAATTGTTGATTACGATCAACTGTTGAGACGGAAGCATCTGGGGCGACTTTCTCGGCAACCAAACCAAACTTGGGGAGAAAGACCATGCACACCATCCGTTTGCAATCGCGCAGCTATGAGATTTTACACTCTGGCATATACCCTTCTGTTAAAGATGCAGTTGAGTCCGCACTTCGTGAAGGAATTTGTTTAGACAGGTTACGTCTGCACAACGCAGACCTGCGCGACATTAATCTGGATGGCATCCACCTACGCGAGGCAGATTTTTCTGGCTGTAACCTGACCGGAGCAAATTTGAGCGAGTCTACATTGCGGCAATGCAATTTCAGTGACTGCCAAATGTTCAACGCTTGTCTTTGCTATTCTGACCTTGAACAGTGTGTTTTTCACAATACCGAATTTGGAGGGACAGATATTTCGGAGACTATTCTAAAGGCGTGTCTCTTTTCCGGCCCCTCTACTTTTGGCCTTAATTTTATAACCTCTAGTAGTATGAGTGATAGCTCATATATAGACGAAGATGGACAAATGCTCCCCATGACCAAGCCTCCGGTTGTGATTCTGGGATTGCTCTCACCCATTCGTTTTCTTGATCTTCACGTTTTAACGGATAACGGAACACGACGAAAATATGCCTCAACCAATTGTTAACGCTTCACAACTTAGAATTATAGAAACAAGGGGACATCAAACGACGGCCAACATCCGCGTTTGAAGCGAGGCATTCAAAAATGTACATTCGTATAACCGGAGTCGGGGCAATCTATATAGAGGTCTCAACTCTTCTGGGCGCAAGACCATTGTATAATTTCAACAAATGGGATAAAGAGACAATAGTAGATTTGCCATGGATGCAGATTATTCTCACGCCATGGTCTGTTATTGAACGCGAAGACCGGATAATACATGGCACAAAAATTAACGGACAAGTCGTCCTTGATCCCCGAATGGGCAGCCCGCACATTCCTTGCCCTTCTGCACCAGTTGCAAAAGATCGATTCGGAATTTCCGATTCAGTACGCAATCTGTCTGTCAGAAATCTCCCTGAATGAGGGATGTTCGCTGACCACGCTGGCCGAGAAAACCGGCCTTTCCCTATCAACTATTTCCAGAATCGTTGGGGCTTTGTCGGATTTCCGCCAAAATGGAGAGCCCTACGGCCTCATTGAGCTGAAAATATCGCCAGAGGAGCGGCGGCGGAAAGAAATCTACCTGACCGCCAAGGGCCGCCAGACGCTACAAAAAATTACAAAAATAATCGAATCTGCTCAGGCAGCGGCTTGAAACCTATAGGGCTTTTCCTGTAAAGAGGAGAGCTGCCCTCTCTTCTCACGGCCCCGTGGCGAAACAGGTAGACGCAAGCGACTTAAAATCGCTCGCTCAAAAGGCGTACCGGTTCGACTCCGGTCGGGGCCACCAACTTATTCAAAACATCATCGCAACTTGACGAAATCCCAAGCCTCATGATGCGGAGGGTTGGTTTGACTTTCTTGAATAGATTTTGCTATAGCTAAGTTTATAATTATTCATACAATTGTCATCCCCGACAAGGGAAGCGAAGCTGACCGTAGATCGGGGATCTGGTATGTGGGCGCAGCGAAGCTGCACGAGACTCTGGATCCCGTTTGTGCCAGCGTCCTACGGACGCGCCAACGGGATGACGAATAAGTAATTATAGACTTAGCTTAGGCTTAGGCTATAGGGTCCTTTCGTTACATCAAACAAATGGGGGTTTTGCAATGACGGATAGTCTCTTTGTTCGCGGTATTTTTGGGTTTTCCTACCCACTCACGCGGAGTGCGCGCGTTTTACTCTTTGGCTCTGTGTTGGTTGTGACCCTCTGCCCTCCGTCCAGCCATGCGGCGCAGGCCAATCCCACGCCCAATGTAGATGGAGCTGCCAACACCATGACTGATGAACGTAAAGACTTCGCTGTTAAGACACTTGCCGAACATCCTGATTGGGTTGCGGCCAAGTATAAGGACTCTATTTTAGCCGGACGCGTGGAACTCGGCATGACTCCCTATGAAGCCAAGCTGGCGGGTGGAGCGTTCTTTTTTAACGTTTCCGCTGATCAAGAGCATTGGGGTCGTGGGGCCGATCCCTATGATGTGATGTGGGCTCAGACTTTGAGGCCTGACAACAGCCAAATCACGATGACGTTCAAGACATCGACCCAGTTTTTGCCTCCCGAAGAAACGATCTTCCGCGTCTTTTTCGACAAAGGTCGCGCCGTCAAAATTGAGAAAGTCGAAGGCGGTCCAGATGTCAGTAAGCACTAGGAAAGGAGTCTTTGCGATGCTCTTACTCTCTCTAGCTGGGCTCGCGGCATTTGGGTATAACGCGCTATTTGTCGGGTGGTCTCCCTTCCCGCGTTATGGGCCGTGCGGAGACGAGCAACCCATATCCGTTCCCTTCGCGGTGCACAAGGCGGGAACGCGTTTGACCTGCGACGTGGTGATTGAGGACGAGGGCGGTTATGGTGTGTATCTGAGTTACATCCATAACGGCACTCGGGAAGACATGGGACGGATTGAACGCATAGCTGGCGGCTATGAATACGACGCATCCTTGGATGTATGGCAGGATTTCGATAAAGGGGGGCCGATGATCGTTCGCTATATCCTTAAATCTCTGGACAGCGGTCAAATTCTTCGTGATGAAGTGATTGAGCATCCGGGTATTTGGTCATGGGACGCGGAACGCAAGGACGCCGTGCTGGATGCTTTTGATC
>JAEUKO010000097.1:0-3910 GCA_016794285.1 Alphaproteobacteria bacterium | reverse complement strand
GGCCTGTAGGGTCAAACCTACCCCACTTACCTGTGTTACATACAAAAAATAGACAGAGAACGGTAAGATGGAGAGAAAAAAACTATAGAGAAAAATTTTCCTGAAAACCCCTTCTACGGGGTGATTTTTGTCCAGCATGACGGGAACGAAAAACTTCATGCGAAGCAAGCCGTCTTCAATGTCTTTTTCGGTGAGTTTGTTCACGACAGGCAGATGTGCGTACAAACTCAGTAATGTCTTACATAAAACGGTGGTCATATCGTTTAACTATGCTCTTCTGCGATTGGAATTTCTGCCCTACCTTATCAGCCTGTTTTTGAAAAAGTCAAACTTTTACGTAACTTGGGATTTGCCAAACTCTGCGTTATTATTTGAATAAGTTTGAAGCCAGATTCCGGCCAGTGCCAATGGCTTCAGATTCAAAAACCCGTTGGCATAGGTTGCCGTGTTGCCGAACAGCTCGCCTTGGTTATCAAGCTTCCCGTTGCCGTTTTTATCAAGGGCAGAAGGCGGCGCGAAGACCTTTTGCAGGAGGTGAGGAAGCGGGTCCACGGCAAGGTCAAGACCGAGCTGCGCGATGTCGGCGAAACGGGTGAAAAGTCGCTCAACAAAATTGAGCTGGCCTGAAAGCTGCCTTCGAACACACTAATCTTGAGAAGGCAAAACGCTCGCGTCCACGGAGCAGAGTTTTGCAATTGCTGGATTGAACTTCTTGGTCTTTACGATTACCCTCGGAAGCACAATCTTTTCATGAAAATCTCTGACACAAGATAAAAAGGGAGATAATATGCGGAATTATTTGGCAGTATTTCTTGTCTGTACGGCGAGTCTTCTGCCCTTAGCCTCATGGGCGGCAGAAAACTCTTCTAAAAGTGAGGATCAACCTCTCTTGCTGTGGAACGGAAAAGAAATTCCCCCTTTGTGTTTTGATAAGTTGCTCGGGCCAGAAGCTGTCGAAAAAGTAGATATAGCCACGTGTGAAAAGAACGATGCCATCAAGAATATAAAAACACTCCGTACAAAAGATTCATTTCTGGAAACATCTTATCAATACGCTGAAAAGGAAGAGAGTTTTTCTCCCCCATATATGAGTTATAGAGTGGTTGGAAAACAAGGCAGTGACGTTGTGGTTGAAACGGCGTGGAGAAGCGGAGGATCCGGAAGGTTTTCCGAAGTTTTGATTGTTCAGATTGAAGGAGAAACTCTTGTTGTCAAAAAAATAATCTGGGGTGGCGATCGTTGCAATGGGGGCGTATTAGATGCGGAAATTAAAGATGAAAAAATCCATGCCACTATAAACATTACGCCAGCCGATTTTCCAGTGATTGCCTATGGCGAAGATCGTGGCATTGAGGCCTATGCAGATTTGGAAGCCGGAGCGGCGAGTTGCTTTGCAACGGTAACATACGCAGGAGACGATGTTTCAAAGGTTACCTTGAGCGTTGACTTCCCGTGGGATGAGAGCAAAGAGTGGGTTTCTCGGTACAAATACCAAGCCTGCTTTAATCAGATATTCTCTAAGCAGATCAAAGAAAAATCGGAACTCTCTCTTGTGGAGTTCAGAAGTTTCGTCGATAAATTTTTCAAAGATTGCGTCCCTCAAACAAAGTAAGGCTCATGATGACGCCAACGCCTTCCCTTCCCTCTGAAACCGAAACCCTTGTGATTGGGGGCGGTTTGCTGGGGTTGAGTACGGCTCTGGATCTTTCCGAAGCCGGTCGGGATGTTGTGTTGATAGAGGCTGGAAAATTTTTTTCGGGCCCCTCCTCCATCAGCGGCGGTCAGCTATGGCCAGGCTTTCAGTGTCCCTTCAGCGAGATGAAAAAATCCTTTGGCGATGATCTCACCCTCACAACGTGGAACATGGTCCATGAAACACTGCGGAGCATTCACAGTCGTATCGCAATACGCGAGGATCAATGCGATTTCCGTTCCGGCGTATTACTGGCCAGCAAAACAGACAAGCAAGCCAGGTGGATTGAGGAGGAGGTCAAAGTCTTCCACGGCAGCGGTCTTGATTTTGTCCGCCCTGTTTCTGCCGAAGAGATTTGCAAAAACTTTGTCAATACCCGCCTATACCGGAACGGCCTCTTGTACGAAGGGACGGAAGGCCAGCTATATGGTCATCTAGACCCCGCAAAATATGTGCAGGCCGCCCTGCAACTGGCGCAAAAAACAGGCGTGCCTCTCACCGAAAACGCTCCAGCTCAACAGATTCGCGTTTTGTCTGGCGGCGGGTATCTGGTTACCACTCCCAAAGGCGAGGTAAAAGCTGCGAATATTGTTCTCGCCACCGGCGCTGATTTTCTCCGTCCGAAAGGAGTCGGGTATGATCTGGTGCCGCGCACCTATGTTCCCGTGCGAACCGTTATTTTGATGACGGACTCTTTCCCCGAAGAACTGGCGCGGGACATGGTGCCCGGAAAGGCTTGTTTCTGTGATGCGGCCGATGTGGGAATGAACTATGGCCGCCTTGTTCCTGATCCAGAAACCAAAGGCCGTTATCGTCTAACCTTTGGCGGAGCCGATGCCCTGGCACAAATACAAATTGCTTTGGAAATTCGCAAGATTGAAAAAGAAATGCGGGCCATGTTCCCGCAACTTGACCGCCATGCCATCAAAACCGAAAGAAATTGGAGTGGCCGTTGCGACCTGAGCCGCACAAGTCTTCCCGTCCTTCTGAACTCTGCAAAAGGGTTCTATTATGCTAGTGGATTCTCAGGCCAAGGCATGGTCAACACGGCTTTGTACGGCAGAGCAATTGCCGAAAAAATTATCAGCGGAACATCCGAAAAATTTAACGCCTTAGCGCGATTGAATCCGGCCCCTTATGCCGACACCAAACTGTTCGCATGGCTCCAAGCCGCAAGAACTCTACTTCCCAAAGCGGTTTGACAAGTTGAACTCCGCACCGTTTACGCTATCATGTTGCTTAGGGACCAGCAGGGGCGGAGAGCGGAATTTCTTGTCCTGCTTCTTTTACAGCCTCCGCGCAACGTTCAAACTGATTACGCAGATTTCCCGCCGGAAATCCACTTCCTTTTTGAGATACGAGATCCTGAAATGCTCTCCGCAGTAGGCTCTCTCCTCCTGCCCGAATTTCCCTCATAAGAGTGTCCGGATTGGAAACCTCTCTTAGAAGAGACCTCCCAAACTCATCTCCCGTCTCCAACCTTTGTGTGATCTGTGCGCAAAGGGAAACAGAGAGCAGATCCGGATGCCGAAAAAACAACCGCGCCGCATCTTCTGCCGCGCTGGGTGTTTTCAAGACGCAGAGTGTGCGAAAAACAACTACAGGATCCAGTTGTTCCAAGCGTCTTGAGGGAACAATCGTATTGCGTATTGCATCGCTCAGATCTTTATCAACACCATTTCTCCTGTCCAATTCACAGGTGAGAGAGCTAAGTACATTCTCCACACTCAGATTGTCTTTATGCCGAAATGTAAAAATCAATTGGGCACATCGCAGCAACAGATCGCTCTGAGCCCCTGCAAAAACGCCATCCTCGAAGTCGCCCCTCTCAACCAGACTGCCGAGGTAGCACGCACTGTTCAGGTACCCATCCTCCTTCGTCTGCTTCACCACAATATTCAAAACCTGTTTACGAGAAGGACCGGCCTCGGCAATCAAGTCAAGACACCGATAGTAACCATCATCGGAGATTTTTCTTCCTTCTAGAGATTCCAAAGCCGCACGCGCTACCTCGTTTCGAATAAGGGCACTCGAATTGGTGCGTTCTTGGGATGCCCTGTCATTATACTTCTCAAGAACACTCACAAGGTCCCATCCACGACATTGCCCCGTCTGAATTTTCCGCAAGTCCCTCGAGAAAACAGGCCGCAGAATCCAATCCACCAAAGACATAATCACACACTCCCTACAACAACATTAGGGGCTGTCCTAGATAAC
>JAEUKO010000096.1:0-4038 GCA_016794285.1 Alphaproteobacteria bacterium | reverse complement strand
TGTGTTGGTTCTCTCCAGCATGATCTTGACCGGACGGAAATTGACGAGTGATCGGTTCTCTCTCTTACTCGTTGGGGTTGGTGTTTATCTATCCTACACCACCAATGTTATGCTCGGGATGCTACCCGTTGCTTTGCTAACGACATTGCCTGGAAGCAGCAAATAATAAAGGTCTCTTTTCATCCTAAATGAAGCCAGAGAATTTGCTCTGGCTTCTTCTTTTTTCTTGCTTTTTCTTATGCTGAATTGATAGCGTTGCGGCTTACAACTGAGCCTATAATTTTTATGCAGTTGTCATCCCCGATAAGGGAAGCGAAGCTGACCGCAGGTCGGGGATCTGGTATGTTGAGTGCAGCGTCGCTGCACGAGATTCTGGATCCCGTGCGTGCCAGCGTCCCACGGACGCGCCCACGGGATGACAAATAAGTAATTATGGACTTAGCTATACAGAAAAAGAGGCCGGAATGTTGAGAGATTTATTTGATTTTTCCAAAAAGCGCAGCGGAGCAGAAGCTGTCGCTTTTTATATGTTTTATTTGGGATGCTTTGCGTTGATTTCAGCGATGCTGGGCTTCGAGGTCTAAATATTTATAAAAGTCCTCATTGTCACCCCCGCTTCAGGCGGGGGTCTGGCACTCTGAGTGCAGCGAAGCTGCACGAGATTCTGGATCCCGTTCGTGCCAGTGTCCCTGTGGAACACGCCAACGGGATGACGAAAGGGGGTTTAGATGGGCTCTAAAGAAGGCTGAGACCATCGCGTTTTCTAAGGCCAACATAAGCCAGACACAAAACGCCCAATCCCAAGCAAAGCGCAACGTTATAATTCGCCATCGAAAGTCCAAACAGGCTCCACGGGATTTCGTCACAACGGACCACCGAGACTTCTTGGATTCGCCGAATAAGTTCTTCGACTGAGCCGCTCATGTCTGGCGCAGAGCATCCTTCTAAGCCCGTCCACCATTTGCGCTCAACGCCCGAATGGTAAAAGGCAATCACCGAATTGGCGAGAAAAATAAAACCCGAGAGGCCGATCATCAAAGCACGAAATCTGGCAACTGCTGCCCCGTAAAGGCCAAGCAAAATATTGAGTCCAAAGGGGCCGCGCTGAAGCAGGCAAAGGTAACAAGGCCGCAGATCAAACCCAAATTGGGCAATCAAGGCGGCTATCAAGGAAAAAGCAGAAATCCCCGCAATCGACAGGCAAACAAATTGCGGCGGAAGGGTCCAAGGTTTCAGGACATAAGGCAAAAGTGTCATCAGGAATCCCCTTTTCAAGAAAATTTATATCAGGGCTGGTTTGATCCGGCAATACAGCTTTGACGACATAAATTAAATCAATTTATGTCTGCGTTCAAACGCCACGCAGGCTTCGTCCCACAGGGGACGAGGACGCCGTCGCGCCCTTTATAGCGCACCACTTCATAATTATTCTATTTGGGGTGCGCTATATCTTCTGCGACCGGAAACAGAACATCGCGCACAAGCCAGACTCCCAGACCAACCGAGGCGATCCACCCAACCACACAGGCGGTAATCGCGCCGTAGGCTCCGTAAAACGGGCACAAGGCAAAGGCCAAAAGAATACCAATCGCCCCCGCTCCTAACCTTAGGTGGTTGTAACGCTTCAATTGTCCGGCTTTGACGATGACTGTTTCCAAAGGGTAGGACAATGCGCCAAATGAAAAATAAGCCGCCCAACCAATGATAAGTGGCCAGAATTCAGCATAGCGTTCCCCATAAAACAGCAAGACAATCGGCTCGCCAAGGGTGGCCGATCCCAAAAGGGTGAGGAGGCACAAAGCTCCGTAGAGTCTGACTTGACGCAGAAAGGCACTGCGAAGGCCGAAAGATTTTCCGTTTACACTCGAATACTGGAAAAAGTTTTTGTCAATAACATCTAGGCTTCTGACAATAATGCTCAAAGGTTGGACAAGGCCGCGAATGGCCACAAAGGCCGCCGTTTGCGCGGGTGCGGCGATGGCTCCGAGAAGAAAGAGCGGAAATTCACTGAATCCCGAAGACCCCGCAATCCCTAAGATCGAGCTGGGGAGGAGTCTTTTGTTGGCTTTTGTCATCATACGCCACCCCCAAAAGAAATCGGGTTTGCCCGTGATCCAGACAAGCCGAGCAATTTTTAGGGCGGCATAGGTTCCCACAATCAGCATCAAAGGAAGAAAACCAATTTGCCAGAACCGCGCCGCGAAAAACAAAGCGGCATTCAGGCCACAAAACAGAAGCGAGGAAAGAAACGGGTCTATAATGCGTCCGGTTTTGAGCAAGACAATGCGGTCAAAACTCAGTTGCGCGTAGATGAGGGTCGTCACCACAATCACAGCCGCCAAAGCCGTATGGAAGGGAGACGGGAAAAACAGCATGAAGCCGGCCATGACCACGGCCCCAAGGCCGAGCAAGCATCCCCATGTCACAAGGTGTTGGCCCATGACTTTTGAAAGGCGTTTGACAAAAATCGGCGCAGGAAGGAGGGAGCTCTGGACAACGTAACACGTCCGCTGCGTACTTTGGACCAACAGAGAAATCGAAAGCCCAATCCCATAGGCGGTTACTTCGCTATCGGTGTAAAACCGCGCCAAAGTCACGGTCAGGATGAAATTTCCCGCCGAAAAGAGGATTTGGTCCAGAAGGGAGAGCAACCTTAAGTGGATCGTTCGCGCTTTTTTGGCGGCATTCAGCCCTTTTGAGATATGCTGTCCCAAGTGTTTCATCTTGATTTCTGTCCAAGCCTCATGTAGAAAACCGCATTCCCTATACCACCCCTTACGGCGCGGTACTACCAAATTTCGAGGTTACGCGAGGGGAGGAAGGTTCGTAAAACGGAAGTTAAGAATGGAAAATAACAAAAAGAAAATAGCCGTTATCTGCGCCTATCTCCCCGGGCGGAATACTGGCATGGTGACGGTCGATTTAGCGGCGCATACGATTGTGGCTGGTATGTTTCCAGAAGCTGAGGTTACGCTCTATACCTTCAGCAAAGAGGGAAAACAGGAGTATAAAGACGGCGATATGCCGCACCAGTATCTTGATATTGCTCAACATTCTGAACAATTTCTTCGTTCGGACGTTTTCCTTTATTGGGGAGATTTTATCCATTCTCGGTCTTATTGGGTCTATGACATGGGGGCGTGGAACGATGGAATACAAGGCGGCGGCGGGAGCCCTGCGGAGCGGGCCCTTCTTGAAAACCGCTCAAAATACATATTCTTGTCTCTCTTGGATGAGGTACAGCTCAAGAAAGCAATCGTGTTTGGGAGTACCATCATCACCAATGTTGCCACAGACGAGGTCGATACGCTCTATACGAGGTGTTGTCAGAGAATTTTCTCAAAAATTGGAGCGGTTCTTTTCCGCGATGCGTTGTCCTCCGCCAAGGTTTCCCCCTTGCGAGGGCATGAGGCAACTTTGGGATGTGACTGCGCCATTTTGTTACAAAATAGCGACTTGAACCAGTTAAAAGGATTCAAAAAATCTGAAACACAAAGCGGCGTGGGAGTCTTTTTTGGCCGCTCCCCCTCTAAACTTCATATGCTTATTTTTTCAAAGTTAGTGGGTTCTCAACTCGGCGAAGCTTGCAAATGGATTCCGTGGTTTCCCAGCAGCTCTTTGATGCGGCGTGTCGCCGGTCTTGTTTTTGGCTATGAGGTCAATTCGGTTCCTTGTGAGCCCGGGGTGATTTTGTCCCAGATGAGCGCGTGCCGTTTTATCGTCACAGATACATATCATCTTTGTGTCAACGCATGGAGAATGGGCATTCCAGCCATCTGTATCGGAGAGGGAGCAAGCGGAGCGTTGCACTCTCTGGCTGACAAAAAGAAAGAAATTCTCTATGAGATGTATGGGGGTCGTCACCTGTATGTCTTCCTTGAAAAAATCCGCTATTTGCCAAAAATGTTGAGCGAGGCGGAGCGCGTCGCAAAAATTGTGCAAGACGAAAAAGTAACCGCAGCGATTGCACAAAACATCCAAAACCACAGAAGAATGGCCTTGTCTCGGTTGGAAAAAGCGGTGCGCGAAGCGATGGCG
>JAEUKO010000095.1:0-4045 GCA_016794285.1 Alphaproteobacteria bacterium | reverse complement strand
ATATGTTCCATGGGTTCGATTATCGGCGTGGCTTGAAAGGAACCCCAGCAGAGCGTCTGGCGACCATGGCAGAAGCACTGGAATGGATATTGGATCAACAGCACCGCGATGCAGAAAAAGAGCAAACAGAAGAGGCCAAGAAAGCCATCCTTCGTAAATTCCCTGATGCCGTGGTCGGACTTTCACGTGCTTATGCCTTGGCGGCAACATCGCCTGAAGCTGGGAACATTCGGGATGATGTCGGGTTTTTCCAAGCTATTCGTGCTGCCCTGATTAAAAGCGAGCCTGGCAAGGGAAAAACCCAAGCCGAGATTGATGTTGCCGTTCAACAGATGGTCAGCCGGGCCGTGGTTTCGACGGAAATTGTCGATATTCTCTCAGCGGCGGGCATCAAATCGCCGGATATCTCGATCCTGTCCGACGAGTTTTTGGCCGAAATCCAGGGCATGAAGAAGAAAAACCTTGCCCTCGAAGCCTTGCAAAAACTGATCAACGGTGAGATTAAATCCCGTACCAAATCCAACGTGGTTCAATCCAAGAAATTCAGCGAGCGGCTGGAAGCTGCTGTTCGACGCTATCATAACAACGCCATCACCGCCGCCCAGCTTCTGGAAGAACTGATCGCTATCGCTAAAGACATCAAGGCCGACCGTGAGCGTGGCGAAGAACAGGTTTTGAGTGAGGAAGAAATCGCCTTCTATGATGCCCTGGCGGAAAATGATAGCGCTCTGCAGTTGCTTGGCGACGATAAGCTCCGGGTGATTGCCACAGAACTTGTCATTTCTGTTCGTAATAATATTTCGGTCGATTGGATGCATCGTGACAGCGCCCGCGCCAAACTGCGGATTGAGGTCAAGAAAATCCTCAAGAAATATGGCTATCCGCCAGATTTGCAGGACGTGGCCGTTCAAACAGTCCTACAGCAAGCTGAGGTATTGGCTCCGTTGTGGGCCTGATCACAGCAACAAATGGATCGTGTGTACCTCTGCGCTTCCCTCAGGCTCACTAGGCCACTTTCTCGAACTCTACACTACTGAGCGGCAAAATTTTGTGCTTATATGGTGAGAACGTCGGTAAATTCGTCAGATCATTACGAAGATTTCGTCATGGATTCGAGAATAATTCGCCCTGGCAAGCCTAAATATGAGGAACCTGGTGCTCTGTTTCTAGTTTTAATTTGAGTCAGTTCCACACCGCCACCCTACGCTAAAGCTTCGGGTGGCTCGCCACTCGATAAAAAAACTTGCAGGGTGACATCCAACTGGCAAATGATGAGGTTTATGTAATCGGCCAGTTTGCGTGACGCGCTACAGTCATTCAGCACTTACCGCAATATATAGCATAAAGAGCCTGAACAACTTTTTTGGCTTGCGGCGAGTCAATTTTATAAAAAACGGTTTGGGCGTCTTTTCGGCTTTTGACCAGACCTTCACTGCGCATTTTTCCCAAGAACTGAGAAATTTGGGACTGCCCCGCCGCGCCGGCCTCGGCTTCAACAATCTCGGTGACGTTCATTTCCCCCTTGTGCAGAAGGTTGCACAAAATTGACAAGCGAACAGGGTGGGATAAAAGCTTCAGCAATCCGACTGCGCTCTCCAGTTTTTCATGCTTTCTATCCATCTTCATCTCCGTAGCCTAAAGGGTCTTGACTTTTATATTACGATAGTATAATTTATATTAGTATAACATACTAAACTAGAAATGCAAGTTTTACCTTACCCGAAGGAGCCGTCATGACCAGCTTTGCCACCATAAACGCCAAAGAACTCGATCACATGGACCCGAATCAAGGTGTCATCTTGGACGTTCGCACCAAAATGGAACACGCGGAAAAGCATATCGATTTCGGCCACGCGCATGTACCTCTTGATGAATTAAAACCAACCGATTTTATGATGCGTCACGGCTTGGGCAAAGATGGGGAAGTTTATATCCTGTGCCGTAGCGGAAAACGGGCAGCGCAAGCGGCAGAAAAGTTTGCCGCCGAAGGATACCAAAATGTCAAAATTATCGAAGGCGGTATTATCGCCTGCGAAGATTGCGGTCATGACATGAAAGGCCATGGCACGGGCACGACTGCCCGTGGCGTGAAAGCAAAAGGCCCGATTTCGCTTGAGCGTCAGGTGCGCATCGCAGCGGGCTTGTTCGCCGCGACAGGTGCAGCCCTAGCGTTATTCATCAATCCAATCTTTGGCATTATTCCTTTGTTTGTCGGGTGTGGCTTGATCTTTGCGGGCGTTACCGACCGCTGCGGAATGGCTCTCTTCTTAACAAAAGCCCCTTGGAATAAGATGAGTGAAGGCGCATGTGCCACAACAACTTGCAGTGCATCTTCAGGCGATAAAGTTGGTCAGAGTTGCCAGTAAGGATGAATAATGGTTTTTGATCCTATCGCCATTGTCTATGGAGCAGCCGTTGGCCTTTCATTGGGTTTAACGGGTGGCAGAACCTTTGGGCAAGCAACCAATGGTGTTCAGTATGTCAAAATTCCTGTCGATAGGATATAAGATAGAGAATGCTTGAGATGTTCACCTACCTTGCTGACTGGATGGCCTATGGCTTGTTCTCCCTTGAGAAAGGGACGAAGCTGGCCGATGCCGTTCATTTCTTTATTGAAGATACGACCAAGATTTTCTTCCTGCTGGCTCTGATGATTTATATCATCGGCTTTGGGCGGTCGTTCGTGTCGCCTGAGAAGGTGCGCGTCTGGCTCACGGGTAAATCACGTTTTACGGGTTATGTTCTGGCGGCAATTTTAGGTGCAATTACGCCATTTTGTTCTTGTTCGTCTGTGCCGCTTTTTATCGCCTTCTTGTCGGCGGGGATTCCGCTTGGTGTCACCATGGCGTTTCTGATTACTTCACCGCTGGTGAATGAAGTGGCGGTGGTCTTGTTGGGAGAGGCGTTGGGACTTCAATTCACGCTCGCCTATGTTGGGACGGGCATCGCGCTCGGGATCATCGGCGGCTTCATCGTTGATGCGCTGAACCTCAACAAATGGGTCGAGCCCTATGTCTGGAACATCAAAATGCCCACGCCGCAGAGTGCCGAAGAAGCCAAGGGTTGGGGCTGGCGCGAGAAATACGCGCGCGGCGAAGCCGTTGATATCATCAAGCGCGTCTGGCTTTATGTTCTGATTGGTGTCGGCCTTGGCTCAGGGTTGCATGGCTATGTGCCGCAGGAATGGTTCATGGAATATGCGGGCGCGGATAATATCTTTGCCGTGCCTCTGGCCGTTTTGGTGGGTATCCCGCTTTATTCCAACGCGACAGGCATCATTCCTGTGGCGGAAGTGTTGCTAAACAAGGGCGTTCCTATCGGCACTATTCTCGCCTTTATCATGAGCATTGTGGCGATCTCTCTGCCCGAACTTTTGATCCTGCGCAAAGTTTTGAAGCCGCAAATGCTTGTGTTCTTTGTCGCATTCTTATTCCTCGCCTTCGTGGGCGTTGGGTATTCGTTCAACATTATTTTTGGAGGTTAATCATGGATATTACTGTTCTTGGGAAAGGTTGTTCACGCTGCGAGTCCACTGTTCACCGCATTGAACGCGAAGCTGCAGAACTGGGCGTGCCTGTTCAAATCACGAAAATTACTGACGAGATTGAGATTATTCAAAACGGTGTCATGACAACACCCGCCGTGATGATTGACGGAAAAATCGTTCATTCCGGCGGAATTCCTTCGATTGAAGAAGTGCAAAATTGGTTTAAAAAATAGGAAAGGACAAAATATGACTAAGGAATATAAAGCGATTATCGGCGATATCACCACCTATAGCAAAGAGCTGCATAAGCTGATCCCCGATACGATGGCGGGCTTTAGCAGTATGGCCAAAGCGGCCACGCAAACAAAGGCAATCGATGAAAAAACCAAGGAAATGATTGCTCTTGCGCTTGGCGTTGCCGCTCATTGCGATGGCTGTCTTGGTTATCATACAAAGGCCCTCGCACGCTTGGGTGCAACCCGTGAGGAAGTAGCAGAAGTTTTGGGAATGGCGATTTACATGGGCGGCGGTCCGTCCCTGATGTATGCTGCCGATGCG
>JAEUKO010000094.1:0-4273 GCA_016794285.1 Alphaproteobacteria bacterium | reverse complement strand
CTTGAAAACGTCTCTTTGTCAAAGGAATCCAAGGCTGTTACGTTTGCTAGTGCCTTGGCCGAGGCAGAAAATGCAACGCCTCCGAAGAAAGAGGAGTCCTTTGGATTTCTTGACCTTTTGGATGTCATAAACCCTCTTCAGCATCTTCCGATAATCGGAACCATCTACCGCGCTGTGACTGGCGATGAAATCAAGCCTGCCGCCCGTATTATCGGAGATACTGCCTTTGGGGGCGTGGTTGGGGCTGCAACTGCAATTGCTGATACAGTTGTGGAAGCCAGCACTGGAAAAGATGTCGGTGGGCACGTTGCGGGGATGTTTCGCTCCTCTCCCCCTTCGGCAAAACTTTCGGGGACCACAATTGCTTTGGCGGATCTTAGCCGCGATGAGCCAGCCTATAATTCCTGAACTTTCCCTTAGACCTCTTAACCCGATCCTAACCATTCGGGTATTTACTCCATCTTGTGATGGAAAATTTTACCGACAGGCAATTGGTTCTCCTTTACACCGGTCTCAAAGTTCCGGTCGCTGTTGCTGATCTTCTTGCAACACCCGAGCGGAACTTGGCTGAGGATGAGGTTTATGCCTTGCAGACAATGATTTCCGAAATGAACGCTGAGAAGGCCCTCGTTGCTCTGGCGTGTTGTGCCCAAATCTTGGCAGGACATAATGCCCTTGATGCAACCGCCCGCACGCCGCTGCGCTTTCAGTCCGATTGTATTTTGAACGACTATGCCGGACACGTTCTTGCTCAAGAAAAAGAGATAGAAGGACAAGTCGTTTATATGCAAGAAGACTTTGAAGCCTTGTCAGAAATTTTTGGTCTGAGTGCGGATGTGGCGAGATCAGAGCTAGCGGGACTTGCCACGTTGTGCGATGTCTTGGCGGATATGTCTGCATCCTATGCCGAGGCTCTGGAACCAGACCTTGCCGAATTTTACTTGCACCTTTGCCTTGAGGAAAACCCTCAGGCAAAACAGCCTGCCGCCCATCTGGGGAATGTTATTCCCTTTCCAAGTTCCCGCCTTGCCCACTAAATTCGCGAGCCAGCATGGGGCCAAGAGAACGGCCCCCCAAAAGATGGGTATGGAAATGAGGAACTTCTTGCCCTCCGTTAAGCCCACAATTTGCAATCGCTCTAAATCCAGATTCACTCAGCCCTAACTCATTCGCCAGCTTTCCAACCGCCCGATAAAAACCTGTTATCTCTTCCGGTGTTCCGCGAGAGCCAAAATCGGCAATATCCCGATATTCTCCTTTGGGAATAACCAGAACATGAACGGGGGCCTTGGCCGCGATGTCATGAAACGCCAGAACATACTCGTCTTCATAGACTTTTTGACAAGGAATCTCGCCGCGCAGAATCCGTGCAAAGATATTTTGAGAGTCATACGTCATGCTTTTTTCCTAAGGTTGGAAGCTCCATTCTTCTCAAGAATATACAAAATTCAGATTTTATGAAGAATCTCTTTTGAAATTTATAAGTTTTCATATTTATAGCGATATTCGCCCATCTTTTTGCTTTTGTTCAAAAAATATGTTATATCAATACTATCTAATGAAAAAGGAGTTCCAGATGCCAAAAAATGGCTATTGGATAGAATGCATCCCTGTCTGTGGGGAGGCAAATCAAAATGGTGAGGAATTTTTCTATAATGCGTCAGTTCATTCTTTTCCAGAAATAAGAGTAACGGCCAACAGCCCTGAACAGGCTATTGCCAAACTGCGATTCAAATTACGAGCCCTTCGCAGATATTACCGGATGATTGGCAGGTCTTTGCCTGAAATGGATAACCCTGTCCGGCCACCATCTCGGCTACGCAGCGTGCGTGGGTGGATCTCGGTTTATATCCAGATGGTGGAAAGCGGCAATTCTTTGAGAAAAGAAGGTTAGCGTGAGGACTCTTTCTCTTTGGCGGCTTCAATTGCTTGGCGAACGCCTTCTAAGAAAGTTTGGCTCCGTTGGATGGTCAGGTCAGTAACACCGAGTCGTTCCAACTCAATCAAGTCTGCAACAAAGCTTTGGACATCGGCCAGATCTTTCTCTGAGAAGTCGCTTCCCAGAGAAACAGCTTCGGCTGCCCCTCCCCCTGCCGGAGGAGGAGGCGGGAGCTGAGCTTCAATGTTGGGGTCATGAACAGCTCGCCCTGTGGTTTGATAGGCTCGCGCCGCCCGATAACTCACACTGTCCGTTTCTCTTTCTGGTGAAAAGGAATGGGGAGAAGGGGTGTCTTTTGCTGGAAGTGTTCCTTGTAGCAAAGTTTGCAAGAACGCCTTAAGGGCCGCTACTGACACTGTGGCAGAATCCTCCCAAGCAAGAGGGGTATATTCGCCACTATCTGGCCCTTTTTTTCCTTTTTCCTGACCTTGGCTTTCGTCCCGACGAATATGAAGCCGTGTATCTGTTTCTTCGGTTCGGCGAAGAATTGTACGAAACACGGGGTCAAGTCGTGACAGCATTACCGCCCACTTCTTTGCGTTGGTCGCAACATCAGAATCCCCTCATCTCCGGTAAAGGTATGCCACGGAGCTTTCCAAGACCAAACTTCTTCCATGTTTTGCGAGAAGAACCCGATGTAACCAATCTGAGCCAATAAGGGATAATGGCGAGCCCCTTCCAGCATGATTGGATTTTTGTAACTACCAGAGAGAGGTTTTAACTCAAGAACCATTGTGACCGTCCGCCGACCTTCATGCCGCGAAGCTTTCAGAGCTTCTTGGCTGGTCAAGGCAACCGATTCAAAATTCTCGATCCCATCGGCCAAAACTGCAATAGGACGCCCCGAAAACTCATAGGGGAAAAAGATTGTTCCTGTGGACGGATATTTAATGTCCATGGTGTATTTCTTGTTCGGAGGATCAAGAGTCAACACCATCTCGACCGCCGCCCGAATAACAATGACGCTTGATTTCGCATCAAGAGAGTTAAACTTGGTTGATAAACGTCCTGTTTCGCTTTCAAGAACTTTCATACGCTCTGTTGCGTTCATCTCACGATAGGCGCGAGTTTGACGAATAATCAGGCCAAAATCGGGCCGCGCACCAGAAACTTTATAAAAAAGAAGCCCCACATCTTCTGCTGACGAAGGTTTCACAAGTGACATTGTTCGAGAGCTGGAAACCGTCTGAGCCCAAGCGGAGCCGCCCCCTTCCGGCATACCGCCAACCAGAAAGGTAAGAACAAGAACAAAAAACAAAAAGAACAAATGAGTTTTCATGGCATCCACACACGATTTCCTTCATTATACCCTAGACTTTCCTAAGGACCAAGGATGCAAGGCAAAAAAAATAAACCTCCCGTCAAATCAGACAAAAAACCAACAACCCTTGATCCAGCAGCGGTTGATCCCTCTGGATTGTGGCAGAACGTGGCCAAAGACTTGAAACCCCTGAAACCTAGGCCCGAGAAAGAAGTTGTTCCAACGCCTCCCTTGAAACGCTCTCCCAAACGAGAGGAGGACCAGACGGTCTTTCCTCCTCTCCCCCAACAAAGTGCTCGCCACGGGCTTGACCGCAACAGCAAAAATCGTCTTAAAAATGGTGAAATCCCTATTGAGGCTCGCCTTGACCTTCACGGACGAACGCTCACGGCGGCTCATAAAGAGCTCACCCATTTCTTGAAAACCAGCTACGTCTCTGGCCTGCGCTGTGTTCTGGTTATTACGGGTAAAGGTGGGCAAAAAGATGTTTCTTCCCCTCCTCAAGGCTCTTCTCGAGGCGTTTTGCATCAAAATCTCAGCCTTTGGCTTGAACATCCCGACTTATCGGGAATAATTCTGGGGGTTTCTCCTGCGCGTCCCCAACATGGTGGAGATGGCGCCGTCTATATTTTGTTGCGACGGAACCGCTCAACATCTTGAGCGATACAAACATAATCAGCAACCGACAAATCTTCTGCTCTCAGGTTCGGTTGTATTCCACTTGATTCCAAAGACGGGAGATAGGCTGACAGGCTAGAGCGGATCATTTTGCGGCGTTGTTGAAAAGCTGCAGCAAGAATTTCCTCCATCACAGAAAAAGAGGGGGAACTCTCTTGTAATTTGCGCGGACGAAAATGGAGAACTGTTGAACTGACCTTAGGGGAAGGGGTAAACGCCGAAGGCGGGAGATCAAAAAGTCTTTTAACATCGCACAGCCACTGTGCCAGAACACTCAACCGTCCATAGACCTTGTTCCCATGTCCCGATAAAATACGGTCTGCCACTTCTTTTTGGAACATCAAACTTAGAAAGCTGTAAGAGGATGAGTCGTTGCGAATTTGCTGCAACCATTT
>JAEUKO010000093.1:0-4496 GCA_016794285.1 Alphaproteobacteria bacterium | reverse complement strand
GTGTTTTGTCACCAGTTTCCCCAGCTGTGGCCATCCATGTTGGCATTACTTTTTTAACATCATTTTCGGTCAATCCGGCATCCAGCATAGCCTGCTTATAAGCTGTCCATGTCGTGCGGTCAGCCGCCGCCGCCGTTTTCCCCGGGATGAAAGCATCGGTAGGATTCTGAAGTGGAATATCCTTCCCTGCCTCGGCCTTTCTTGAAAGGGTCTCCAGAGAGGTGGAACTCGCAAGGGTTTGTCGGACATCCCGCATTGCTCCATGGATATCGTCAGACCCTGTGGTTATTCCACGCGTGTCTAGGGGAACTCTAACAGTGCTAGCGATTTCTTTGGCTTTTTGTTCAATCGAATCTGCGAAGGAATCTGCACCGAAGAATCGGCATATTGTCGCCAGTGAGGTCGCCATACTGACAATTCCCATTTTTGCTTGTTCAGGCTGAGACAGCATCTGCATGAGCATAGCGGCTTGATCTTTTTGTAGACCCTGAACTGTTGAAACTCTTTGAGAGATCGCTTGCAGGAGCAGACCCGCCCCCTCAACTTCCTTGCCAGGGATAGCAGCCAAGAAATTCTCCGTGGCCTCAATCGTCTTTCTATTGACCCCAGAGGAGCGCAGGGCTTTGTAAAATTTATCCGCCGCCGCCGCCCGCGCCTTCTCATTCGTCGCAACAGACATATCGGCCCGATAAAGATTCAACGCATGGTTAAATGCTTGCTTTTCGTCTTCCATTTCTTAACCCTCTCTTCATTTTTAGATTGTTATTGGAAATATAGTCTTTTCTTTCCAATTTTGCAAGTTTTTAGCGCGGCTGCATCACCGAAGTTTTAACAGCTTCCCGTACCCAAGTTTTAACAGCTTCCCGTTGATTGTCCCCGATACCCGCCGTTTTTAGTTCCTCGTCCAGCTTACTCGGATCGGGAACACCGTTAACAAGAGCTTTCCTGTAGGCCTCGCGCAAAATACTCTCTTTGCCCTTCATCCCGAACGTGTCGTCGGAAGTCAACCCGTTGAAGGCATCATCCAAATCAATGGAAGGAGCTTTCGCGGTGGTTTCTGCACCAGCAGCACTTCTTGTTCTCATTTCAAGGGCACTTCTTCCTTCGCTAGAAGACACGTTGGCTACGATGTTCTTCTCAATAAACTCTGCCAAGAGTTTTGGATCTTGCGCTGTTTCTATTTTATCGATTTTCCCTGTCTTGACGAGGTATTCACTCATGGCAGTGAAGTACATTTCAGAAGAAGAGACACCCCGTCTTGAGGATAGCTGGGTGAGGGCATGATGGTCGCCTTCTCCGAATCCTACATCTTTGCCGTAGTAATGGAGAACAACCTCTTTGCGCAGATCATTGTTTTGTTTCATCTGGTCAGATAGTTTTTGGGCCCAAGCTTTTGCTGTCTCCTGCGGGTCAGAGGTAGGTTTTTCTATCCCCATCATTTTCGACAGGGCAAGTTTGTAGGCCGTAAGGGCATCCGCCGTGACACCAGACGTGCTGGGGGTTGCTCCCTGAGATTTTTCAATTAGCTTCCTGAACATTTCAGCATGAGCCAGTGAATTCATGTTGAAAGGAACTTCCGAAAAAGTTTTATCGCTATCTGGGGACACACGCTCTTTGGTAAAATCAATACCCGTAATTTTTTTGGTCAGGTCGCTGAACGTGCTATTGGGGCTGTTACCTTCAGTGTTTCGTATGATTCTGGTATACACACCGCCAACAACGTCGTTTGCTTCTGGGACGTCTTTAAGGTCCCCTTCGCCCGGAAGAAAGTAGTTTGCAAGGATAGTCCCTGTTCGCCCTTGACTCGTGAGGTCGGCTCCATATTGGTAAAAACCATAGCCCCCTAAGTGGCCTGCCAGTGTGATTGCAGGAATACCGGCTAAGAAAGGGTTGTCCAACATAGTGTTGATCACTCTGGATGGAAGGCCTGGAGCCGCGCCTGTTTCCCATTCGTGAGCTGCATTTCTTGAGGCTCTTTTGGGAGCTTCTGCGGCAACTCTTGAAAACATTTCATGCGCTTTAGCAACCGCCTGTGCCCCCACAGCCCACTTACTACCACTGGCCATCGGGTAGGGATTGGCTACCCCTGCTTGAGGTGATACATTCGTTTCACTGTGATTTTTCACGAAGAAATGTTTGAGCGTATCAAACTCAGCCTCGCTGATTGCCTCTCCGGATCTCAGTAGGGAGGTGATCTCTCGTGGAGACGTGGATTCCGCTCTGTGAAGCCTTCCTGTCTCAAGCAAACGTTCCTGACTGGAGTCACGCAGATGGTTTCTCAGTGTACCGAAAAACTCCTCAATGCCTATACGATCCTTGGTGCGGGCAAGGGACTCAAGCCGCGCGGCCGCATCCCTGATATTGTTTGTAATGCTCGGTCCTTGAACGTGGTTATACAAAGTAAGCCATTTCCTTTGATCTTCCGGTGTGGGGAACTTAACCAAGGCTTCGGTTGGTTCAAAGGTGGTGCCAAGTCTTGTGACATCGTTAGCGGTGAGGCCTGGCACCGAGCTTTGCAGTGGAGCCGGAGGAGCTGGAGGATCCACCGGTCTTGTGTGATGGTTGCGGAGTGCAGTCAAGCTGTCATCCGAAACAGGGCGGCCGGCTTTGAGATCGGCCAAGGCATCGTTTGTCGATGCGCCTTTTCCTTTTGGATAATCCTTGTCGGCGCGAAGGGTCTCAAGACGATCAAACAGGGCCGCATCGGCGCGGCCATCGGGCGTAGTTGTCGCCCGTTCAATTTGAGTGACCAAGCGGCCCCGCTCGGCCACCAGAGATTCTTGACGCAAGCTAGAGGCAAATCTTGTGAACTCGGCCTGTGTAATAGCTTGTCCGCTTTCCAAGGCTCCGCGAATATCTTTCACTGTGCGGGGCTTGGACGCGGCATTCGCATCAATCAAGCCTGCTTTCCCCAGATCGGCGCGAAGAGTTTTCAAGGACGCGTCAAGGCCTTCAACTGACGTTGTTTTGGGGGTGAGCCCAGAAAGCGTCTGGGAGACCTTGTCTGCAGCTTGAGCACCTTTTTTTGCGGCTTTTGCCTCTGCATTCAGCACACTGTCTGCAATACCATCAGCTCCAAGAGCTTTCATGAAGGCGTCTTTCTTATCAAGTTCCTTACCTACAGCTTGGACAACTTCCGTTGCAAAATCTCTCTCTGCTTCAGATCGAGCACTGCCTTTTGGAAGGGATTCGAGGAGATTTCTGTAAGCTGTTCTTGCTGCATCTAGAGCCGCTGGGTCAAGCGCACGGCCCACCTTTGCTGCGGCGACCAAGCCATCGAAATGGGCGGCAACCTCGGCAGGACCCTTTGTTAGTTTGGCACCCTTATTGATTGCAGTCGCAAAAAAACTCGTGAAAGACATCAGCACACCTCTAATTTTCTCTATAATTATGGTTTTTATAGCTTGGCGACCCTTTTATAGGCCGCTCTTTTATTATGCTCAAGATACCAGATTGGCGTGAAATCGGCAACGTTTTTATGAATAATAATGTGAAATATTTTTAGGAAGTATTTAACGAAATAGTAATAATTTATTCTGTATAATACGCCTATCTAGGTATATCTCGTGGGTGTGTAATGGATAATAAGCAAAAACCTGAAGCAAGTATTTCTTCGACACCGGGGCTTCAGGAAAGGGCTTTGAGAGGACTGATCTCTGGTTATTTACTTACCGTAGAGTTTCGGAAGGCGGCTTTGGATGGGCTGATGTCAACTTTCTCCACCGAACTGGATGCTGCTGCAAAGTTCAGGGACTCTGCATTGAAGGTGCTGAGATCGGGTTCCTCCGCCCCAGTAGATGCTTCAATCACTAGTATCCCCTCCGGTGTGCTTGCGCCTTTGGTATGGGCTACTTCAGGGGACTGGGCACGGCCCGGGGATCAACAAGTCAGTGCCGAAGTGGAGCGCAAAGCAGAGGAGTTTTTTGAGGGGTCCCGTCCTGAAAAATTTGGTAAGTATGATTTGCGCATGGCGGCCGGATGGACCCCGAAGGGGCCTATGAAGGTCAATGGTGTCATGGTGGAAAAGCCGGAGGCGGTTACCAATCTGCTGGCCGTTTTTGTTCGTGACAAAGAGGGAAATGTAGAACTGCTTGATCCTTCGGTTAAAATGAATTCCTTGGGGGAAATTACCGCATTGCCCAAAGCTCTTTGGGGGAAGGGGCAAACAGATGCGGATAAACGCTGGAAAGAAACAGCCGGAACTTTTGTTGAAGTGCAATTGGCTACAACCATGGCTAGTTTGGGGGTTGGTGGGGTTACCAAGGGGATGGATGTTTTAGGAAATAAGATTCCCAAAATGGCCCAGTTGGCGGAGACAGCAACAAGTATAACGAAACAATCCCAGAGGGTTGTGGGTCCAGTTTCGGGACTGACAGCGGTTTCGGGAGTATCGGCCATAGGCGGAGCTTATGCCCAAAACGCCTATTTCTCTCCCAAAGCGGTGCAGGGTGTGGTGGATAGCATCAGCGGTGTTCTGGCTAATCCTGAAAAACTGA
>JAEUKO010000092.1:0-4531 GCA_016794285.1 Alphaproteobacteria bacterium | reverse complement strand
CCACCCCCGCATCGTCCAAATCTCCATCCGCGTTTACATCCGCAGCAAGGAACGTCCGGCAGGTGGTGGTAAAAACTTTATCCGGTCCGGCTGACACCATTGCCACCACCGGAAACGCGGTGGAATTCGTCCCCGAGAGCCGTTTCTGGCCTGCCCCGCCGCATCCGGCATCATTTGCCGAATTGCTCGCCCCGTGATCCCAGCCACAATAGCCGTATTCCGTGCCCCACGGGTCTTTCTTCGAGACCCCGATGGTCAGGGGAATGAGACCCCCATTGGCCGGATGGCCCAAAGCCCCCGCATCCCGCCATTCCACGGGCTCGACAAAGCCATCCGCCACAGTTTCGCAGTCGCCATTGGCGGCCGAGGCCATCACCGCCACTTGTCCTGCAATGTTCATTTGATTTTCGGCCGTATTTTGACGGGTGAGTTTCACGGAGGTGGCCAGTGGCCCCTTCATAAAGGTCATCACCCCCGCGCCCAGGATCCCGATGAGCGCAATCGCTCCAAACAGCGCAAAGAAAATATTCCCCGAACTCGCACTCAATTTAGGACCAAACGACTGCGCCATAGGCTGTCTTCTCTCACAAACGGGATGGATTAAACTTCAGGATAACGCAGAATTGGTTAATACCAGTCAAATTGTACTAAATTTTGTCCTTCCCCGCAAACCCCCTCACATAAGCCGTAGACAAAACCCCGTGAATCAGGCAAAAATGAGGGGAAGAGTCCTGTGTTTTTAGTAATGCACCCCTTATGTCCCACAAAAATCTTCCTATCATCCGTGAACGAAAGTTTTTTCCCAAAGGCAGCATCATCCTCCGTGAGGGAGATGAAGGAAACACGGCTTATCTGATTCAATCGGGAGAGGTTGAGGTCTTCACAAAGAACTGCGGAAAAAAACGCGCACTCGGGACCCTGACCCTTGGGGAGATTATCGGGGAAATGGCTCTGTATAATCAGGGCAGACGAACCGCCAACGTGATTGCTTTGGAAGATTGTAACCTCATTGAAATCTCTCGGCAGGAGCTCGAAGAAAAACTGAAGAAATCAGACCCTACTATTCGGGCCATTGTTAACATGATGTTTAAGCGTTTGAGTGAGGGGAATAAATTTCTCGCAGGACACAAATTCGAGCCTGACGATTTTGGCGTGGTTTTGAACAATATGTGCGATGATATTGCCGAATCTCTGCCCGACCATTCTCGCAAAGCTTTTAACGCAGAAATTGCTCCTATGATTAACGATCTATGCAATCGGGTCAAACTCTATAAAAGTCAGGACTAGCACCCGATTTAACTATATGACAATCCATTTGCTTTTTGGGTTGCTTCCTTTTATAGTCCCCACCCATGGGATCTGACCTTAACTCACTTGGCTTTGCCAAAGCCCCTCAGGATACCCGCGTGGTGGTCGCCATGTCGGGAGGGGTTGATTCATCTGTGACCGCTGCGCTGCTTCAAGAAGAAGGCTATGATGTTGTGGGAATAACTCTCCAGCTCTACGATCATGGGGAGGCGATTGCCAAGAAAGGCGCGTGCTGCGCCGGACAAGATATTTACGATGCCAAGCGGGTTGCCGAAGAGCGGGGCTTCCCCCATTACATTCTCAACTATCAGAATAATTTCCGCCAATCAGTGATTGATGATTTCGTAGCCACTTACCTTAAGGGGCAAACGCCTATTCCGTGTGTGCGCTGTAACCAGAGTGTCAAGTTTCATGATCTCTTACAAGTTGCCCGCGATTTGAACGCCGATTGCATGGCGACTGGCCACTATGTTCAGCGCGTGGTCAATGCAGCAGGTCACGCCGAGCTTCGCCGCGCCGTGGACCTTTCCAAAGATCAGAGTTATTTCCTCTTTGCGACCACGCCAGAACAGCTTGATTTTCTGCGCTTCCCCTTAGGAGGCTGGAATAAAGAAGTCACCCGCTCTCATGCAAACCGATTGGGTCTTCTCAACGCTGGAAAGCCGGATTCCCAAGATATTTGCTTTGTGCCAAACGGCGACTATGCTTCGGTGGTCAAGAAAATTGCTCCCGAAGCCGGACGAAGAGGAGAAATTGTCCATCTCGATGGCCGCGTTTTGGGAACCCATGACGGCATTATCCATTACACAATCGGCCAGCGCAAAGGGCTTGGAATTGGGGGGGGCTATACCGAAAACAATGATCCCTTATATGTCGTAGCCATTGATGCCGCCTTAGCCCGCGTCACGGTCGGCCCCAAAGAAGCTCTGGCCCGCGATGTTGTTTTACTGAGTGCGTGCAACTGGCTCGAAACCCTGCCGCCCAACCTCGAGATTGAGGTGAAACTGCGTTCCATGACTCGGCCTGTTACCGCTACTTTGCACCAGACAAGCCAAGAGACCTCAACCCTGACCCTTCCCGAACCGCAATACGGTATTTCTCCCGGGCAGGCAGCAGCTTGCTATATCGGAGATCGCCTGATTGGCGGGGGATGGATAGACTCCACCTACCAAGAAACAAACCGCATGGCGGTTGCTTAATTTTTTAATCTTACCCCTCGACAGAAGAAAGATTTTTACTGTGTCCGACACTTCTCTTTCCCAACAAGATATGTCCCAACTTTTTATCAGAGTAGGCCAACTTGCACTCAAGGAACGAGCTACTGCCCCGCTTACGCCGACTTTTGGAAGCAATCTCCCCAGAAACCTTCGCAAATCAGTCGGTGGGATTTTCGCACAAGCAGCAAACCCTGAGCTTCCTGATGCACAAAAAGAGCAATTGTTGCTTGGAGTTCTACGCGAACTCCCCCAAAACCCTTTTGTAGCCTTCCGTCTCGCCTGTCTGTATACGGGTTGCGGAAGCGTAAAGAAAGCTCGGAACATGATGGAAAAGGCCCTTTACCTTGCCGCAAGTCAAAAAATTGATCCCCCAGTTTTGCTTAATTCTTAAGGACTTGACAGCCTAGGCAAGTTTTCGCATAGTGCAGCGGTTTTTAAGGCCGTGGCGGTGTAGCTCAGTCGGTAGAGCAGAGGAATCATAATCCTTGTGTCGGGGGTTCAAATCCCTCCACCGCCACCATTAATTTTCCAGTCAGTTCAGGCTTGAGGCCCTTCCAAACCCCTTTCATTGCAGGGGGCTTACCCTCTGGCTTTGTACACGATTTTAATTCAAAAAATTTAGTTGAACGCCCTATTTCTGAACAACGGTTTCATCCATTCAAGAATGACCATTGAGATTATACCTGCCAATAACGCAAACACCACATCATGGAAATGAACATCGCCTAGATTAAACAGCCCTTTGGCAAACGGATTAAACAAGATGACCGAGAACAGAACGGCTATGCCCAAAGCCCCCCAGCCGAGAATGGGGTTTTTGTGCTTAAATATTTTGAATATAGACGCACTGAATGACCTGTTAATCAAAATCAATGAAAAGTTTATAATGATAAGGGATACAAAAATTAAGGAACGAATTTCTTTTTCAGACATCCCTTTTTGATTGGCGACCACCCACATCGCACCCAGAATGACTAAGGCTACCACCCCTTGCGTTACTCCCCATAGTATAGCGGACGATGTCAGTAGTGGAGATGATGGGTTACGTGGTGGACGTTTCATCACATTCCGCTCTGCTTGCTCAGCTTCCAGAACAACGGAACAAGCTGGATCAATTACCATTTCCATCAAGGCTATAAGGAGCGGGGTTAAAATAAGGGGTTTGTCAAATATCAAGGGCAACAAAGCCAAACCCGCAATCGGCACATGAACAGCCACTATATAAACCATCGCCTTACGAAGGTTATCATATATCCTTCGTCCCAACGCAATTGTATGAACCAAAGATGCAAAGTTATCATCCAGCAAAACAATAGATGAGGCCTCACGCGCAACATCCGTCCCTCGCAACCCCATAGCGACCCCTATATGGGCAGCTTTCAGAGATGGGGCGTCATTCACGCCATCTCCTGTCATGGCCACAACTTCTCCATTTGCTTTTAATGCCTGTACAATCCGCAGCTTTTGGTCTGGAGAAATGCGTGCAAAGATATGTGTTGTCTTGACTGCGTTCTGAAGTTCTTTTTCATCCAGCTTTTTAATATCATCCCCTGTAATAACCGTTTGAAAATCGAGCCCCGCCTGCATGGCGATGGATTGTGCTGTAGCTGGAAAATCACCCGTAATCATAATGATGCGAATCCCCGCTGTACGGCATTCCGCAACGGCCGCAGAAACATTATCACGCAAAGGATCTGCAAATCCCACCAATCCCAAAAACCTATAATCAAATTTATCTGCGGTGTCCGGAACGACGACACCAGATGGCATTTCAGCCTCAGCAACGGCAAGAATCCTCAACCCTTTTTTGGCGAGGGTCTCGACGTCACCAAGGATTATTTTAGTTTGCTCTAGGTCTAAGCGGCATACCTTGGCAATACACTCGGGCGCACCTTTGGCAAAAACCTTGTACGACTTATCGGCTTGTTGATATCCTTCTGCCATCATCAACAAATGAGGCTGTAATCCGAATTGGAAATCAGGTTTTAAGTCATTTAGTCCCCTTG
>JAEUKO010000091.1:0-4773 GCA_016794285.1 Alphaproteobacteria bacterium | reverse complement strand
AACGGACAGAGTCGAGAGAGCGTCAATTTGTTCAGTGACGCGCATAGTCCCAATTTCAGCCGCAATAGAGGCACCAACTCGGCCGGCAACCATCAATCCTGCCATAACAGGGGCAAGTTCGCGGGTAATTGAGAGAACGACAACGGAGGCAATGGCACTCTCGGCGTTAAAACGCGAAAATCCCGTATAACTTTGAAGAGCCAGCACCATACCAGTAAACAAAGCGGTCATGCCCACGACAGGAAGGGAATAATAACCAATATCTAGGAATTGTTTGAAAACATGGCGCAAGAAAAGGGGAGGCATAAACAAATGCCCGAAAACCTGCCCCGCAAAGGCCGTTATTTTTCCTAATGACTGTAAGATTCCCAAAATACTATGCCCAATCGCCGCACAAAGGCCGAGCAGGTAACGAAGAGAAGATGGAGCAGAGTGCTGTGGAGATAGATCAGTCATGACTCTTTTGTTTCTACAGGAAAGACGTCTTAAGACCAAGAGATTTTAATGAAGCAATTTGAAACTTATTCACAATTTTATCCACAGGCGTTTGACTTCAAGCTGTAAATTTGAGAAACTACCTCCACAGAATTCTCTGATTCGTTGTCATTGTCAAAATACAAAACCAGCCGTGAAATTTTCTTCTGCCTCCACGATTCGTGTTCTTTTGGTTTGCACAGCTTTGGCTGGCCCTCTGGCCGCCTGTTCTGGATCAAGCGAGCCTATCAGCCTTGAAGAACAAGCCCAAAATCTGAAAGAGGATTTGAGTCTTCTCTTTTCTGGGGAGGATGAGAAAATACAAGCTCCCATTGGGCTTTACGATGCCATGGCGCGTGGGATTAAGTATAATATTGCCCACCGCGTAGCGATTGGCGAGGAAATGATTGCCTCGGGTGACGTGAGTTTGAAGCGGATTCAAATGCTCCCAAGTTTAACAGCCAAAGGGGCTTATCTTGGTCGAGATAACCCTGAAATGATCTCTGCCGATGGAGCAACCAGCGGAACCGAAACCCTACCCTCCTCCATTTTCGAAGACCGCTACCGCCAAACCGCCTCACTGGATTTAAGTTGGAATTTACTTGATGCAGGGTTGTCCTACGCTCAAACGCGCGCGGCCTCAAATCAGGAACGTGCAGCATTAGAAAGAAGACGCCACGTTGTGCAGAACTTGGCACAAGATATTCGCTTTGCCTATTGGCGGGCCGTTAGTGCACAAGTTCTTGATGACCATATTGCAGGATTGACGCAGCAAGCCCATGACATGGCTCGCCGCCTTGAAGAAGAAGAAACAAGAAAAGGCGGCGCAGAAACTGGTCCCCTTCTGGCCCTCCAGAAACGGCTCTACGATACGCTGCGCGATTTGTTGGCCGAACGAGAAAATTTGGCAACGGCCAAAGCTGAACTAGCGGCTCTCATCGGCGTTCCGCCGGAGACCCCCCTCCGTCTTGCGGCCCAAGAAGGTGACGTGATGGCGGCAGGGTCCCTGCCTAAGCTTAAAACAGACCGTGCCGACCTTGAAGTCCTTGCTCTTTTGCTGCGCCCTGATATGCGTGAACAAACTTTGATTCGGCGCATTGCTGCGCAAGGTCCCCGCACCGCAGTCATGGAAACCTTCCCGGGCCTTTCGGCCATGATGGGAACGCATTACGATAGCAATTCTTTCCTGAAAGACAGTGTCTGGCAAGGCGGAGCGGTTAGTCTGACAGGAGATTTGGTGAAACTCTTCACTTTGCCAGTTCGTCTTGAACAGGCAGAAAATCGTCAAAAGCTTGCCGATATGCAGCGCATGGCAGTTGTGGCAGGGGTCATAACCCAGATGAATCTTTCCACGCTTCGTTATGATCTTGCGCGTGAAAACTACGATTTACTTAAGAAAACAATGGGAGTAAACCGCCGAATTGTCGAATATTATCGGGCGCGCCAAGAAAACTCGCATCTTCTGGCAGAAGGATATTTGCTCAATGCCGAAATGGATCAGATTTTAACGCGTGCGCGATTGCACCGCGCCTATGCGGAGGGACAAAACGCCTTCGGACAGGTTCTTGGAACTATTGGCCTTGACCCTCTCCCCCTTGGCCTTGAAGACAAGCCCCTTACCGAAATGGCAAATATTCTGGAATCAAGGTTTGATACGTTGGATGAAGGCGTTATTGCAGCCTTGCTAAAGGCTATCCGCGAGAAAACCGACCTACTTACCCCCAACGGACCCGTGAAATCTCCTCTTCACCCTGTTCCGGCCTCAGCTTCTGTGGCTCCTGCTTTGGCTCTTGTGGAAAGCAGTACGTAATCTTGGCGTGCAGGCCAGTATGTTGTAAGGGTGAGCCATGAAGATTGTAACTCTTGATCCTTTTGACCAACCAACTCCTGCGGAATTTCGCGGAGCAGTCCTTGCTATTGGAAATTTTGATGCTGTTCATCGGGGACACCAAGCCTTGCTGGAAGTCGCCAGAAAACGAGCAAATGACCTTGGGCGACCTTTTGGCATTTTAACCTTCGAACCCCATCCCCGCCGTGTCTTCCGGCCTGATGATGCCCCGTTCCGCGTAACCCCTTATGCCGCAAAACTCGAGCGGTTCCAAGCTGCGCGAGCCGAGATTGTTTTCATTCTCCCCTTCAACTGGACCATAGCACATTTGCAAGCTGATGCTTTTATAGACAACATTCTGCGAAAAGCATTAGGGGCTGAATTTTTGGTGATGGGCTCCGATTTTAGGTTTGGTCAGAATCGAAGCGGATCGGTTGAAACTCTGCGTGAGGCTGGATTCAAATGCACCGTTGTTGATCCTCTCAAAGATGCTCAAAACGCCGTCTATTCCGCTACACGAGTCCGGGGATTGTTACAATCTGGTCATATTGACGAGGCTAACGCATTACTTGGCTGGGATTGGGAGATTATAGGAACCGTTGTAAAGGGAGACCAGTGCGGGAGAGAACTAGGATACCCCACCGCCAATGTTGCCTTAGGAGAAACAATTCATCCAGCTTACGGCGTGTACGCAACATGGGTACGGATTGATGGCGAAGCCGACTGGCACAAAGCCGCCACCAATATTGGCATTCGCCCTATGTTTGAAAGCAAAATTGCTTTGGTTGAAGCCCATCTTCTTGATTTCTCAAGAGATATATACGGGAAAACGCTTCATATTCGCGTGGTTAAGAAAATCAGAGATGAAGAAAAATTTGCAGGCCTTGACGCCCTCATGGCTCAAATCAGCCGCGACTGCGCGCAAGTAAGAAGCTTATTGGAAGGCTAAAGGCTGGAAGAAGGAGATTCGAATCCTATTCCTGCAACCAATTTTCCTCAGAAAACCGCCATTTTTTGCGGTTCTTGTGTATCTGGGGCAGGTTGTGCTTACTCTGGGCTTACCGACTTGCAGAGCACAGTTGCAATGAATACGGTAAGAAGTGTAATTTCAAATCCTATTAAATAAAAAATGCAGATTGCACCGATTTTTTAAGGCAGTTTAATGCTTACAGATGTCTTTTTCAGAAGGTACTCCGATTTTAAACTGAAGGATGTTTTTACTCCATCTGACCGTGCCTTCCTCGTTCAAGGTTTACGAATTATTACTGAGCAGCTTTTCATTTTTTGGGTAAATGGGAAAAAGAATAATGGTGCTGAGGCATCATTAAAAACTGTTCATGACAATCTCTCAATGGAACTGGGGATGCATGAACTATCTCCTAAAACGTATAGCTATATGGGAGCAAATAATGTTCCCATTTGTGGGTTTTGGACATTTGATCATGTTTGCAAAAATTTTGTCTGCGCACCCTATGCGCCTCCGATTGATGTCACTTCTTTCATTTTACAAAGACTTAGCTTTATTGAGCTTGCCTTTAGGTTAAAAGAAACCATAATCGCATCTCAAAACAGAGTGTTAAAAGAAACCATAACTTCAGAAAAAAATAGAAACGCTTCAGCTATTTTTCAACAGTTAATTACTCAAAATCAAATGAGAAATAACGGTTTTCAAGAAAATATAGCAGAATTGAACGAACGTTTTCGACAAGCCGATTATCCTTTTCACTATCATAATGGTTTCATTCAGATATCTCATGATGCATTAACGCTAGTACAAATCGAAAAACCTTTTTGGAATTTGGTAGCAACTCCTATCTGGGAAAATGTTGATGCCGATATGAAAGAAGCGATTGATAGGCGAGATAACAATGGACGAGATCCAACTCTTTATGCGGCCAAAGCATTAGAGAGCACTATCAAAATCATTTCGCAGAGGAAGAATCTTACAACGGGGGAAGAGAAAGGCGCTCATAGTTTCATAGACAATTTATCCAGTGAGAGAGGTAGCAAATTCATTGAACGATGGGAAGCTGAAGCATTAAAGGCTTTGTTCACTAATAGTCGCAACCCTTTTGGACATGGGCCAGGTCCTGCCCCTATGCCAAATCCTAACCCACAACAGATCGACTGGGTTATTGAGAATTGTATGAGCTGGATTAAAAGTCTTGTTCGCCGGTTTGAAGTATCCCTTACGTAGCTGTATTTATTTTTTTATTATATGTTCGTTTAAAAAAAGAAGTGTTGAACCGTTTCCTCTTCTCGCTCGAACCTTGGTCGGAGTAAGAGGATTTGAACCCCGCGCAACACTTGTGTTGCGCTTGTCTGAAAAAGAAGGAGGTTCAAATCCGTTTCCTCTTCTCGCTCGAACCTTGGTCGGAGTAAGAGGATTTGAACCTCCGGCCCCTACGTCCCGAACGTAGTGCTCTACCAAGCTGAGCTATACTCCGATTTCTAAGTGTCCATCCATAAAG
>JAEUKO010000090.1:0-4912 GCA_016794285.1 Alphaproteobacteria bacterium | reverse complement strand
TAAACGACCGTTCTTCCCAGCCCACAATCCGAACGACATCGAAGAACCTGAGAGAAAAAAAATTTCTGGCCCCGTGCGTGATGATTCTGAAACCCCGCTAACTCCAGAGCAACACGATGCTCTTATCCAAGCACTGCTCGAGTGTGCCAATGGTCTGGAGAATAACCCTGAAACCTATTATACTGGCAAGGCTAAAAGTTGGGGCTATGGCACCCCTAGGAATGTTAAGAGTGTCTCCTTTATATCTTCCGGTAGATTCCTTCCAACTCACTGTGAGGTAGGGATTAAAGACGGCAAAGTGGAAATTTACACTCGTTTGGATCTTGATGATACCCTTCGTCTTTACTACTTGCTTGAACACCTCATGGTCCCTAGCATCGAAACAGCCCGCGCTCTGAACGCCGCACGATTTATGGAAGCCCGCTCTGCTCCGCAACAAAAAAACGAACCGGAATCCCGTTACAGTACAGATAATATTCCCGCCCATCACCAAGTTGGCCATTTGGCAGGAAAAAGACCTGACGAAATTCTCCCCACCATTTTGCAAGCCGCGAAAGACATCTATGATGGAAAAATCATTTCTGAAGAAGGTTTGCTAGAGCAAGTGATCGCAGCAGCAACACATACCGTTTTGGGAACAATAGCCGACCCCAGCGGAGCCTTTCCACCCCATGACAAGTTACTCACAGACGGTAGATATGCGGAAAAAGATGGACTCCCCATAACCTTGCAACAAGCTGTTGAAATACGAACGAGACAGTTTCTAAGGATAATTGCAGGGTTAGATCCAGATTCCCCTGAACCTCTTGCCAATGCCCTGTTCCAAGCAAGCGTGGGAAGAAGTGAATCTGTAAGAGGCCAATGGAGACTCGCAGCAGAAAAGAAGGAGAGAGATCTCCAAGAATGGGCATTCAAGCGCGTGTCAGTTTACGACTTTAATAGTTTGCTAGACGAGTTAAAAAAAGACCTCTCCATCAGTGACATTCTTACAGGATATGCCGCACGCAAGGCAGAGGAGGAAAGAAGATTTGGTATCGCCTCTAAAGAAAGGCAGAAGGAAGCAGGTTCTCGTTTTTTGGATCTTCAGAAAGCAGCAAGCGAGAATAATCCAAACCCGATTACAAGAGAAGTTGCCCGCATTCAGTTGGAACAACTTCGCGTGCAAGATGACCAAGAGGAGAGAGGGGAAGAGGCTTATGACGCGTGGCAAAAGCAAATGCCAGCATCGCGAACAGGTTTGGTTCTTCGCGATCCCGATGTTCCTCCTTGCGGAGACATTCTTTATGAAGGCACAATTTATACATCGCGGTTAAAAGGATCAGGAGTGCCTAGACATGAACTCCCAAGACACCTGAGAAAACTCTTGGAACCAGAAGCAGATCCCTACCAATCTGCTGTTTCTCGGATTTGCCTCAATCCCGAGAGTGAAGCAAAAAATCCTGCCCCTATAGAGGGAAGGAATCCGCAGCCGTAAAGAAAAAGTTTGAATCAGTACAAAATTGGAAACTGTCGATAGACAACGTCAATATCGCGCAAAACATCAGGTTTCATATCCAGATCAAACGCGCCGATATTCGATGTTAACTGTTCCATCGTGGTAGCCCCAATAATGGTCGAAGTCACGAAGTTCTGACTGTCCACAAATTTGAGAGCCATCTGGGTGGGGGACAACCCATGTTTTTCCGCCACACCATGATAGGCTGCAACGGCTGCGTGGGACATAGAAGTGCTCCGGAAGGAACCAAAATTTTCCCGCAATTGCTTTTCAACAAACCATCTTGAGTTTTCAGGAAGAGCTCCGTCTTTGTATTTCCCGCTCAAGAGCCCGCAAGATAGAGGCGACCACGGCAAATAGCTAACATCTTCGCGGACACAAACTTCGGCAACGTAAGGATCGTCTGTACGATTGAGCAGTGAAAATTCATTCTGAATGGACTGCACACGGGGCAAATCCTTTTGATCCGACAATTGCAGATACTTCATAATTCCCCAAGCCGTGTCATCGGATAAACCAAAAAAACGAACTTTCCCAGCTTTGACAATGTCTCCTATGGCTGTCAAAAGATCCATCAGATTATCTGTGACTTCGTTTGTATTATCGGCCGCAAAATTGATATTTCCCGCATGGTTTTTGCCAAAATGGGGAAAGGACCGATTGGGCCAATGGAGTTGATAAAGGTCAACATAATCGGTCTTTAGCCGCTTGAGTGACCCTTCAATCGCGGCATGGACGCTTTTTCCGGTTAAGGCTTCTCCGTTACGGATCCACGGGACCCCTCCTCCAGCAACTTTCGTTGCCAGAATAATATTTTGGCGATTTTTGGTTTTCTCAAACCACGTCCCGATATATTCCTCAGTTTTTCCCTGTGTCGGCTCACTGGTGGGAACAGCGTAAAGTTCAGCCGTATCAAAGAAATTTACCCCTTGAGAGAGGGCATAGTCCATCTGCTCATGAGCTTGATTTTCTGAATTTTGTTGACCCCATGTCATCGTTCCCAGACAAACACGAGAGACATCTATTCCGGTGCGGCCCAATTTTGAATATTTCATTTTTTTACCTTCTTTGTCCGAAGAAAGATAAAGAAAAACGGGCTGAAGTCCAGCCCGCTTTCTGAATATCTGATAAAGAGTGAAAGAAGCCTAACGCTTAACCCACTGCTTGGCACGACGTGCTTTGTGCAAGCCAACTTTCTTACGTTCAACAGCCCGTGCATCCCGAGTCAGCATTCCGGCTGTTTTCAGAGGAGCGCGTAAGTCAGGCTCAAAGTTCTGCAAAGCACGGGAAATGCCGTGACGAATAGCACCCGCTTGACCAGACAAACCGCCACCTGTGACCGTGCACATGATGTCAAATTGGTTGACACGGTTCACGATCAAGAAGGGTTGGTTCAGAACCAGCAAATGGGTTTGGCGACCAAAGTAAACTTCTTGTTCGCGGCCATTGACGACCACTTTACCACGCCCGGGTTTGAGCCAAACACGCGCAATAGCATTCTTACGACGACCCGTTGCATAAGCGCGACCTTGCGCATCAAGTTTTTGCACGCGAGGAGCTGGAGCATCGGACGCCGGAGCAGCCGAAGCCGCAGGAGCTGCCGTTTTCAAATCCGCGAGGGATTCAACAGTTTTCGGAGGACGAACCATAATTCCTAACTCCTTTTATTTTTGGGGTTCAAGGAAGCCATATCGATAACTTCCGGATTTTGTGGTGCGTGAGGATGTTCAGTTCCGGCAAAAACACGCAAATTCGTCAAAAGTTTGCGTCCCATTGGTCCTTCGGGCAGCATCCGCTCAACAGCTTTCATGATGACGCGCTCAGGATAACGACCTTGCAAAATGGTTTTGGCAGAACGCTCTTTGATCCCACCAGGATAGCCAGTGTGCCAATAGAAAATCGATTGCTCGGCTTTGTTCTGGCCGGTCAGTTTGACTTTTTCGGCGTTGATGATAATGACGTTGTCGCCCGTATCCATATGTGGCGTGAACGTTGGCTTATGCTTGCCGCGCAAACGCAAGGCGATTTGGCTGGCCAAGCGGCCCAGCACAACACCTTCAGCATCTATCACGACCCATTTCTTCTGAATGTCAGAAGGTGTGGCGGAAAAGGTTTTCATACCCGGCCCCTTCAATTGGTCTTTTGGTTGATTTCAAAAACAGACAGCGTTATGCCCTAGGCATTCCGCCCTGTCAACAAAAAACATTCTATAAATGTGCAAAATATTATTTATAAATCAATGCGTTAGAAAAAGAGGTATTATAATACCAAGATAATTCTTCCCAAAACCCCACCTAAAGCCGAGTCTATAAGCCACCCTGTGGGTGTGAACCCTCCCCCTGTCATCCCGTTGGCGCGAACCCCTCTCCTGTCACCCCATGAGCGCGAATCCCTCTTCTGTCATCCCGTTGGCACGAATCCCTCTCCTGTCATCCCGTTGGCGCGTCCCGCAGGGACGCTCGCACAAACGGGATCCAGTATCTCGTGCAGCATCGCTGCACTCAACTTGTGCCCCCAACAAAATCACGCTACTTTTCAACAGGTCTAACGAGAAAAAGTATGGTTATTCCTTGAATAAAGCAAAGACAGTGAAGTGATAAAAAAATTCGCTATGCTTTTGGTTTTGTTGCTTGCCATTTCTGCCTTTGAACTTCATCCGGTGGTTGGGCAGGAGTCCCCCCATGCGCCAACATTTAAGTTACCAGAGTATTACGTTGGACACTGGACTGCTGCCGCTATTCGCGCCGGAGATTTTTCTTACTTTTTGAGCTGCGATGGAACTGGAGAAGCCCGCTGGAACCATGGCCAGAAAGAAAAATTTCAGGATCTTTTTTATCGTGTTCTTTCAGTGGCAGATGATGAAGTTTTACTGTTTGTTAAAAAGGTTGAGACACAAGAATCTATCATCATGATGTGCAGCAACAATAAGGGCAAGGAATGCGTGAAAAATATTAGAAACCCATACTATCAGTACTGGCTCTTATCGCCATCGGACTCTTACGGCCCTGAGTTCAAAATGATGCGGATTGAGACATATAGCTGGGGCTATGATACCCCACCCTTTCTCGGCATAACGAACCCTGATGCACAATCCGACCAATGGCTTAAAGAGGCGTATGAAAAAACACAAGACTGGAGCACAACTTCAGCTTATCACTTTAGATCACCTCTGCCCTGCACTCACAAATAAGTCGTAACGCATCATCGCAGAATCCATAATATTGAGAATCCAAACTCTGATATCTTGTTTGCGCACATAAACAAAATAATAACAGACGATATATAGAAAAATGCGTGTTTTTTATACCCTCTCTTGTATGATCGAACACCATCCACCGAAAGCCAGATCATCAGTGCTAGAGCCACAATGGTTGTCGGAGATGGCCCGGAAATCCAACCTAGAAACCATGGTTTACT
>JAEUKO010000008.1:36557-41067 GCA_016794285.1 Alphaproteobacteria bacterium | reverse complement strand
ACGGTACGGCGTTCCTGCGGGTAGGGCGGGTCTGGCTAGTTTTGATAAAGACGTTCTAAAACAGATATATGAAGAAAACTGCGATGATGTTCTTATTCCAAGCACATTGTTCTGCACTCACAAATCCAATGAGGGAGTACTTAAGCAGGTAGTTACAGGTCTTGGTGATGATTCCTTGGTGCACTGGGGCGATATTGATGGGAAAAACAATTGGTCTGCTTTGTCGGGAATGGTAATTTGCGGGCTTCCCTATTTAGGGCCTGCAAACGCAGATAATATATGCCTCTGTTTTGACCAGTGGATGCAAAAGGACGGATGGAAATACCATACCGACAATCTGATTTTGTCTGAAGAGGATGACCCAATATCTGGTCAGTTTTATGAAACTGCTGAGATGAACGAAATGCCGTTTGATTATTGGAAGGAGTATGAAAAATCTCATATGGCTGTAAGTGTCATTCAGGCAATAAATCGCGTCCGGTGTCGAAATGTGACTGATGACAAGGGCGGGTGTGAGAAAACAAATATCTATCTGTTTTTGGGTGAAAAGAATGGGAAGCAGAGAGATTATCAGCAGCATCTGCTTGCCCGCATAATTGAGGCAATGCCGAACATTCAGGTGAATGAGAAGGAATTGAAGTGTGGCGCGGGTGAGGTGCTTAGCCCCCATGAAAAAGACTTTATACAGCTGCTTTCGGTACTTCCAGCGGGGGAGCACAAGGCAACGGACGTAAGAAGTAAAGCGGAGGGAAAAGGAATCTCTAAAAGGACAGTTCGAAGGTATATCAAGGCCCTTGACAGCGAAGGTGACTCAGAGTTTAAGCGACAGGTTGAAGCACTTGGGGTTTCATATATCGCAGTTCGCGGGCGTGGTGGATCAAAATTTATGAAGTCCTAAATTTCCTACAGGCCACACTAGGTTATTATTAGATCAAAAAAACACCCCACAATTTCGTACGGGGTTAATGCTATGTCGGGAGCCAAGTTTCCCCCGTGCCCCCTATGCGTATTTCCGACTCGATAGAAGCCCGCAGGATTCGATGAAATCGTTTTTGGGTATCGATCAGCCAAGACATCATCACCCCACTCAGCGAGTCTTAAAATGGGAAATAGTTGATCGTGGTGGGGGGGGGAGTGGAAGTTGTTTCGCCCACAATTACACCACACTGCCCACAAAAAATTGTGGTTGAACTGTCCCCGATTGTCATGGTAATGATTGAACTAACGAACTGATTTATCAGTGAGTTTTGAGACAGTGCGTCACTGGATCAACCCCGCAGCAACTCGTTTACACCGAGTGGGTCGGGAGTTCAATCCTCTCAGCGCGCACCATTTTTGCAGGAATGGACACATAGCTCAGCGGGAGAGCACACCCTTCACACGGGTGGGGTCGCAGGTTCAATCCCTGCTGTGTCCACCACTTTCAAACTCATAATGAGACCAGCCAATTAAAGTAAAGTGCGTTTTACTTTAATTGTTGAAAAATTCACAAAAGTAAGCTATATTTTACTTTGTAGCCTGTTAATGGGTGTTTGGTTAAAAGGATTTAACTGTGGCGAATTTATTATGGGGCAAGGTCTATTATAAAGACGTCTTTGCGGGATACCTCCGTGAGGAACCGGGGGGTCGTGTTACTTTTACTTACGATAACAATTATATCGAGGGTGGTCACCCGGCCATCGCTCACACGCTGCCTGTTCGTGAACAAGCCCATATCAGCAATAACGGTCTGCACCCGTTCTTTGACAATCTGGTTTCTGAAGGCTGGTTGGAGCAAGCGCAAACTCGTTTGCTTGGTCGGCGTGAAGTAACGCGCTTCGAACTGTTGCTGGCCTTTGGGTTTGATTGTGCGGGAGCGGTTTCAATCGTTGATCCAGAGCGGTCCTTGCTCAGTGAAGCGATGCTGGATCTTGATGATCCAAAAGAAATGGCTGTTCTGAACAGCCGCGCATCGCTTTCCGGTGTTCAGCCAAAACTCGCTGTTGTTGAAGAAGGCGGTATTTATCGTCCGGCGCGCATTAACGAGCTAAGTACGCACATTGCCAAATTCCCTTCTGCCAACCATCTGGATCTGACTCTCAATGAGTATTTGACGACACTGGCTTTCAAGGCACTCCTGCCGGAGGATAAGGTCGTCGAAATGGACATTGGAGAAGTTAGGGGAATGGATGAGCCCACACTCCTGATTAAGCGGTTTGATCGTGGTGCAGAGGGGCGTATCCATTTTGAGGAATTCAATCAACTGCTAGGTCGATCCTCGCGTACGAAGTACGATGGTGCACACAAGGATATGGCAGATTTTATTTTGAATACGGATGGATGCTTGCCGATACAAGCCTATCTGCTCTACCGCCGCATTCTGGTCGGTCTGCTTTTGGGTAACACAGATATGCATCTCAAAAACTTTGCGATGTTTCATACAGATGCTGGTTTGCGTTTGACCCCATCTTACGATCAGGTCGCTGCTTCGCTTTATAATTACAAGACGCTGGCACTCAAGATTGCTGGGTCTAAGGACCACTCGATTGGTGATCTCAAGGGACGTCATCTCATGCTGCTGGGCGAAGAGTTCGGTTTATCGCCAGCCGCCATCAACATGGCCGCACAGGGCATAGAGAAGCACATCGAGGCCGCCAAGGACGCCATTCAAGACGCGCCACTCGGTGGGGCTGATTTCAAGGATAATCTCATTAAACTGATAGGGAAGAGATGGAACGGGACTTTTCAAATTTGGCAGAGTATAAAAAAATAGTAGAGAGCCAGTTGGATATTGCTATTGAGTTATACCTCTCAGGGCGGTGTTTTGTAAGTTCACTGACCTTAGCTGGTGCAGCGGAAGAAATTCTCGGGAAATTTATTCCGAACGAGAATGACCGTGCGTTAAACAGAAAAAAAGAAGACCTGAATTCTATGTATAAAGTGGTTTTGAAAGCTCTTTCTATACCAGAGGAGGAAATAAAAATTGATCTGAATGAAGCAAGGAATGCGGTTAAACATCCCAAAGAAAACCTTCCCATTTTCGATTACAAGCGAGAAGCAAAAAAGATGATTCAAAGAGCTATAGAAAACTATCGTAACGTCTTCGGTCTGAAAGTCCCACAAAGCATTAAAAGTTTTGAGGGTTATATTTACGACAACATTAAAGGTGATGTGCTATCTAGCAATAAACAGCGTAGCACACACCTTAATTGGTTAGCTTTCGTCATCGAGGCAGTAAAACGCCGCAAGGAGCAAAAACTCACGCAGGAGCAGCTGGCGGTTTTAGCAGGCATTAGCAAGCCCACGCTGAATAGCTTCGAACAAGGCAAGACAACCATCAAACTCGATAGCGCGCTTAAGATTTTGAAAGTGCTGGGGCTGTCATAGCTGAACGCGTGGAGACGTCAATTCGGCCCTTCAAGGCGAACGCCTTTATCGGCGATGAAGACAGAGGCGGGCCTTCCCCCAATGGGGGAGAGGGGGTTTTCTTCTGCCGATCCTGTGAAAATGACGCGGAGGGTTTTCTCTCCTCCGCGAGGCTCGTAAAAGAGAGCCTGAAAATCGTCATAAGACCCATTGGGTGAAAAAAAGCTGGGAGGTTTGGGGATGAAAACAAGCCTGTGATTCCCTTCGTGCTCGGGGATGATTTCCACGAAAAGCCCGGGTTTGTCGACGCCGAACATCTTTTTTGCGTCTTCTTTATCAATCTCGCCGCCTTTGTAGCCACCGAATCCGGTGAGCGGAACATCGGCTGTTAGCTGGATGGTTTTTTCTTCTGGTTCAGATTCCCCCCTTTGAGGGGCGAAGGGCGCAAAAACATATCCGAGAATCATTTTTTCTCTCCTGTTGTCTTTACATTATGAAAAAATAAAGGAATTGTCAAGAATTCCATATTAATAGTTTGTTAAATCGGCTCCTGTATTCTCTTAAAGGTGGAAATAGGAGCAGATTTATGCCGAATCTTTTAGCTTGGATGGCGCATCCAGAAACTGGTGAATTTGGGGCGCAGGTTCAGTTGAACTCGCGGGTGTTTACGCCGAAACCTGACGGATCGCTTGATGTGGTGGATGCTCCGCAAACAAAGTTTTTTGGGAGAGAAGACATCTCTCGGATGGCAGAAGTGGCGGGCGAGAAGTCTAAGCCGTTTTGGGAGAGAGCATTATCTGATTTTCCCCGTTATCAGGCTCTTCATGAAAATAAAGCGGATGTTCAAGCGGTGCTGCCGAAAGCCTCGCCTCAGCCTCAGTATGTGCAGGGGATCAGGCCACCGGAATTTGGTATGTCCTAAATAAAAATACAGTTGTCGGAGGGAGCATACCGCGCTGCGCATAGCCAGCGCGGTTTTGTTTTTGTACAATAGAAAGAGGTACAACATATTTAAGGAGTCTCCTCATGCAAATCGGCGTTCCAAAAGAAATCAAAAAACAAGAACATCGTGTTGGGTTGGTTCCCGCTTCGGTGCGCGAGATGGTGGCTCATGGGCATAAGGTGTTGGTGGAAACGGGTGCAGGTGCGGGGATAGGTTTTGATG
>JAEUKO010000008.1:0-36547 GCA_016794285.1 Alphaproteobacteria bacterium | reverse complement strand
ACCTGCTGAAATTTTTGCTAAGGCCGATATGATTATAAAAGTCAAAGAGCCGCAGGCATCTGAATGCGCTATGCTTCGGCCTGACCAAATTCTTTTCACCTATTTGCATCTGGCTGCCGACCGTGCGCAAGCGGAGGGCTTGATAAAATCGGGCGCGGTGGCGATTGCCTATGAAACCGTGACGGGGCCGGATGGGCGGGGTTTGCCGTTACTGGCGCCTATGAGCGAGATTGCAGGGCGTCTCTCTGTACAAGTCGGGGCGCATTTTCTGCAGAAACATTTGGGGGGGCTTGGCCGTTTAATCGGCGGGGTTCCCGGGGTTCCTTCGGCCAATGTTGTCGTTCTGGGCGGCGGTGTCGCGGGGTTTAACGCAGCGCGTATGGCAGTAGGGATGGAAGCCAGAGTGAGTATTTTGGATCGCTCACCTGAAAGACTCCGTTTTCTTGATGACCATTTCGAAGGGCGGGCCGAGGTTATTTACTCTCAAACCGATACAATTGAACAATTATTGAAGACTGCTGATATTGTGATTGGCGCAGTTCTGGTTCCCGGGGCGTCTGCTCCTAAACTGGTTCGCAAGGAAATGCTGAAAACGATGAAGGCGGGATCGGTGATGGTTGATATTGCGATTGACCAAGGCGGTTGCTTTGAAACGTCTCATGCAACCACCCATGCCGATCCGGTTTTTGTGGTGGATGGGGTGATTCATTACTGCGTGGCCAATATGCCCGGGGCGGTTCCCTTGACTTCGGCGATGGCTCTTAATCAATCGGTTCTGCCTTATGCGCTCAAACTGGCCGATAGGGGATGGGAAAAGGCCCTAGCGTCTGACAAGGGATTTCAGGCAGGATTGAACATCTGCAAGGGAAAAGTTACGCACGAGGGCGTGGCTGAATCTCTCAGTTTGCCTTATTCTCAACCGATTTAAGCGAATAAAAATCTTTGCTAAAGACAAGATCCCATCTTCGGGCCAAGAAAAGCGCGAGGATGCCTGTTTCGACAGCTAAGAGGAGGATGCTTACTATGTTCGGTTTCACAAGGGGAAAGAAGAAACCTGCAGATCCGGCGTTGAGGGAGTGAGCAAGAGCGGGAACAAGAACGTAAATAAGGGCGAAATAAACAAGGATGCCGAGATCGGGTCTTTTGATTTTATGTGTCCAAAAAATAACATGGATTGCCATCAGATCACGGAGCAGAAAAAGCAAAGCTAATATATATATTGTGCTTCCTCCATAAAGAGAAGTTAAAATGGCTAGGGTGATGACGATTGCAAATGAGACTATCCACAAGGGCGTATAACGAAAAGCCATGGTGTAATTTTTCTGAGTCAAATTGTGGGCGAAGCGTTTGTATTTTACAACATCCGAAGCTTCAGACACACAAGTTAACAATGTAACCGTGCCGCAAAAAATAAGGGGGGGAATAAAGTAGAGACTTGTCCAGTCGGTGCTTGGCATATAGCCAAACAGAAAGATTGTAGTTGTAACCAAAAAGCCTATCCAGGCTATCGGGCTATCTTCAAACTGAAGAGCTTGCCGCAAGCTACGGTAAGCCCCTACAACAATCCAGAAGCAGGCAAAAGTCAGGTCCATCAAAGCATTGTCGAGAGCAAGCATTTCCATTCCAAACCAAGTGGTGCGCGGAAAGCAATTGTTGTCAGGAAAACAAAAAGATCGGCTGAAGGCGGGGATGGAAGAAGTAAGGGTGTTTCCGATAACGGAGCCCAACATAAAAATAAGGATGGTAATTCCCGCCACACTCTTTTGATTTCCCCGCCCCAAAGAGATGGCTCGAATGGAAAGGAGAAAGGAAAAAGCATAAGACAGAAGAATCCATATGGCCAAGCAGAGGATGAAAACCAAAATCAGGCCCATTTCAGGGCGAGGAAGGTTTACTTGCTTTGTGAAAAGGATGGCGAGAGAAAATATCATGAGAGGGAAAATTCCAGTCAAAGTGACAACCCAAGCCAGACAAGGGCTGCCGAATATTTTTCCAATCAGGATTTTTGCCGGAGACAGGGAGGAGAGCCGGACGAAGTCCCATGTCTTTTGTTTTTCTTCTTCAATAAGGCTATTCGCAACCAGATAGGATCCCCAAATAATAGAAAATAAGAATCCCATGGTGCTGAGGGCAGAGAACAGGGAACTTGCCTGCTGGGTGTTTTCTGTCCCGTTCCAACTGGTCCAGCTGATAAGGGCAAGAAGGCCCATGGCCACGGCAAGGCGTGTGGCACTGAACTCAAGACGCGTATTCTTGATAAACTCAGGATTTTGGAAGAGAAACGGCGCGATCATTGTTTTTTGCTTTCAGGTCATCGTGAGCAATATCAAGGTAAAGAGACTGAAGTTTTTTACGCTCGACAACAAACTCGCAAACGGGAATTCCGGCAGAAAGAAGGCAGGACAGTATTTTGGAATGTTCTGTTTGATCGTCTGTTGTCGTTAGTTCAAGAGTTTTTCCGCTATCTGACAGATTTGGCTCAAGACCTTTTGTTATTTCTGGCAAATCTTGTAAGGTTGTAAGAGCCGTTGATAAGCGGATAATCAGTTTGATGGCACTTTTTTGCTGGTGCGCGGCCAGAGTGACATGTTCCCGAATCCTGCCTTCGCGCATAACCAGCATGGCACTGCAGTACTCTTCAAGTTCGGCCAAAATATGAGAGGAGACCATAATCGTCATGCCGTCTTCTCTCAGTGTTTTTAGAATTCGCGAAAGATCAGCCCGCGATTCTGGATCAAGCCCCGAAGCCGGTTCATCCAAAAGGAGAATCTGTGGGCGATGAATAATGGACATGGCAATCCCCACCCGCTGTCTCCATCCCCGCGAGAGGGTTCCGCATAACTGATCCAAAACATCTGTAAGGGAGAGAGTCGAAGTCACCCACTCAGTAGATTTGGTTGCTTGTGGGGTATCCAAGTTGTGGCATTTGGCAATGTATTCCAGAACCTGCTTAACCGATAATTCGTTGTAAAGCCCGAAAGAGTCCGAAAGATAGCCAAGTTTTGTATGGGCCAGACGGGGATTTTCAATCACATCTATTCCACTCACTTGGACAGACCCCTGAAAGGGGGTATCCAGACCAGCCAGAACTCTCATTAACGTCGTTTTTCCCGCACCGTTAGGCCCCACCAAGGCGGTAATGCTTTGTGGATCAACGGTAAAGTTGACGCCTATTAAAGCGTGCTTGCCCGGGTAATAGTAATCAAGGTTGTTAACGCAAATGGCAGGAGAAGACAAAATACCTCCCTCATGGGGATCAACTTGTTGACGTTGTACAGAATATTAGGTCAATAACCTTAAAGTGGCAAGTTTCTTTGAGAAATAAGGTAAAAAACCGCTTGCGTTTGTGTTCAGGATTTATTAAGAAGAGGGCCACTCAAACGCGGACGTAGTTCAGTCGGTTAGAATGCCTGCCTGTCACGCAGGAGGTCGCGGGTTCAAGTCCCGTCGTTCGCGCCAGAGTGGTTTTCCCAAAATTTTGAGTATACGGGTCTTGGACCCGCTATTTTTAAGATTCTGAACAAAAAGTTAAGGGGCTGTCCTAGATAACGCGTAAAAAGTGTTATAAAGGGCAGCTATGAGAAAGAGTCGCATACCGAAGTCGAAACAAGACAAATTAATCGAACATTTTGTGTCGGGATCGACGGCTCGATGCGCTGCCGAGTTAGTTGGAGTTCATCGCAATACGGCAGCGTATTATTTCAAAAGACTTCGTGAGCTGATCGCAGCCCAAACTGAACGAGAAGCGAACGAAGTCTTTGCGGGTGAGATAGAAGTCGATGAAAGTTATTTCGGCGGACACCGTAAGGGTAATCGAGGGAGAGGTGCTGGGGGTAAAGTGCCTGTGTTCGGCCTTTTGAAACGCGGAGAGAAAGTTTACACCAAGATTATTCCTGATGCCTCCAGCTCAACGCTTATTCCGATTATCGAGAATAAAGTTATCCCTGACAGCATTGTGTATTCCGATTGTTGGAAGGGATATAGCGTTCTTGACGTTTCCGATTTTAAGCACTATCGCATCAATCATTCAAAGCTGTTTGCGGATAGACAAAATCATATCAACGGCATCGAGAATTTTTGGAACCAAGCCAAGCGGCATCTGCGTAAATTTAATGGTGTTCCGAAAGACAATTTTGGGCTATTTTTGAAGGAGTGTGAATGGCGCTTTAATACCCCCTCGCCAAAACAGCAATTAAAACAACTTAAACAATGGGTTAGTCAATTCCTTAACTGATTATCTAGGACAGCCCCAAAGTTAAATCTTTTTTTAACAACTCCCCTTACCATTCTGTGATGAAAAATAATTGGTCTGACGATCAACTAGAGGAGCAAGTTGCTGAGCCGGAGCCAAGTGCGGCGGCGATTTTCAGGTTTTCTTTTTACATTACCTTGGGCTTGGCTGTGAGGCTTGTCTACGATTTTTTCTCCCCTTTTTATTGGGGAGAGTCGGCTCTTGTTATTCTGTTTTTCACATCTCCTGTGATTCTGGTTATCTATCGCCTTTACGGAGTAGTGGATGTCTCGTCTCCCAAGTCAGCTTTTTCTCTCCTTTTAAGAAGAAAAGAAGTGAGGAGGGGGGTAGAACTTTCGCCGTATGCCTCTTCTTTTTTTCAAGTTTGCTCCCTGTCTTTTATTGCTTTTATATTGATAGGGTCTCTTTTTGCTTTGAATCAGTTGCTTGATAATTCTCTGCCGGAAAGCAAGACTTTCACGGTTGTGGATACGGCGCATGAAGAGAAAAAGGGGGCGGATTCCTACTACGTTCGGATTCCTAGACCAGATTTTATGAATTTACCTTTCTACTTCCAGACTACCGAAAAAATAGAGGTAGCCCATAACGATTTTGAGCGGGTCGTCCCGTGGCATACGCGAATTGTCCTATTGGTCCATCGTGGGGCTATCGGGATGCCGTGGTACGAACGTAATTATGTTCTTGAGGGGGTGGCTGCTCAAGATGGGGGTATAAAAAAACCAATGGAAGTAGATGACGGCGAATCTCCTGAAGATATTTTAGCCGTCGAAGATGCGTGTCTATGGAAAAAGAACTTTGACATGAATCGAGAAATAGAGACAATAGAGCCTGATGGCTTTATTCGGGATTACTGGTTTCTGAGCAACGCTCCCCGCTCTGTGGAACCTACTGTGAGGGGAGAACGGCATGGCATAGGGCATTATACCTTTGCCAATGGTCAGGTTTACTCGGACATTCCTTGGAAACATGGCAATAAACATGGGGTTTTCACCCTTTTTCGTGAAGATGGCACGCGAGACCAAGTCTTGTCATACAAAAATGGCCAGCCTTTTGGTATCAACCAATGGTATTCAGATGATGGGCAGAGCATAAAAGATGAATGGGTTTACCTTGCCAACGGCGACACCCTGCCTGTTTCTGTTTGCATACCTTACCTTGACGGGCTTTCTCGGTAACAGAAAACCTTTCCGGAATCTGGAACGAATATATGGGGGAGTTTAACGGTAACACCTTGATGTTAAGCCGATTATGTGATGTTTTAAGCCGTGGACCTTAACAAGGATTCTGTTCTCATGGCTTCTTCCGATTTTCTTGCACAATATTTTCCGATTCTGATTTTTCTGGGGATTGCCGTTGGTCTGGCCAGCGCAATGGTTTTGTTTGGGGTTCTGGCGGGAAAAAGCCGACCCGATAGCGAGAAGCTGTCGGCTTATGAATGCGGCTTTGATGCCTTTGACGATGCGCGGCGAAAATTTGATGTGCGTTATTATCTCGTCGCCATTTTGTTCATCATTTTTGATTTAGAAATTGCCTTTCTGTTCCCGTGGGCAGTGTCTCTGGGGACGATTGGCGTGTTTGGTTTCTGGTCCATGGTCGTCTTTCTCGGCGTTCTCGGGCTAGGGCTGGTTTACGAATGGAAGAAAGGGGCTCTCGATTGGGAGTAACAGATCAACATGAGCCATCGTTCTATTTTTGAGGCCCCCGCGCAGTCTCTTGAAACCAATTATCCTCTTCTTCCTGCAGGCAAGCAGGATGAGGCCGTTTCTCACCTTGCCCAAGAAGTTTCAGATAAGGGCTTTGTGCTAACCCAAGCCGATAAATTGTTTGACTGGGCGCGGCAGGGGTCTATGTGGCCGATGACGTTTGGTCTGGCTTGCTGTGCGGTTGAAATGATTCATGCCTATATGCCGCGTTACGATCTTGATCGGTTCGGAATTATTCCACGTCCCTCTCCGCGTCAATCGGATGTGATGATTGTGGCGGGGACTCTGACCAACAAAATGGCTCCAGCTCTGCGCCGTGTCTATGACCAGATGCCGGAACCGCGCTGGGTTATCTCCATGGGGTCTTGCGCCAATGGTGGGGGGTATTATCACTACAGCTATTCCGTTGTGCGTGGGTGTGACCGGATCGTTCCGGTTGACATTTACGTTCCCGGGTGTCCGCCAACGGCAGAAGCCTTGGTTTACGGGTTGCTTCAGCTGCAAAAGAAAATTCGCCGCGAAGATACGCGGATTGTGAGATAGGGACGGACAACATCATGACATTTGTAACTCAGGAAGATCATGTCGCTTTTGCCCAAAATTTGATGGAGAAACTTCGCGATTGGGTAGAGAGCTTTGAGATAACCAAAGGAGAGTTGGTGCTATGGGCAAAGCGCGGGGAAATTGTTCCCGTTTTGACCTTGCTGCGTGATGACCCTTTTTGCCGCTTTGCCCAGCTCATTGATATTTGCGGGGTGGATTATCCTTCTCGGCCAGAGCGGTTTGAAGTTGTCTATCAATTGCTGTCCTTGGCGCATACCAACCGGATTCGTTTAAAAATTACCACGGATGAGGAAACACCAGTCCCTAGCGTGACGGGGGTTTTCAAATCTGCCGGATGGTTTGAGCGTGAGGCGTGGGATATGTACGGAATCATGTTTGAGGGGCTCGAAGATCACCGCCGGATTTTGACCGATTATGGTTTTGATGGTCATCCCTTGCGCAAGGATTTTCCCCTCAGTGGCCATGTTGAGGTGCGCTATGACCATGAACAAAAACGGGTGATGTATGGTCCGGTTTCTCTGATGCAGGATTACCGTTCGTTCGATTACTTAAGTCCGTGGGAAGGTATGACTTCGGTTCAACTCCCCGGGGACGAAAAGGGGACGAAGCCAAAAACAGGCTGGAAAAAATAGTCAGTCCTCTCCCCTTGAGGGAGAGGATTTAGGTGAGGGGACAAAAGTTGAAGTCATCTGAATTTGCCAAGGGTTTAAGAACATTTCAAACCGAGGCTGAAAATAAATTCTGGATGCAGGTTAGGGATAGACGGTTTGAAGGATTAAAATTCAGGAGGCAGGTTCCGTTAGGTGATCACATTGTTGACTTTGTTTGTTTTGAAGAAAAATTGATTGTTGAAATAGACGGTGGTCAACATAACGAAAGCCGTGAAGATGCTGTAAGGGATGAAAGTTTTACAGCCGAAGGCTAGAGTGTCAAAAGATATTGGAATAACGAAGTCATGACAAATATTGAGGGGGTTATGATGGACTTGCAGATGGAATTAAAAAGAACCCTCACCCGCCCCTCTCCCGTAAAGGGAGAGGGAGGGAAAAGGGAAAGTCCTCTCCCCTTGCGGGAGAGGATTGAGGTGAGGGGGAGTGAAGGAGTCGAGATAAAGAAAGATGAAAAACATGACAAATAACTTATCCGAAACTGTTCGGGAAACGCGGATCAAGCCCTATACCATGAATTTCGGGCCACAGCACCCGGCCGCGCACGGGGTTTTGCGTCTGGTGCTGGAGATGGATGGCGAGGTTATCGAACGCGCCGATCCGCATATTGGCTTGCTTCATCGCGGGACGGAAAAGCTCATCGAATATAAAACCTATATGCAGGCTTTGCCCTATTTTGATCGGCTCGATTACGTCTCGCCGATGAATCAGGAACACGCCTTTGCCCTTGCTACTGAAAAACTTCTCGGGATCACGCCTCCCTTGCGGGCGCAATATATTCGTGTTTTGTTTTGCGAGTTGACCCGTATTCTCAATCACATTTTGAACATCACTACCTTTGCGCTGGACGTTGGGGCGATTACCCCTGCGCTGTGGGCGTTTGAAGAACGCGAAAAAGGGATGGAATTTTACGATCGTGTGTGCGGGGCTCGCCTCCACTCCAACTATATCCGTCCGGGCGGGGTGAGTATGGATTTGCCCACAGGACTTGAAGAAGACATGATGGCGTGGACAAAATCCTTTCCGAAAGTTCTGGCAGACCTAGACGGGCTTTTGACTGAAAACAGAATCTTCAAACAGAGAACGGTTGATATTGGCGTGGTTACAACGCAAGAGGCTTTGGATTGGGGGTTTACCGGTCCCGTTCTGCGGGCCTCGGGCCTTGCGTGGGATCTGCGTAAGTCCCAGCCCTATGATGTGTATGCCCAGATGGATTTTGATATTCCGGTGGGGAGTACGGGGGATTGTTATGCCCGTTATCTGGTGCGGATGGAAGAAATGCGCCAGTCCTTAAAAATCATGCAGCAATGTCTGCGCGATATGCCGCAAGGGCCTATCAAGAGCGATGATTACAAAGTAACTCCGCCGCCAAGAGCTGAGATGAAAAATTCGATGGAGGCTCTGATCCACCACTTCAAACTGTTTACCGAAGGTTATCACGTTCCTGCGGGTGAGACGTATACGGCTGTTGAAGCCCCTAAGGGAGAGTTCGGCGTTTATCTGGTTTCGGACGGAACCAATAGGCCCTACCGCTGCCGCATTCATGCCCCGGGCTTTGCCCATTTACAGGGGCTTGATTTTATGTCGCGAGGGCATATGCTGGCGGATGTGGTGGCCAATATTGGATCTTTGGATATTGTTTTTGGTGAAATTGACCGATAATTTGTTGACATAATTATAACTCTTTGAGTATTGTTGCGTCTATGAGTTCTTTAGCAATTCCTTCTTCTCCTGTTTCTGACCAGTTTGGGGCTGCCGCTCACAGAATAAGCGGCAAAAGGGTTCCTTTTTCCATGTATGTGGAGGGGCAAGAGGTTCAAAAAGCCTGCGCTGTTGTTATTCATAAAAAGAAGCTGATTTTGGTGCAGCGCGAAGCTTGGGATACGGATGCGTCTGGAAAAAAGTCACGAGTGGTTTGGTGGGAGCTTCCGGGTGGCAAAGCGGATCATCCTCACGAATCTGCCGTGTGTGTTGCTGCGCGGGAGGTCCGTGAGGAAACAGGGGCTCGCGTTCACAAGAAAGATGGGGTTTTTCTGGGAACAGGAGAGCATCCTCAGAATCATGGCAGGATTTCTGCTATATTTGACTTCTCGTGTCATGGTGGAAAAATTCACAATGCGGCCCCTCACGAGCATTTGTGCGTTCACGCTTTCTCGCCTAAAAAACTTGAAAGGCTTGTTCGGACTGCCGACGTAAGAGTACCTGAATGGATTCTTCTTCAGTTTACCCAAACGGGAGAAGTACATACACATCAGTCTCTTTTGGGCTTTCACGGCCATGCATCAGCGCGCCGTTCTTTCGTTGCTCATTAATTTTAAGGGCTGGTTTGGCTTTTGTTTCCCTTGATCTTGTCTTTTGAACCGGATAAAAAAGAGGTTCCAGAGGATCGTTTTGTCATGAAAAAAACCGCTAACCCGAATGCCCCTTATCAGCCCACCAGCTTTTCCTTTCGTGACAAGGCAAAGGTAGCGGAGATTCTCTCTCGGTATCCAGCCGGAAAACAGCGTTCGGCCACGATGCCTTTGTTAGACCTTGCGCAGCGTCAAGTTGCTGAAGATGGGGCAATGGCTTCTCCTCCCTATGGGGGATGGATTCCCCAAGCGGCGATGGATGAAATTGCCCGAATTGTTGATGTTCCTCCGGTCAAAGTTTACGAAGTGGCCTCGTTCTACTCGATGTATAATCTTGCCCCTGTCGGGAAGTATCTGGTTCAGATGTGCACAACAACCCCATGTATGCTGTGTGGATCTGGCAATGTTGTTAGTGCCTGCGAGGAGCATCTGGGGATTCACACAGGCCAAACGACGGGGGATGGACTCTTTACCTTGGCCGAGGTTGAATGTTTGGGGGCGTGTGTTAATGCTCCGATGGTGCAGATCAATGACGACTACTACGAAGATTTGACCGCAGAGAGTGTGAAAAAGCTTCTCTCTGACTTGGCTCAAGGACAACCCGTTTCTGTCGGTTCACAAAAAGGGCGGAGAGCCTCGATGGCTTTATCTGGTCCGACAACCTTAACCGAACAAGCCGAGAAACTTGGGATCAAAAAGGCAGGGTAGGCCGCTGTCTTAATATGCAACTATTTTAGTTGTTTCCGCGTTTGGCTGAGAAAGAGCTTAATAACTTCATCAAGTTCTTTGGATTTCGTAGCAAGTTCGGCCGATGCTTGAATAACTTCGCTCGCGCCTTCGCCAGTTTTAACGGCCATATCATCCATGATGCTGGATGCGCAAACGACCGAGTCAATCTCATCAGACGCTCTGCGAATAATTGAAGCAATCAAAGACGTTGTGTTGCGCTGTCCAGCCACGGCGGACATGACGTCTTCGGATTTGGTTTGGACCTCTTGAATGCTTGAAACAATATCGGAGAACGCGGCGGCAGATTCGCGTGTTGCGGCTTGGATAGCTGAAATTTGACCGCTGATCTCGTGAGTGGCTTCCGATGTTTGATGGGCCAGACTTTTGACCTCATTTGCCACAACCGAAAAACCTTTGCCCGCATCTCCAGCTCTAGCGGCCTCAATGGTGGCGTTGAGAGCCAGCATATTTGTTTGTTTGGCAATTTCGTCAATGACTCCCACAATCTCACCAATTTTTTGGCCCATTCGGGTTAGGCCTTGAACCTGAGCATGAGCCGATTCAACCCTATTGACGGCAGTTCTTACCAAAGAAGTTGAAACCTCAGATAGGCGTTCAATATTGGAAATGGAATCGGCCAGTTCCTTTGACGAGTCAGAGGCTTCACGCATTTGTGCGGATGTTTGTTCGGCAGATCGTGAAACGTCGGCGGTCATGCTCCCAGTAATCTGTGCGTTTCCAAGCATGAGATTGGCGGTTTCATCAAGTTTTTCTGAGGCAGACGTGAGGTGACTAAGAAGAGCGTCTACTTCCATTTCAAACGTGCCTGTCAAATCAAGGAATTGTTTTGATTCTCCTGATCTGCTGGACATGGCCAGATTTATTCGGCGTGAAAAGCGGCCAAAATCACCAATCATACCCGTTTCAATAATATGGCGGCTTGATTTCCCCTCGCTCAAATGTTTCATAGACGAGTCAGCCTCTCGCGTAAAAGCTTCTGTGACATCTAGAAAGTAATTGATGGCGTCTCTTGTATCAACAATATGCCCCCCTGTTTCGTGAAGACGAGGAATGCGGAGGTTAATGTCACCATCCGAAGAAGCTTTTCGCACTGTTCGCCGGATGGTGCGCAAATCTTTATCAGCTCTGTCGAGCTGCCAGAGGACAGCGAGAATAACCACCAGATTAAAAACAAGGCTGGCCTCAAAGATGTGAGGGTAGATTTGGGAGTAGCCAAATTCAATGCAAAAGAATTGCTCAAGAACCAGAAGTCCAGCGACATAGGACAAAATACGGGCGCGATAGAGAGCAGACCACGTTCTGAGCTTAAAGAGAGAAAATGAATTCTTCATAAGAAATTTTGGCCTCTTCAAGGATTTTAACGAGTGCGGAAAAAGAAGCGTTCATTCCTTCTTTCTGATTGTTGAATCCCCTCTCAATTTCGAGAAGTTGTTTATACAGGGGGATGACTTTTTCTAAGGCTTTGCGGTTGGGTACGCGGCGGCTTGAGTGGTAACCGATAACAGTTCCGTTGTCTTTAATAGTGGGGGTGACGTGTGCGAAGACCCAGTAATGATCTCCGTTTTTGGCAAGGTTGACAACATAAGCAAAGATTTCTCTTCCCGCTTCAATTTCTTGCCACAAAAGCTTGAAAGCGCAGCGCGGCATATCTGGATGGCGCAGGATGCTGTGGGGTTGTCCCAAAAGCTCTTCTTCCCCATAGCCAGAGACTTTAAGAAAAACGTTATTCGCGTAGGTAATGACTCCTTTGAGGTCCGTTTTGCTGACAATCAGTTCGGATTCATCAAAGAACACTTCGCGGCCAGTCGGGACAGGATGTCGTAACGTCATGTGTACACCAGTGAGTTAAAGGCGGGGGGTGATTCAAAAAACTAAAAAACTCAGAACTCGCAAAGGCGACAGCTAAAAACCACCTGATTCTAATTCCATTCCTGCTAAAAGTAAAGGAAAGGGAAGAGCGTTTCCAAAAGGGAAAATAAATTTTGACTTGTCATCCCTATTGTTTCGCATAACATTTACTAGGTAACAGTGAACAGGCGGATTCGGAAATGCTTCTGTGGTTTGTGGTTCTTTATTGGCTTATATCGGTGGGCATAGGCTTGTATGCGGCCCGCCTTGTTCATAGCACGCGGGACTTCGCGATTGCAGGACGCCATTTGCCGTTTTACATGGTGACAGCCACGGTATTTGCAACATGGTTTGGATCGGAAACCGTTTTGGGAATTCCCTCAACCTTTCTTCAAGAGGGGTTGGGCGGCATCGTGTCGGACCCGTTTGGGGCTTCGCTTTGCTTGATACTGGTTGGGTTGTTCTTTGCGGTTCCTTTGTACCGAATGAAGCTTTTGACCATCGGGGACTTTTATAAAAAGAGATATGGGCGAACAGTTGAAGTTATGACCACCTTGGCGATTGTTATTTCGTATCTGGGGTGGGTTGGGGCACAGATTACGGCTCTTGGGCTTGTCTTTAATGTCGTTTCGGAAGGGGCTATTTCTCCGGTTCTTGGGATGTGGATCGGGTCTATGACCATTTTGATTTACACATTTTTTGGTGGAATGTGGGCGGTTGCGATTACCGATTTGTTGCAAATGGTTATTATCGTGATCGGGATGCTTTATATCGGTGGTGAAATTTCTTCTCAGGTCGGCGGAGTCGGGGTGGTCTTTGACAAAGCGGTTGCTGAAAATAAATTTGAATTTTGGCCTGCGGCAAATCTCAAAGAAATTCTTGCTTTTGCGGCGGCGTGGATGACGATGATGTTGGGATCTATTCCCCAACAGGATGTGTTTCAACGGGTGCAATCGGCCAAAACTGAAACGATTGCCAAATGGGGATCGGTTTTGGGGGGGAGTCTTTATTTCATCTTCGCTTTTGTTCCTCTGTTTCTGGCTTACTCGGCAACGATCATTGATCCGGACATGGTCGCGGGCTTGATTGACGAAGATCCTCAGATGATTTTGCCGACACTGGTTTTGAAACACGCGCCTTTGTTTGCCCAGATCATGTTCTTTGGGGCGTTGCTTTCTGCCATTAAAAGCTGTGCCTCGGCGACGTTGTTGGCTCCGTCTGTCACCTTTACCGAGAACATTTTGCGTCCGCTTCACCCGCAAATGTCTGATAAAAAATTACTGCTCGCTATGCGGTATGTGACCGTCATTTTCACCTTTTTGGTCACTTTGTACGCGATCAACTCAGACGCAAGCATTTTCAAGATGGTTGAAAACGCCTATCAAATCACTTTGGTTTCAGCCTTTGTTCCTTTGGTCTTCGGAGTTTATTGGAAAAAAGCAACGAACCAAGGGGCGTTGGCTGCGATTTTCATGGGGCTGAGTGTTTGGATAGGCCTATTACTTTTTCAAAGTGAGGATGCCTTGCTTCCGCCTCAGTTTGCAGGATTATTGGCCAGTTTGGTTGGAATGCTGGTTGGGTCTCTGATGCCTCAATTTGTTGTTCATCATCCCCATGTTCATGAAGATCTGCGGGCGGGAAAACACGGGCACGAAAGCCTCTAAATTTTTTTAATGTTATAGAAAACAAGAGAGGGTGGGCTCTTTTGGGGGCTAACCGTTTTGGGATGTGTAATCCGATTGCAGCGGGCGGTTCTTTTGGCTATATCTGTCAATGCGTTAAATCTTCCTGCCTTTTCGGAGACTCCCAATGCTTCAGGATAAAGACCGTATATTTACCAATATTTATGGATGGGAGTCGCACTCTCTGGAAGCGGCGCGTCGCCGTGGCGATTGGGACAATACCAAGGATATTCTCGCAAAAGGACGCGACTGGATCATTGATGAAATGAAAAAATCCGGCTTGCGGGGGCGAGGCGGGGCGGGATTTCCAACAGGGACCAAATGGTCTTTCATGCCCAAAACATCCCCTGATGGACGCCCTAGTTATCTCCTCATCAATGCGGACGAATCAGAACCCGGGACATGTAAAGACCGCGATATTCTTCGCAATGAACCCCACAAACTTTTGGAAGGGGCGTTGATTGCTGGGTTTGCGATGGGGGCCAACCGCGCCTATATCTATATGCGCGGCGAATTTTACAATGAAGGGTCCACAATCAATCAGGCGATTCGTGAAGCCTATGCCGCTGGTTTTCTGGGCAAAAATGCTGCCGGAAGCGGATGGGATTTTGATGTTGTCTTGCACCGAGGGGCCGGAGCCTATATCTGCGGCGAAGAAACCGCTCTCATAGAAAGTATTGAAGGCAAGAAAGGTCAGCCGCGCAATAAGCCACCTTTTCCTGCCGGAGCTGGACTTTATGCGTGTCCGACGACCGTCAATAATGTTGAAACAATTGCTGTGGCCTCAACGATTTTGCGGCGGGGCGGTGAGTGGTTTGCTGGGATTGGCAAAGACGAGAAAAACACGGGAACCAAGCTGTTTTGCATTTCTGGCCATGTGAACAATCCGTGTAATGTTGAAGAAGCTATGGGCATTCCCCTCAAGGAGTTGATCGAGACTCATGCCGGCGGTGTGCGGGGCGGATGGGATAACTTGCTAGCGATTATTCCCGGGGGATCTTCGACTCCTTTGTTGCCCAAGGAAATCTGCGACACTGTTTTGATGGATTTTGACTCTTTGCGCTCCGTTCAGAGCGGTTTGGGGACCGCTGGCGTGATTGTCATGGACAAATCGACCGATATTGTCTCCGCGATTACCCGCTTGTCGCATTTTTATATGCATGAAAGCTGTGGTCAGTGTACGCCTTGTCGCGAAGGAACGGCTTGGATGTACCGAATTATGCAGCGCATGGATCGCGGAACTGCTACAATTGAAGAAATTGATATGCTGCTGGAGGTTACCAAAGAGGTCGAAGGTCATACAATTTGCGCACACGGGGATGCTTCGGCTTGGCCTATTCAAGGCCTGTTTCGGCATTTTCGCCCTCTGGTGGAGGCGCGGTTGTTGGCTCATCGGGCAGGGGCCTCGTGTGGAGAACGCCAAGCGGCTGAGTAGAGGAGAGAGCGTGTTCATCCTTCGTAAGGTTATATTAGTGGCTGCTGTTGCTGGGACGCTTGTTGCTGGACCTGCGGGGGTGGCTTTTGCCGAAGACCAAGGAAAGGTCAAGCCCGTTACTCCGCAAAGCAACACAACCAAACACGTTGCGCCAGTTGGTACGAGATCTTCTTCACAAGGGCAGGGAGGAGAGGCTTCTGAGGCAGCAAAAATCAGCGATGCCTATGCGGCCCACTTATATACGTCAATTTGTGTTCGAGAACACCAATATCAATTTCCGCTTCGTAAAATGGCAGCAGCTAAAAAAGCGCAATTCTTTGATTTGGCTCAAAAAGCGTGCAAATGTATGGCTGAGGAAATGATTAAGGCAAGCTCTGGCCCCAATCTTGTTGATTTTGTTATGTATTTTTACGGCAAAAAACCCACGCCGGATCATTTTAGCCCAGAAGCCAAGGCCTATCTTTCAACCAATCTCTACCTTGAGATTGCAGATGTGCAAGAAGATCCCGCTATACTAAAAAAATGTGGGTTTACTGAATAATTCAGCGTTTTCTCTTTGATACCAGTGTGATAGGACAAGAGGGTCATTTTTTTACCGATCGTGGTTGAGTCCTCATGCCCAAACTTAAAATTAACAACACTGAAATCGAAGTTTCCCCGGGAACATCCATTTTGCAAGCTGCAGAATTGTTGGGGTATGAAATTCCCCGCTTCTGTTACCATGACCGCTTGAGCGTGCCGGCCAATTGCCGGATGTGCCTCGTTGAGGTTAAAGGGGCTCCGAAGCCTGTGGCCTCTTGTGCGATGGCTTGCGGCGAAAACATGGAAGTGTTTACCCAAGGGGCATTGGTCGAAAAGTCGAGGCGGGGAGTCATGGAAATGCTCCTCATCAATCACCCGCTTGATTGTCCGATTTGCGATCAGGGCGGAGAATGTGATTTACAAGATCAAGCCTTTGCCTATGGCTTTGATCGGTCTCGTTACAGCGAAGATAAACGGGCGGTCAAAGATAAAGACTTTGGTCCATTGGTTAAAACGGTTATGACCCGCTGTATTCAGTGCACCCGTTGTGTTCGCTTTGCCGAGGAAATTGCAGGAACGCCGGTTCTGGGGATGCTCAATCGCGGGGAAGATGCAGAGGTGACAACCTTTGTTGAGAAGGCCATTGAATCTGAACTCTCGGGCAATTTGATTGATGTGTGCCCTGTCGGGGCCTTGACCTCTAAACCTTATGCTTTTACGGCGCGTCCGTGGGAATTGCGCAAAACTGAAACCATTGATGTTCATGACGCGCTGGGGTCCAATATTCGCGTGGATGCACGCGGGAATGAAGTTTTGCGGATCGTGCCGCGTTTGCATGAAGATGTGAACGAAGAATGGATTAGTGACCGCACACGGTTTGCGCTGGATGGACTCTTGCACCAGCGTCTTGACCGTCCGTATGTGCGTAATACGGTGACAGGAAAACTCGAACCTGCGACATGGCCTGCGGCTCTTGCGGTTGTGGCTGAAAAACTGAAAACCACCTCCTCTTCCCGCATGGCCGCGATGGTTGGGGATTTGTGCGATACCGAATCCATGATGGCTCTGAAAGATTTGATGCGGAGTCTCGGTGTCGGGAATCTTGATTGCCGGACGGATGGTTCGGTGTTTGATCCCAGTGCGCGGGCGGGATATGTGTTCAATTCAACAATTTCCGGTATCGATCAGGCCGATGTGATTTTGTTGGTGGGAACCAACCCGCGCTGGGAGGCAGCTGTTCTCAATGCGCGGATTCGCAAAAACTGGCTGGCCAAAAAAATCAAAATCGGCTTGATTGGGGATGCAGAGTTCATACTCAACTATCCGGTTACCATGATTGGCTCGGGGCCGGAGGCTCTGAAAGCTCTGGCTGATGGAGATCATCCTTTCGCGGCAACGATTCGCAATGCGGCGCGTCCCATGATGATTGTGGGGCAGGGGGTCTTCCAGCGAACAGATGGTATGGCTCTTCATGCCGTCATGCGGGAGGCTGCGGAAAGTCTTGGTTTTATCAAAGACGGGTGGAACGGGTTTAATGTGTTGCAGCTCGCGGCCTCGCGGGTGGGGGCTTTAGAGATTGGCTTCGTTCCTCAAGGCGAAAAAGATCTGGATGCCTATGCCATTCTCAACGCCAGCCAGCAAGGAGAGCTTGATCTCCTTTATTTGCTGGGGGTTGATGAATTTAATGTCGAAGCCTCTGTTGGTAAAAAGACATTTGTTATTTATCAAGGCCATCATGGGGATCAGGGTGCGGCGCGGGCTGATGTTGTTTTGCCCGGGGTTGCCTATACCGAAAAAGACGGGCTGTACATGAATACCGAAGGTCGCGTCCAATTGGCCAAACGTGCGGTTACGCCGCTCGGTGAGGCGCGGGAAGACTGGAAAATTTTGCGGGCGATTTCTGATGTGTTGGGGACTCCACTTCCTTACAACACGCTGTTTGAATTGCGGGCGCGACTCGTTCGCGACTATCCTGCTTTTGGCCAGATTGATGGTATTGTTCCTGCAAAATGGGAAATGTTTGGGCAGGCTGGATCTGTCAGAAAACATCCATTTCATTCCCCCATTGATAATTTCTACATGACCAACAGCATTACCCGTTCGTCTCCGACAATGGCCAAATGCACACAGGCCTTTGTTTCACATCCACAAGCTGAGGCGGCAGAGTAGCTATGATGACAACTTTTTCCGAATTGCTTGGAACTTATGGGGCAGATTTGCTCTGGCTGGTTATCAAGATTGGCGCGTTGGTTCTCGGGCTGTTGATTTTTGTGGCCTATCTAACCTATGCCGAGCGCAAAATTCTGGCGATGATGCAGCTGCGCCAAGGCCCGATGACCGTGGGGCCTCTGGGCTTGCTTCAACCCTTTGCCGATGCGTTCAAGCTGATTTCGAAAGAAACGGTTTTTCCCACTCAGGTCAACCGTCCAGTGTTTATCATGGCTCCGGTTCTGCTTATGTCGCTGGCCTTGGTCGCGTGGGCAGTCATTCCCCTGCAGGCCAAATGGGTGATCGCGGATATTAACGTGGGGGTTCTTTACCTGTTTGCCGTGTCCTCTTTGGGGGTTTACGGGGTGATTATGGCGGGGTGGGCTTCGAACTCCAAATATGCGTTTCTGGGGGGGATGCGTTCGGCTTCGCAAATGGTCTCCTATGAAGTTTCCATGGGCCTCGTGATTGTCACGGTCATTTTGTGTACAGGTTCTATGAATCTGTCCGAAATTGTGACGGCGGATCGTCCGTGGTGGATGGTGGCTTTGCTGTTTCCTATGCTGGTGGTTTTTCTGGTTTCCATTTTGGCAGAAACCAACCGGACGCCCTTTGACTTGCCTGAGGGCGAGTCGGAACTTTCGGGCGGGTTTATGGTTGAATACTCGTCCATGACTTTCGCTCTCTTTTTCCTTGGTGAATATGCCAACATGATTTTAATGAGCGGAATGACTACCATCCTTTTCCTAGGCGGATGGAAGGCACCACTCGGGATTGAAGCTTTGGATGTGGTGCCCGGGATATTCTGGTTTATCGCCAAGGTTTCCTTAGTCCTGTTCTTTTTTATCTGGGCACGGGGAACTTTTCCGCGCTACCGCTATGACCAATTGATGCGGCTGGGGTGGAAAGTTTTTCTGCCTTTCAGCCTTATCTGGGTTGTGGTGGTGTCGGGAGTTTTGATCTACTTTAACGCTTTGCCCCGTTTGTAAGAGGCTGTCATGTCCATTCGTCAAATTGCCCGCAGTTTCTTTTTGGTTGAAATTATCAAGGGCATGGCCTTGACCTTGAAGTATTTCTTCTTTGCTCCCAAGGTAACGATCAACTACCCCAATGAAAAAGGGCCGATCAGTCCACGCTTTCGCGGGGAGCACGCTTTGCGCCGCTATCCAAATGGCGAGGAACGCTGTATCGCCTGTAAGTTGTGCGAGGCTATTTGTCCAGCCATGGCCATCACCATCGAAGCAGAACCTCGGGAAGATGGAAGCCGCCGGACAACGCGCTATGACATTGACATGACCAAGTGTATTTACTGTGGTTTGTGCCAAGAAGCTTGCCCTGTGGACGCGATTGTCGAAGGGCCTAATTTCGAATATGCCACCGAAACGCGGGATGAGCTGTTCTATAATAAAGAACGTCTGCTTGCCAACGGGGACCGCTGGGAAGCGCAGATTGCCAGAAACTTGGTCGAAGGAAGCAAGTATCGCTGAAAATTGCGGGACAGGTTCCTTGAGTTTTTCTTGACATAACCAAACATTAAGTTCTAACATTCACGCTGCGTCCGGATTCCGGACTTAAGAATCTTTTGGGACGGGACATATTCTCAAAGACTGTGGAACTGGATAGTTAGGAGGTTGCTATGGGTATGAATTGTGAGGCTTATGAGGCCTTGCAGGCAGGAAAGGAGCAATGGCTTGCCTATTGTCAGGACAGAAAAAGGCAAGCGGATGATCTAATGAAAAGGCCCAGATTTTACTACGCATCAGATTGCACTGACTTAAATGCGGCTTTTAGAACTGTGTCTGTGTGGCCTTACTCAGGCGTATGTATGCTTGAAATTCCAATTAAGGGGGTGGATTTGAGTGGATATAATTTTACCCTTTGTGATAACCAATTTGAGGATGCGAGTGGGACAAATTTTAGTCGCGCCAAATTTGGTATACTCCCGGGTTTGAGATATGACGCGAATAATCCCCCGAATCTTGAGGGGGTTCAGTTTAACTGTATGAGGATGTTTGGGAGTCTGGCTGAGGCTAAAAAGGATACCAGTCGCCTGAACTACCCACTGGGAGCTCTGGGAGAGATATACAGTTTAGACGTACTTCAATTGTTTTTGCAACAAAACCCGTCCGATAAAACGTACACGGCAGAAGATCTCCTGCCTTACTCTTCCCGCGAAGCTTGTATTATGGCGGCCCAGCTCATGGTTGAATACCTGCGCAACGAAGAAACGGCTTTAGAGGCGAGAAGGCGTGAAAGAGAGGAAGGCGAAAATCTCCCATCCCCGCAAGTCCCCTGAAACACTTTTACAAAGACGGAAGTACCGTTTTTTCCGGTTCTCTGGATTTCCTAGTTTTTTTGGGGGAAAAGCCCCTTTTAATCATTTGGCAATTCGTCTAGGTTAGTCTGGAAATTCAAGGGGATTGTTCAAAATGTCCGTTCAGAGAAATGTTCGTATTTTCCGGCCCTCTAAGTCCGCTCTTCAATCAGGGCGGGCCAAGGCGCAGGACTGGGTTTTGGAATATGAATTGACCTCGTCCCGCAAGCCGGAATCCTTGATGGGATGGACCAGTTCGGGGGATACGCTGAATCAGGTTCGTTTGAGCTTTGACAGCGCAGAGGGGGCTGTGGAGTTTGCCGAGAAAAAAGGCTGGGCCTACACAGTTCAACCGAGCCATGAACGGAAAATTTCCCCGCGCAACTATGTTGATAATTTCAAATATGTGCCGCCTGAAGAGGTTGGCGCATAATTCTAGGATGATCCCGTAGCTCAATTGGATAGAGCATCTGCCTTCTAAGCAGAGGGTTGCAAGTTCGAGCCTTGCCGGGATCGCCAATTCCTCCGAAGTTTTTAAGACGTAAAATTTCTTCTGCTGAGCGGGTTCTGTATCTTTATTGCGCGGCTCTTTGCTCTGAAACCCGCACAAAAAAAGGTCCGGAGACCTTTTGGGTGCTCCGGACAAACGGCGGTAATAGAGGGTGTGTAAGGTAGTTATACTAAAAGCAGATCGGGTTTGCAAGAGGAAAATGATATTTTTTTTAGAAAAAATATCCAATTTCGGAACGGTTCTTAATAAAACAAAATGACCCTGAGCATACACAGAGCAGAAAATATCCGAATTAGCGATGAATAAACCAGTGTAATTAAAATAATACTAATGATTATAAATATAAAATTAAATCAATTGACAGTATTTCAATTATTTACTTTGTTTTTCCTAGATAGTTCCGATTTTGGATACGGGCGGATACTGGCAGATGACACAATCTGGACACAAATATCCCACTGAATGATTAACTCTTTGTGTATTCGTCTATGTGGGCATTTGTTTTTTTCTGCCGAGACTAAAAAATAAATATACAAGGCATTCCTATGAAAATATCTATCTGGGGCAGGCTTGATTCTAATCAAAGATTATTGAACCCGAATCGGGTATGCAACTTATAGTATAGCGTTTTCCTGTGTTTCTATTTTGCTCCCCCCCCCTTTTTTCACACCTTTATAAGGCACAAAGGAACTGGCCATGAAACTTTCTGACGTTAGTATCAAAACCAAACTGTTATTGTTGGTCTCTTTGCCAGTTTTGGCTCTCCTATTTTTTGCCGGAATGAAAGTTGTGGAGTTGCAAAACAAAGCTGGATCTCAAGAAAATCTCCGCGATTTAATGCAAGTCTCTGTGGCGGCCAGTAATCTTGTTCATGAATTACAGAAGGAAAGGGGTTTTTCTTCTGGTTTCTTGGGGAGCAAAGGGGAGAAATTTGCAGCCGAGCTGCCCGCGCAGCGAAAAAAAGTTGATGCTGTGTGGACTGAATTTGATAAAAAAGTGAAAGCAACAGACCTCCAACATTTCGGCGATGAGTATCAGCAAGTCTTGAAAAAAGCAGTGACCGATTTTGGAAATCTTTCTGAAATGCGCGGAAAAGTCGATCAACTCTCTGTCCCTACAGGGGACGCTGTTGGTTATCTTACTGGCCTTAATGCAAAATTTCTTGGAATTGTTCAGCAATCCTTATTTTCCTCAACAGAGGTAGAGATTTCCCGCCTTGTTTCTGCCTATTCCAATTTACTGCAAGCCAAGGAACAGTCCGGTTTGGAACGGGCTACGGGAGTGGCTGGATTCGGTGAAGGGTGGACGCCGGCAAGCCTCGATAAGTTTTCTGGCTTAATTAAAATTCAGGAAACCTACTTTTCTGTGTTTAATGCCTATGCATCTGAAGAGCAAAAGGAAGTCTTTCAAACCAAGATGAAAGACCCTGCAGTTGAAGATGTCAGCAAAATGAGGGCGTTGGCTATGGTCCCCTCTTCTGAAGGGGCTACATCGGTCGATGCGGCTGTTTGGCTTGAGAAAAGCACAAAGCGGATCAATTTGCTGAAAGAGGTTGAGGATTCTCTCGCTCAAGACGTGGAGCAGGCAACGGGTTCTTTATTAACCAAAGCTCAAAAAGAACGGAATTTGTATCTTGCTGGAGTGGGGGTGCTGCTGGTTGTTTTGTCCTTGCTGACGTATTTTGTCTTGGTCGATTTGCTCAAAAATATCAAGAACACCCAAAGTGCAATGGTGGCTCTTGCTGCCGGAGATGACCAAATTAATGTGCAAGGACGGGATCGCAAGGATGAGCTGGGGGATATGGCCCGTTCAGTTGAGGTTTTCCGGATCGGTTTGGCGGAGAAAAAGAATTTGGAACGGGCCGCTCATGAAAGAGAGCAGCAAGCCGAAGAAGAAAAACGGCAAATGATGTGCGCTCTGGCCGATCAGTTTAATGCAGACGTTGGGGGGGCAATTGAAGAGCTGGTCGTTGCAGCAAGAGATCTTCAAGGGGCTGCTGCGAGTATGAAAGATATTTCATCTCAAACCAGTTTGTCTAGTCAAACAGTGGCGGCGGCTTCTGAAGAATCAAGCGTCAATGTTGCGACTGTGGCTTCGGCTATGGAAGAAATGTCGGCAAGCAGCTCAGAAATTGCAGGACAGGTTGCCAACGCTCGCGCCAAGTCGAACGATACGGCGGAAAACGCACGCAGCGCGAACGAAACGGTTGGCAATCTTAACCGCTTGGTTGCCAATATTGGAGAGGTGGTTATTTCCATTCAAGAAGTTGCCCAGCAAACCAATCTATTGGCTCTGAATGCTACGATTGAGGCTGCAAGGGCTGGAGAGGCAGGAAAAGGGTTTGCTGTGGTGGCCGATGAAGTTAAGAAACTAGCCATCGAAACCGCAGAAAAAACCACAGAAATCAATGCGCGGATTTCTGAAATTCAAGCGGCAACCGAAGCTTCGGTCGGGGCTATGCAGCGGATTATTAACAATATTTCAGAGATTGATGCCTATGTGACAGGGGTTTCGGCTGCGGTGGAAGAACAGAATGCGACAACTGCAGAAATTTCTCGAAGCATTTCCGAAGCTTCTTCCGGTTCTCAGCAGGTTTCACAAGTTATCCAAGATGTCCAGCGTAGCGCAACGGATGCTGGCGAATCGGCAGATGTGGTTTTCCGTTCGGCAGAGAATGTTTCGCGTCTTTCAAATGGAATGAAACACTCGGTGGCATTGTTTTTGGACACGATCAGGGCGTAATTTATAACTTAGACGACATAAATTGAGTCAATTTATGTCTGCGTTCAGACGCCACGCAGGCTTCGTCCCACGAGGGACGGGGCCGCCGTCGCGGCCTTTATAGCGCATCAATTCATCTTCATTTTATTTGAGATGCGCTATAAACCATTCTGCTTTGACCTTTTGGGGGAATAGTGCGAAAAAGGGGAAACCCGAACAGAACCGGAGCTTTTGGCCGTGCCGTTACTTTCCCCCGATTTTCCCTTCTTTGGACGGATTCCCTCTATCCTTTTTTGCCGCCACAGCCTGTACCGCACACTTGAATATCAGGTGTTGGCGCGGCAGGTTTTTAAGGGGAGGGTTCTTGATGTGGGTGGATATGCGGGGGCCTCCTATCTTCCCTTGCTGCGTCAAAATGGAGTCAATCTAGTTTACGAGAGCTTGAATGTTGAGGAAGCCCTCAAGCCGGATCATGTTCAAGATTTGAACGAGGGAATCTCTCTGCCAAGCGAGGCCTATGACACGCTTATTTCGCTCAATACATTGGAACACGTCAATCATGTCGAACGATGCCTACCTGATTTGTACCGTGTGTTAAAAACAGGGGGGCAGGCGATCATAGGGGTTCCTTTTTTATTCAATGTGCATGGCTCTCCGCATGATTACAATCGCCACACGCCGCAGTGGTGGATGGACCGGTTGCGCATAGCGGGCTTTGCTGAAGATAAAATTGAAATCATCCCGATTATTTGGGGGCCTGTCACAACTGGATTTTCGCTGATCGAGAACTGGTTGGCCAGCTTTCAGGGACGGATTCCTGCATGGCTCTTACGCGGGATTCGGGTGATGATGCGCGGCCTGTGCCTTCCTATGGATGCGGCAATAACGCGTCTTGCTCACCGCGCCGATGAAAACGGCAGGGTTCCCCACGCCTATGGTACGACAGTCCTCGCCAATTTTGCGCATGGGTGGGTTATTCGCGCTCAGAAATAGGTTAGCTATTTCTTTTTCTTGATAAAGTTTTGTTCAAGCAGAGCGAGAACCGAGCGCATTCCCATGTCGGTTCCCCCGCGAGGACGGCCCGGGCGGCCTGCATATTCCCACGCGCAATGATCGAAATGAATCCACGGAACATCGTTTGGCACAAAATTTTGTAGGAAAAGAGCCGCAGTGATTGATCCGGCGAGGTTGCCTTGCGCTGTGCTACTCAGGTCTGCATTGGGGGAGAGAATATCCTTTTTATAACTGTCCCAAAGAGGCATAGGCCAGACGGGATCATCAATTTGCATGGAAATTTTCTTGAGGTCTTCGGCGAGAGAGTCCGTGTTCGAAAAAACCGAAGCAATATGATAGCCAACCGCATAATGAGCGGCTCCGGTCAGGGTTGCAAAATCTACCAGCAAGTCGGGCTTTTCTTCGGCGGCGAGGGTTAGGCAATCTGCTAAAATCAGGCGGCCTTCGGCATCGGTATCGCCAATTTCGACGCTCAATCCTTTGCGCGAAGTCAGAATATCCATCGGGCGGAAGGCGTGTCCTGAGACGGAGTTTTCAACGGTCGCAATAATAACCCGCAGGCGGAGAGGAAGTTTTCGCGCCATAATTTGCCACGCAAGGCCAAGGGCCATTGCTGCGCCCCCCATGTCTTTTTTCATCAAGAGCATACTTGCGCTGGGCTTGAGGTTATAGCCGCCCGTATCAAAAACAACCCCTTTGCCAACGAGGGTTATTTTAGGGTGCTTGGCGTTTCCCCATGTCATATCAATCAGGGCAGGAGGGCGGTCACTGCCCATGCCAACTGCGTAAATAAGCGGGAAATTATAGGTCAGCAAATCTTTGTCTGTGGTGATTTCTGTGTCCGCGCCAAAGGCTTTCCCAATTTCCTCTGCTGCTTGAACCAATTCATCCGGTCCCAGATCGTTGGCGGGAAGATTGATAAGATTACGGATCAAACAAATGGATTGCAGAACTGTTTCAATGCGCGATTGGTTGGCATCTTTCGGCCAGATCAGTTGCGGGTTTTTGAGAGATGGTTTTTTATACGCATCGAATTGGTAACAGGCGAGAACCCATCCGCACACAGCGTTATCAATCTCCTCATCCTTGAGGTCGCTGGCTTGTAAGGTGAAGGGCCGCATTAGGGGGGACTCGCCGAGAGTCTTGCGAATATTATCAACCAAAGAAGATGTGTCATAGAGGCCGAGTTTATCAGAGATAGCAAAGGCTAGAGCGGCAATATGCCCATCGGCATCATACAGCGCAGCAAAATTTCCGGCCTTTCCGGTCCAGCCTTGGCTGGCCAAATTTGCTTGTTCTTGAGGAGTCCGTTTGCCGAGCCACGCTTTGGATTTTTTCTCACGGATCATAAAAACAGGCAGGGCGGGGGGAGACTTTTTATCAAGAGCCTTCGCGGGGATCAAAACTTTGGGAACATCAAGAAAGGAAAAATCTTTGCGGGCCATGAAAAAAACCTGTGTTGGAGAACAAGAAAAAACCCCCTCCGTTGTGGGGAGAGGGTTTTATAATAACCTGTAATAAGTCTAAGGTCACTAAGCAGCTGTTTGAAGATTAACAGCAGCCGTTTTACCTTTTTCAGTTTGCAGTTCGTACGAAACGCGTTGACCTTCGTTCAGTGTCCGCATACCGGAACGTTCAACAGCAGAAATATGCACGAATACATCTTTCCCACCGTCGTCAGGAACGATAAATCCGAAACCTTTTTGAGAGTTGAACCATTTTACTGTACCAGTAGCCATTTTTATCCTCAGTCTATCTAGAAGTTAAGTGTTAGTCTCAGGATGATCATGGGCGTAGTGTTACAGTTAAAGCATCAATACGTCTGCCACCGCAGAAACCTAAGTTCCTGACAATGCCATAGTTTTCTAGGCTTGTATAGAAAAACTATCGCCTAGCTTATGAATAATTGGAGTCGGCAAAACACCCCGATAACATTTCGGGGTGTTTTTGAAGAATAAGTCAGGCCAGATTGGCGGCTTATTAGGCTACAACTGCAATGTCTTTGTCGTCGCCTTTGTCGGCAGAAGCCCGAGCGCGGCGGCCCTTAATCATATTTTCCAAGCGTTCTGCGGCTTCGATCTCAGTGATTTTTTCGAGGGCAGCGACTTCGCGAGCCAAGCGTTCGAGCGCAGATTGGTAGATCTGACGTTCAGAGTAAGACTGCTCGGTTTCGTCGTTGCTTCGTTTCAAGTCACGAAGAACCTCGGCAATTGCAATAGGGTCGCCGGAGTTGATCTTGGTTTCGTATTCTTGAGCGCGACGAGACCACATGGCGCGGCGAATCTGGGCGCGGCCTTGAAGGGTCTTGAGGGCATCTTGCATCCGGTTGCTGGTCGAAAGACGGCGAAGGCCAGAGGCGTGCGCTTTGAACACAGGAACTTTTAGACGCATCCGGTCTTTTTCGAAGCAGATGGCATAGAGTTTAATTTCCATGCCCGCGATGATTTGTGTTTCAACGGCTTCAATTTGTCCAACACCGTGAGCTGGATAAACAACATAATCACCCTTTTTATATTCAACTTTCTCAGCATTTGGCGCGATAGGGGCCATTTGACGAACCGGAGTGAGAGGGGCCAGAGGCTTATGGATCACCTGAATCGGGCGATAAACCGGACGGTCAACCGCAATTGGAGCTGGAACTGGACGCAAGCCCTCGGCAGGTTTTTTCAAGGCGACAGGAGCATTTTGATTTTCCGGAGCCTTGATCGTGACAGGAGCCAGTGTGGCAGAGCGGGGTTTTTCAACGGGAGGTGTGACCAGTTTCGGAGTTACCTTCGCAGGCCCTTTCGCAGCCACGAGTTTTGCCGCAGGCTTGGCAACGGCGGCAATTTTGGTTTCAACCTTTTTCACCGGAGCTTTGGGGGCAACGGCTTTTACAGGTTTAACCGCTGGTTTGACCGCAGCTTTTTTTGCAACAGGCTTGGCCGCAGGTTTTACAGGAGCTTTTACCGCCGTTTTCGTAACTTGTTTTTTAGCGACGGGTTTTGCGGCTGCCTTGGTCATAACTTTTGCGACAGGCTTGGCGATAGGTTTCATTGGGGCTTTCTTAACAACTTTGGTTTTGGCCACAGATTTGGTTGCGGCAAGCTTGGCCACAGCAGGGGCGGCTTTCTTAACAGGTTTAGCAGGGGCTTTTGCAGCGACAGCAACTTTTTTTGAAACTTCTTTTGTTTTCAAAGTTTTAGAGACTGTTTTTGTAGTAACTTTTGAAGATTTAGCAGGCTGAGTTTTGGTTTTAACTGCTTTGGTGGCTTTGCTGACTGGTTTTTGTGTTTTTTCTTTGTTTGCCATAGGCTTATACCCTTTCCCTGATCTTGTTTACGAACAAAAACATCTAATGCCAGAGTATGAATAAGATTTAGAGGCTTATCCACAAACTTATCAACGGAACGAACGGAGTAATAAAATTACCATAAATTCGAAAAAACAATCAATATCAAGGCGTTATTGCAACCCATCCAAAGAAGTAACCGTTAGAGCATGGAAGAGACTATAGCAGAAATTCAGAAAATTTCAATTCTTTCTTTACCGATCCTTAATATGTTAAGGCGGTTGTCCACAGGCAAAAAAGGCCGAATTAGTCGCCCTTGCCAGGCTTGGGAGAGAACCACTCCTCGAATTTGTTTTTTTTCTTTTTGAATTCGTCCGCTTCGGGAAGGGGGCTTTTCTTGCGGGTGATGTTGGGCCAGATCTGAGCGTATTTCAAATTCATCTCAAGATATTTTTTTCCGTCTGGATTGCTGTCTGGAACAATGGCTTCGATAGGGCATTCCGGTTCGCAGACTCCGCAGTCGATACACTCGTCAGGGTGAATGACAAGAGTATTCTCGCCTTCATAGAAGCAATCAACTGGACAAACTTCAACACAATCCGTGTATTTACACTTGATGCAGACATCCGTAACAACAAACGTCATAGCGACTCCGTATCTTTATAATAGCTTGCTCGGTTTAAGACATTTTATGGGCTTAAATCAAGAGGTTCATGCGAGAATCTTCGCCTGAACCGCTTTTCAGCGTCATCTCGCCGCACAGGCCAATGGAAATCGGGAAAAGATCTTCGCCATGCCCAAAGGCGGCATTCATGGCCACGGGGCCTGTCATTCCCGCAGAATGCTCTTTAATAATGTCCTCTAAGGTGAAGCCAAAAGGTCTCCCGCCTGTATCCTGACAAGACGTAAACTGTCCAAACAAAAGCCCTGCCAATCGTTCAAAGGGGAGGGCCGTTCTTAAATGCCACAACATTCTGTCAATGCGATTCATTTCTTCGTTTATATCCTCAAGAAAGAGAATCTTTCCTTGGGGGTCGGGAAGATAGGGAGTGCCAACCAACGAGCAGAAAACGCTGAGCGTCCCGCCAATGAGAACACCTTTGGCGGAACCGTTTTTCACAATTTGCAAATTCTGGGTCGGAAAAGGGAGAGTGTGCGCAGATGTTAATCTTTTCAAGCATTGTTGGAGGGAGGCTGGCGAAATAACCGGAAGTTTGCTGATGGTGGGACCATATATACTTGTGAGACCAGCTTTGGCGTAAATCCCGTTTTGCAGGGCTGTGGCATCGCTAAACCCCATGATGATTTTCGGGTTTTCACGCAAGACACCGACATCCAGCTTTTCAAGCATTTGCGCAGAGCGATTTCCGCCTATCGCGGCGATAATGGCTTTGACCTCTTTGTCTTTGAGAAGGTCGTGGAAGGCAGATGCTTTCTGATCCGCACTGCCCGCTGACTGGTTATATCTGGCCAAAGTCTGGGGGTGGATTTTTACTTTGAAACCGGCTTGCTCCAAAACAGCCACTCCCGCAGCCAGTTTTTCCGGCTCGATATAGCTGGAAGGTGACATGACTCCGATCGTGTCACCCATTTTGAGCGGAGGAGAGAGGAGAGCTTCGGTCATGAACGGGTCCTTTGGAAGGCTTCAAGGGCTTGGTCGCGAGCAGTTTTATGATCTAGCATCGGCGCAGGATAACGCTTTGTTCCCCATTCGGGAATCCATTTCCTTATATATTCCTGTTTTGGGTCAAATTTTTCAGCCTGAGTGTGAGGATTGAAAATACGAAAATACGGCGCGGCATCTGCGCCGCATCCCACCACCCATTGCCACGAAGCTGCATTATTGGCAAGGTTCGCATCAAACAGAGTTTCCCAGAACCAATCTTCACCAACACGCCAGTGAAAACGCAGGTCTTTGACCAAGAATGATCCAACAATCATCCGCACGCGGTTGTGCATATAGCCCGTGGCCCATAGCTCGCGCAATCCGGCATCGACAATCGGGAATCCGGTGAGACCTTTTTGCCAGCGTTCAAGAGCTTCGGCTGTCGGTTCGGCCCAATCGAAGAGGTCAAATTTTTTATTGAGGGGGGCGTCAGGCAAAGTCGGATTGAAATGCAGCAGAGAGTGAGAAAACTCTCTCCACGCAAGTTCGCTGTGGAAATGGTCAAGGTCGTTCTCAAGGTGGTTGATGAGAGCGTAGTTTTTGCTGTCATGCCAGATTTGGTTTGGAGAAATTTCCCCAAAGTGAAGATAAGGGGATAGCCGCGAGGGGTGGGGCAATGCCGGATAATCCCTCCCGTTTTTATAATTTTTTAGCCCTGTTGCGAGAAAAGATGCGAGGGCCTGTTGTGCGCCAGACTCTCCAATCTCCCAATGGCTTACCATTCCGTCACCCCATTTGAGAGTTTTTGGGAGAAGCAACAATTGGTCAAGAGGCACGCTACTCTGAGGAGTTTCAGCCAAGGGAATCAGATTGGGGCGAGGTAAGGGGAGTCTTGGCCCTGGTTTGGAAAGGCAGCCGCGCCGGAAATAAGGGGTAAAAACACGGTAAGGCGTTCCATCCTCTTTCAGAACCTCCCACGGTTCGTAGAGTAAAGAGGCTTTGAATGTTGAAATCTGTACCCCATTGGCGGTGAGGGATTTTTCTATGTGCTGGTCTTGGTGATGACGCCACGGCTCATACAATCTGTTCCAGAAAACAGCAGGACTTCGGGTTTGCTGACAGAGCTGCGGTAAAATTTGATCGGCGGACCCCTTAAAAAGAGACAGTTTTCCTGACAGGCTTTTGTTGAGAGAGGCGAGCGAATGGTGAAGCCAGACACGGCTGGCGGACCCCATTTTCCATGCTCCTGCTACCTCATCATCCAGAATGTAAATCGGCAGAATTGGCCGGCCTGACCGGAGAGCCGCCGTCAAGGCAGGGTTATCATTCAAACGAAGATCATGGCGAAACCAGAGCAGGACAGGCGGGGTCATCCTCTCTCTTTATCAGGAGTTAGCAGAATTTTACAAGAGGGGAGATTGGTCATAAATGTTTACCATAAATTAACAAGAGGCTCTTAGAATGGTAGTGTAATTCAAGGGGTGCTTTTTGATGGCGGAAGTTGACGAAGGGGGAAACCCTCTTCCTGAGGGCGGTGCAGTGGAGGCTTCGGAGCCTTCTGCGGAGAGTGCGTCTCCGTCAGTAGCCACTCCTGCCGCTTCGCGGGCTTCGGCTCCTCGGCGAGTTGTCCATTCGCATCGACCAGCTCCTGCCCGCACGGCTTCGGCTCCTGCCGCATCTTCGGCCTCCGTTCGTTCGATTGACAATGCTTTGGAGAAAAGGGAGTCGCGTCTCACTGAAACGGCGCCTGTTCAGAAATTTGAAGGAAATCTAACTGCCCGCATTGACCAACTTAACGGGGACAAGCCTCTTTCCGCTGGGGACCGTCAGTTTGTTAAGGACATAAGTTCTGCTCATTTCTTGGCTAAGGCGATGGATGCCGCTGGGACGAAACCTTATTCTGAGGCGTTCAAGGAAACCTCTCGGGATGCTTTGAGTAATGCAAAATCAGGGCGTGCCGGACTCACATTCAATGTTGATGACTTGAACGTGACGAGTTTGGACGGGCCGCAGCAACGGGCCGGAGCACCAAGTCGAAGTGAGATTAAAGTCGGCGGGATGCCGAGAGAATCGCGCTTGACGGAAACCGATCCTATTAAATTCTACGAAAAGACATTAACCGAACGTTTGGATCGCGAGAACGGCGATAAACCTCTCTCAGCGGCCGATCGGCGGGCGATTAAAGATATGACCTCGGCGTTTTCTATCGCGGCTGGGCAAACCATGACGCAAAGCGGCGCACAGATGACCTTGAGCGACAATTTCAATGATGCGTCAAGGAATGTAGTGACCCACCTTAAGGAAGATTTGAAGGTTGGCCTGCGCTCTGGCATGACCGTTAGCCCAGAAGATTTGCGGATGGAAGCCAGAATAGCTGCCGAGCAGGTCAAACAAACTTTCCCGAAAATGATTTAATTTAAGTGTGCCACCGCTGTAGCTTCCTGTGGGGCACGGGGGCGGGATGACGGAATTTTCAGGAAATATCTCGCTGGAGGCACGAGCCGGATTCGAACCGGCGTGCAAGCTTTTGCAGAGCTCTGCCTAACCACTCGGCCATCGCGCCATCCAGTAGGCGGTGCTTTTAACACTTTTCCCCGTAGAAATCTAGAGGATTTTCCTGTACAAAGAGGGGGTTGTTCATACAGGATTTCCTCAAATGTCCCTCGCGTTATCCTCTCATCCGAATTTTGAAAACTCTCGCAATGCGATGATTCTCTCTCAGCTTGCCCCTTCGGGCGTGAGGGATGAACGGGTTTTGGCGGCCTATCAGGCCATTCCCCGCGAAATTTTTGTCCCGCACGCTCTCCAAGGCGTTGCCTATGTGGATGAGGATATTCCTCTGGAAAGGGGGAGGTGTCTGCTCGCTCCGCTCGTTCATGGCCGGATGGTTGAGGCGGCGGCAATTGGCTCAAAGGATAAGGTTCTCGATATTGGCGGGGCTACGGGCTATTCTGCAGCGGTTCTTTCCTGTTTGGCGCGCTCGGTTGTTGCGCTCGATCAAGACACGGATTTTCTAAAATCTGCGCAAAGCGACTGGACTTCTTTGGGATTGACTTCTATTTCACCTGTTGTTGGTCCTCATATCTGGGGCGCGGCAGGGCAGGGGCCTTTTGACGTCATTTTTATCAACGGGGCTGTGCCGCGTGTGCCGGAAGCTCTGGCAGATCAATTGGCGGCAGGTGGGCGTTTGGTTTGTTTGCTGGTTCCTGAGGGAGATGCGGTCGGTGCGCTTGTCTGCTTTACAAAGCTGGCGAATGGGCAGATTGTCCATGAAGTTGTCGCCGATGCCGTTAACAGGGATTATCTGGCAGGGTTTGAGCCACCTGCGGGCTTTACCCTTTAGAGCTTTCATCGCAGGTACGAGATCGGATTTATGATGGTTTTTTCACGCGCTCTGGCTTTGCTGATGGCAACGGTTGGTGTTCTGGCTTTGCTTGGAACACCGGCTCTGGCGGAAAATGAAAAATCTGTCGATGAGGTGCGGGCAGAGGCAACAAGCTCTATCAAGAGCATGATGCCGGAAGAAAAAGCAGGTGATGAAAATTCCTTGTTTTTCAGGGCCTTGGTCTCGGCGTATGAAGAGAACCCGACTTTGAAAGCCGCTCGTTTCCAGTTGCAAGCGGTGTTTGAGGCTCTGCCACAAGCTGAATCTGGTTGGCGGCCTACGGTTGCGGCTACGGCCGAGGTCAATGGCGTTCATTCCAATGCCGACCCGGGCGATGTTTCAACCTCCAATACATCGAAAGATGGAGCCATCGCGGTTGTTCAACCTCTTTATACGGGAGGTCAGACAGTCGCGGCTACGGCTGCGGCCAAAAATACCATCAAGGCCCAGATTGCCAGTCTTGAATCAAGTGAACAGCAAGTTTTGCTGGCGGCAGTGACATCTTATATGAACTTGTTGCGGGATGAGACGTTGCTCAAACTCAGCGAGACCAACCAAACGGTGATCCGGCGGCAAAAAGATGCAACAGGCCAAAGATTTAAGGTGGGGGAATTAACCCGAACCGATGTAAGCCAAGCCGAAGCTCGGTTAGCCGCCGCAGATGCGGATGTTATCACGGCTGGAGCTAATTTGAGCAGTAGCCGCGCCGCTTTTGAAAAAGTGGTTGGTTTTCTTCCTGATGCGGCTTTAGCCTTTCCTGCGACTCGGATTGATTTGCCAAAATCCCGTGAGGAGGCTTTGGCTTTGGCTGAGAAATGGAATCCCGATATTCGCTCTTCTCGTCACTTGTTTCATGCTGCGCAAGATGGGGTCCGTAGTACTTATGGACAACTCTTGCCCGATGTGTCGATTGAGGCCGGCGTGAACAAATCTTACGATCCTCAGCCCGGGACCTATGAGGAAAGCGATGGAGCCAGTATTGGGCTAGTTGCGACGATTCCTCTGTATGAGGCGGGGATGGTCCGCTCCAAAGTGCGCCAAGCCAAGCAAACCGCGAATCAGAGATATGAGCAAGTGGCTGAAACGGGGCGATCTGCGCGGGAACAAGTGGTTAGCAGCTGGGAAAGCCTGAAAGCGGCTGAAGCCGAGATTTCTGCGCGGAAAGCGCAGGTGGAGGCTGCAGAAGTGGCTCGTTTTGGGGTTCATCAGGAGGCAAGCCTTGGATCGCGGACGGTTTTAGACACACTTGACGCCGATCAAGAAGTGAGGGATGCTCAAGCCGCCCTGATTACGGCTCGGCGGAACGAAGTTGTTGCTCGGTACACCTTGGCGGCGGCTTTGGGGCTTTTGACCCCGAAAAACCTCGGTTTTGCTGAAAAAGTGCCGGATTATGAAAGGGCCATTGCGGCCGTTCGTCGCAATATTCTTGGAACAGATGTGGATAGTCTTCGCTAAAGGTGTAAATCCTGCTTTGACAACAGGTTAGCATTAGGCCAAACTACCAGCCGATATGACTTTTTAAGGAATCAACTCCGCATGGCCGGCAATAAACCAGAGCAGGAACCGTCAATCGAGGAAATCCTTGCTTCCATCCGTCAAATTATTTCGGATGACGAGGAGCCACGCCAAGCTGGCGAGATTGAGACTCCCAAAGACGAGAAATTTGAAATCCCCGTTTACCAGCCCGAACCAAAGAGGGAGGAGGAGCCACGCCCCTCTTTTGCCGAGGTTTTGGAATTGACCAACGAAATTCGCGATGGTGAGGAAAAAGGCCTTTCCTATGGAGAGGAAGATCGTTTCACCATTCCTGTTGCGGAATACACTCCGCCACCTGAGCCACCTGCCAGAAAATCTGATCTTGATTTGTCGGTGAGTGAGGCACCAGCCCGCAAGTCGACTCTTGATTTATCAGCCTCTCAAGGAGACATTGATTCTCTTTTTACCGCTCCAGCGGCAGCGGCGACAACCGAGGCTTTCTCGCGTCTGGTTGGGAATATTCCCGTTGAACGCGCAGAAAACAGGACCTTGTATGCCGATGGGCGGATTACGCTCGAAGACATTACCAAGGATCTGTTGCGGCCAATGCTTCGCCAGTGGATTGACGACAACGTTCCTCGCATTGTTGAGCGGCTTGTTGAAAAAGAGCTGGAGAAACTTGCGCGTCAAGCAAGGGATTAAGCCTTTTTATTCCATAGATTTGGTTGAATATTTGGGTGGGGCAGGGTAGAAATAAGACTGTCCCCAATTCATGCCCGATGGAAAACATCCTTATGCTCGACAAAACTTTTGACCACACGCAAATTGAAAAACACCACTATCAGAAATGGGAGGCCTCGGGTCTTTTTGCGGCTCATCCGGAAAGCAGTGGACCTGCCTATTGCATTATGATTCCTCCGCCCAACGTGACGGGCAGTTTGCACATGGGCCACGCCCTCAACAACACACTGCAGGATGTGCTTATTCGCTATCACCGGATGCGGGGGTATGACACTCTCTGGCAACCCGGGACAGATCACGCTGGTATTGCAACCCAAATGGTGGTGGAGCGGAAGTTAGCGGCGGAAGGCTCTCCGACTCGTCAGCAAATGGGACGAGAAGAATTTGTCAAAAAGGTCTGGGAATGGAAGGCTTATTCAGGCGGGACAATTACCAACCAACTCCGCCGCCTTGGAACCACTCCTGATTGGTCGCGGGAACGCTTCACGATGGATGAGGGGATGTCGAAAGCCGTCCTTAAGGTCTTTGTTCAACTTTATAAAGAGGGATTGATTTATAAGGATAATCGTCTCGTCAACTGGGACTGTAAACTTCACACAGCCATTTCGGATCTTGAAGTGGTTCAGCGCGAAGTCAAAGGCAGTATGTGGTACATCAACTATCCGATTGAAGGACAGGAAGAACGCTTCATCACCATTGCTACAACACGTCCTGAAACCATGCTGGGGGATACGGGTGTCGCGGTCCATCCAGAGGATGAACGGTATCAGGATTTGATCGGCAAGTTTGCTATTTTGCCTGTCATTGGACGGCCTTTGAAAATTGTTGCCGATACTTATATTGATAGGGACGTTGGGACCGGAGCGATGAAGGTGACACCTGCTCATGATTTCAATGACTTTGAAGTCGGTAAGCGTCACAAATTGGAAATGATCAATATTTTGGATGCGGACGGCAAGATCAACACCAACGCGCCAGAAGATTATCAAGGTCTGGATCGGTTCGAGGCGCGTAAAAAAATTCTGGCCGAGCTTGAGGCTCAAGATTTGATTGTGAAGGTTGATCCCATCACACATATGGTTCCCTATGGCGATCGGTCCGATGTTGTGATCGAACCCTATCTGACCGAGCAGTGGTATTGTGATGCCCCGAAACTGGCTGGACCAGCTGTTGAGGCCGTTCAAAACGGGAAAATGGTTTTCGTGCCAAAGCAATGGGAGAATACCTATTTTGAGTGGATGAAAAACATCCAGCCGTGGTGTATTTCGCGTCAATTGTGGTGGGGGCATCAGATTCCAGCTTGGTATGATGATGAGGGGAAAATTTATGTCGCCGAAACCGAAGCTGAGGCTCAAGCCGAAGCAGGGGCGGGCGTCAATCTTCGCCGCGACGAAGATGTTTTAGATACATGGTTTTCTTCTTGGTTATGGCCTCTTACAACGATGGGCTGGTGTGCTGATGGCACTACCGAAGAAACCAAAGATTTGAACTATTATCTCCCAACAGACCTTTTGGTAACAGCTCC
>JAEUKO010000089.1:0-4930 GCA_016794285.1 Alphaproteobacteria bacterium | reverse complement strand
GATACCGCCCATGGCAGTCAAAAATGTACGGCAAAAAAGATGAGTCAAATCAGCGTGTGGCTGTGTACTGACCGAGTTTATCAAGTACACACAAGAAAGAGCATATCGGCCCGTTCAGAGCATCAGCGCGAAAATAACAGCAAATCCGTCCGCAGGGTGCGGTACACACCAAACGCCCCTAAACCCCGCATCACATGGGGATTTGTGAGGGGGTAAAATAACTTTGGGCATTTTCGAGTAATAGAAATGGCGGAACGGGAGGGATTCGAACCCTCGGTACCACTTGCGTAGTACGACGGTTTAGCAAACCGTTGCCTTAAGCCTCTCGGCCACCGTTCCTTACCAAACCTCTTTCGAGACAGTCTTTGTAAGGTTTATGACCTTAAAAATCAATCCCGAAATGCCCCAAATCCCCACATTGCCAAAAACCAAGGAAAACCAACGATCTTTGGCGAAATATACGACAAATCCGCTGGTCTCTTCCCGTTAAATTTGGCCGTTTTTCTCAAACTCGGGATGATAGAGAATCTCTTTGAGATCCTCGCGAGTCCCGAAAGAATAAAGAACCCATCCCAATTCGTAACTGCGGCATTCGCGGCGAAGAGTCAAATCGGCCACGGGGGCATATCCATTATTTTTTGTCCAAAGGGCATGAAGGATAGCGCGGATAACCCGCTTTCTCTTGCTGCACAATTCCCCACCCCTGATGACCGAACGATAGATCATACCAAGCTCAGGCCGCATCATGCTTTGCCCCAGTTGGTTTTGTCCGAAAATCCAATTGAATCCTTTTATCAGAGACTCTCTCGCTCCAGCCACACCGCGCCGCTCAGCAAAACGAAGGAACAATGCCGCCATCCCGTCTTGATGGACCGAATAAACTTCGTAGGTATCCGCAACAATTCCTTTGGGGACGAAATAGAACCAAGGCCATTCACCGTTTGGCCCTTGAAGAGACATCAATTTACGCACAGCGCGATCCGCGACATCTAGGGCGCGATGGTTGCGGAAAAGCTCTCCGTAATGATAACACGCTGTGGTTAAATAGGTTTGCGTGGCAAAGGATGCAAAGTTACGACGGAACCCATAGGGCTGGTCAAAAAACAATCCGCTTCGGCAGGAAAAATTATTCATGACCAAGGCGAAAAAGTCATGAATGGTTTCATCAAAACCTGTGTATCCGGCTTTCTTTTGCTCGCACATTCCGATCAGAATAATTCCGGCATCCTGTGCCCGAAAATTTTTCCATTTTTCCCGATCTGTGACAAAATTTCTGATCCGCGAGAACGTCTCTGGTTCCAGAACAACCCCCAGTTCCGCCGAAGCCCACAAAGCCATCCCATAGGCGTAAACTGGTACAGGGAGTTCCAACATCCGCCGCGCATTATGCTGAAGCAAGGCCGGAAGGTCATACTCCCCTTCCCATGCGTCACGCCCCAAAGAGGCAAGACCCAGAATAACATTGAGTGAATAAAAAACATCCTGCCTCGGCAAAGATTCATTGGGAGATTCACGGCCATCAAGATGATAGATATAAGACCACGATTGCTGATCTGCCTGATAGCAATGAGCCAAACCTCTTTGAATATATGTAACCAGTGGCGGTAGCACAGTTTTTCTCCCCTTCTCTCTGCCTTATGGTGATGGTGAGAAAGAAAGAGAACCCCGCGTATCAATCACTTTTTTGGCGCGCAGCGAAGCGGAAGGAATTTTCTTGAACACATCATGCGCCGTCAAATGAACCACAATATCAGCCTGACCCAGCCCCTCTTCCAGAGGAACCAGATGATATTTAGAACTGCTCGTCATAAAGGGCTCAACCACCATCACCTTGCCCAGTTGGGCCGCGATGAGCTTGTCTGCCACGGTGACCGAAGGGGACTCGCGAAAGTCATCCACGTTTTCTTTGTAGGCCAAACCGAGTAAGCAAATCGTTGGGTTTGTCAATCCTTCCGCCGCTTTCTTGACCTGCGCCACAACCCAGTCTGGCTTGCCATCATTGACGTTTCGTGCGGTCCGCATGAGGGGTGTTTGCTCTGGGGCGGCATCAATAATGAACCACGGGTCCACAGCAATACAGTGCCCCCCTACCCCGGGGCCAGGCTGCAAAATATTCACGCGGGGGTGGTGGTTGGCCAGTTTGATAACCTCCCAAACATTTAACCCCATCGCATCGCACGCCAAAGAAAGTTCATTGGCAAAAGCAATCTGAACATCGCGGGATGCATTTTCAACCAACTTGACCATCTCGGCAGTTGCCGCATCGGTTTCGAGCAACTCGCCCTTGACCATGCGCTTGTAGAATGCAACTCCGCGCTTGGTCGCGCTTGGGCTTAACCCTCCCACGGCGCGATCATTATAAATCATTTCGTGCATCGTCTTGCCCGGAATGGCCCGTTCAGGGCAATAAACATACTCAAGTTTCCCCGAAAGACTGGGCCGCTTTTTTTCAATGACGGCCTTCACATTATGTTCGGTGGCACCAACGGGCGATGTTGATTGCAAGATAACCAAATCTCCGGCTTCAATGACCTCAGCAACCGCCAGAGCGGCCGATTCTACCATCGCCATATCGGGGCGGTGGGTGTGATGATCGACAGGTGTCGGGACAGCAATCATGAAAATATGAGAAGGTTCAGGTTTCACAGCAGCCCGCAACTGACCACTGGCCACAACGGGGGCAAGTTTTTCAGGTAACCCGGGCTCTTCGATGTGAACTCGTCCCGCGTTGACGGTTGCCACAATATCGGGGCGAATATCAACACCCAAGACACGAAGGCCAGTTTCCGCCGAAACCACCGCCATCGGCAACCCAATATAACCAAGCCCCATAATCGTCAGGTCGTATTTCATTTTTTCTTTCCGTATTTATTTTCCGAAACGTTATAGACCAATCTGCTCCCAAAAGTCAGCAAAAAATTACTTAACCAAAACTCTTTCGATTCCTTGGCGATAAGTACCTAGAATATATGGTTTTTGTAATTTTTGAAGCCCTCCGTCCCTCTGCAGACGGGCAATTCCCTGTTTGAGATCAGCCTCATGGGTCAAAAGATGACGCAGCCCCGCCGCAATATCCGCCACGGAATCAGGATTACACGCATAACCAATGTCTTGAGGGTTAAAATAACCGTCAATTGAGCGGCCTTGGGAATAAAGCACCGGCACGCCGCTAAACAAGGCTTCAGCAAAGACCAAGCCATAAGTCTCACGCAGTGTCGGCATAGCAAAAGCGGCATAGTTCTTGATAAGAAGGGGAAGAGTCTGGTTGGGAACGGGCCCTAACAAACTCACCCGTCCGGTCGGATCGAAACGAGCGAGGATTTTTGAAACCTTGGCAACAGACTCCGCCGCGCCTGCCCCGCAAATATCGAGGGACACATCGGGAAAGTCTGGAGCAATCACAGCGAGAGCCCGCACGAGTCCTTTGAGGTTTTTCAGCTCCCATAAATCGAGATTGAACACACTCAGCAAGCGGTTATTTTCCACTGGCACAGCCGCCGAAACCCCTTCGATTTCAGGAACGACAGGAAGAACGGAGACTTTATTCCGGTCAAGGCCAATCAAGTCTTCAAACGGCGACACAGCCCACGGCGCGAAAGGAAACACCAAAGCGACTTCTTTGGCCATTTGACGATACCGTCCGCGCAAAGAAGGTTTGTTTTTCAAGATCCTGACATCGGAATTTCCCTGAATGTCACAAATGAACGGGCAAGAAAACGCTTGCGCCACCTGCTGGGCAACCAACCCTTCGACCGTAAATTTGTGTCCCTCAATAAGATGGGGAACAATTCCTTTGCTTTTCAGATCAGCAATGACCCAATCGGCCACGTCACGAAGACGGCCTTCCCAGAAAATCCCCTTTGGCAAAGCCCCATAGGCAAGAGCTATGCGGTCCGCCCCAAAAGGCAAAGCGGCCATCCCGCCAAAAGCAGTATAGCGATTGAGCGAATAGACAACATGACGAAACTCGGGCGTTCCCTCAACGAGACTGAGGATAGCCTTCGTTTTCCGGCTCTGCATCGGGTCCGGATAATCGCTGCTGATGTGAATAAGAACTGGTTTCATTTTTTTCGTTAAACTTCAGGGAAAGAACAGTAGCAAGAACCAAAGATGTTAGCGTTGCCGGTCCTTGAAAGGCAATACACTCCGTAATGCTTTCAACCACCAGAAACATCATGAATGAGGTGTTTAAGGGATCTCTAAATTTCATGGCGTAATATATTTTCATCAAGAACAAAGCGGCGAAGGGAACAAAGCCAACAATCCCAACCGAAACCAGAACTTGGAGAACCGCATTATGGGCATGAGCCGGAGCAAACCCCAGAGAAGCCCCTTCGGCTGGAAGGACAAAGATTGTGCTGGCATACCCCCACCCAAAAAATGGCCGCTCTTCAATAAGGCGCATGACAAGAGACCAAATGACTGAACGCCCTGTCCCTGAGGTAATTTCGCTAATATCCCCTGATCGAGTGGCCATTACCAAAATAGATTCAATATCGACGACCATCAGAAAAAGGATCAAAAAGCAAATAAGACTGAAAAAAACAATAATGCGAGAAAGTGTGAGCCGAACCATTTCAGCTACAGCAATCGAGAGCAACAAAGCCGCCAAAGATGTTCGGCTATTGCTCAGCAGCAAAACTGCAAAATTTAGGGCAACCATAGCATAGAAATAGAGAGGAATCCTGTTGGGGATATATCTCCTGTAGTTATAAAGAGCAAGGCAGGTAAAAGCAGAGATATAGCCCGCCACATTCGCCGTTCCGGTAATTCCGGTTAAGCGTTTCCCGGGCTCAAGAACGTTTCCATGTAACTCAATCATCCGACCAAATTCCGGATTCACAAAATACACCACGATTGAAATTGCAGAAACCAAAGTAGACCCTAGGATAATAGGCCATAAAATCTCTTTATTCTTCAGAAGGGCGGA
>JAEUKO010000088.1:0-4990 GCA_016794285.1 Alphaproteobacteria bacterium | reverse complement strand
TTTGATCTCACCCCCGGACGCTATGAAGTGACGGTTGAAAGCCTGAAGGACGTACCAGAAATGGCAACAGTACGGACCGACTTGAAAGTTGGTCCGTACTCGGCGGTTAAATAACAAACCAAGAAAGAGGATATGATGCCCAAACTAAGAGTGTTTATCGCTGAAAGAGATGGGACGGTTTATAGTCCTGCTTCCCTCTTTCCTGATTGTTAAACGCCCGTTGTCATCTCCGCGAAGGCGGAGATCCGGCATTGTGAGTGCAGCGAAGCTGCACAAGATTCTGGATCCCGTTCGTGCCAGTGTCCCTGCGGGACACGCCAACGGGATGACGGTAAAATAGTTTAGAGGTTCCCTGTTATAGAGAAGTTTGGAAAGGAACGGCCATTCAACATTGCATCAATGGAATAAGCAAAGAGGGAGAACGGAGAAAAAAAGCCGTAAAGAACCGTGGTTCCCAAACACGTCAACAGCACCACCGCTATGAATAGAGACAGAAACGTGTGCATTTTCAACCGCAATAATAAAGCGGAAACGAAAGCAACGCTAAAGAGTAGAAATCCTAAGTGCAAGAAGCTAGCGGCCTGATACTGCTCACGCATCGCATCCGCCCCTGCACTTAAGCGGAGTAGAATAGAAAGGGTCAGGTTTCCAGCAACAAAAACTCCCCAGAAACCGAGACGCAACAGCCTTCTTTCTGATGCTAAGTTCTCGTTCGGCATTTAATGCCCCAATAGTCCTTCCAACAGTTTAACTGCTTTTTCGGCTTTTTCCTGTTTGGTTGGTTTAGCAGGAACAGGAGCGGGAGCCTCTTCGGGTGCTGGCGGAACAACTCCCTCTGGAGCAGGGACAACTGGAGCTTCAAGAGAAGGATCAACAGGTGCAGGCTGTTGTGCAGGAACAATTTTCTCTCCCAATAATTTGCCAAGTTCTTTTTCAATCAGCTTGTTGACCTTCTTCTCGAGACGACCTTGCAGATAATTTTCAATCACGCCGCCCCCTGCTTGCGCCGGATTATCAAGCGGTCCCTTGATGGTGAAATCGAATGGTGGAATATCCGTATCTTTGACCGTCATGGAGTTTTTCAAATCAATCGTCCACGCCGGAAGATTGACCTGTCCGGTGCTATTGATGGTCGCTTTCGGACCATCCAGCTTGAGCGTTGTAAAATTGACAATTCCCTTCTCAATGGGAAAGATAGCTTCCATTTGGGTAAACTCGGTTTGTCCATCTTTGAATGATCCGAACAAACTCCCTGCCCTTTCCAACGGCTTGAAGCTTCCTTTGGCCGTCATAGCCAATTGAGCGGCATCAACACCTTTGACAACGATGTTTTTTCCACCAAGATCCCCCTTGCCTCCAAGCGATTGGACCAGATCGGAAACGGAAGAACCCGATGCCGAAACATCCACATTAAAGCCGGAAATTACTCCGCTGAGCGTATCGGCATTCTTACTGGTCAGGGCCGATTGCAATTGTCTGGCATCGACATCATTGGCTTTCACAGACCAGTTCACGGACAAAGGCGAGGCCGCAGAATCGATTTTGCCGTTCATGCTCACCTGACCACCGAACATTCCCGCGCTGAGGTCCTGAACTTTGAGCACACCGCTTTTCAAATCAAAGGCAAGGTTGGCATTGGCAATTTTCCAAAAATTCTGCGTAATACTGCGGGCCTTGATTGTTAGGTCCGCATCAAACGATTTCATCCATTCCACGTTGATCGGATCCCGTGACCACCGCCCCTTATTGCTGGTATTGCTAGCAGGCGCGGGCGAAGAAGACGCAGACGAAGCCCCCGCCGCTTTCCCCGAGGATGTTTCAGGAAAAACCAAATCTCCAAAAGCAAGGGCGCCCGTTACAGAAGATTTCTCGCTGCCTGTTGCAACAGCAATATCTCCTGAAACACTGGTTCCCCCGAGATTGGCCGCCATGTTTTTCAGTTCAACTTTTTTGTCTCCAAAAGACAGATCGGCCTTAAGATCAAGACCTCCATTCATTGATTTCAAAGGAGCTTCAAATTCGGGCTGAAAAATCCGAACGGCTTCAACAAACTTTGGATGTTTGACGCTAAACTTGAGGGTATTTGTCTTGCCCTTTTCCATCGGCAACGCCGTGCTACCTGCCGCCCCTAGAGAAAACTGCAAAGCCTCAATTGTGCCGTCATAAGAAACTTTATCGGAAGTTCCTTTCACAGATCCTTCGACCGAGGCCGCCCCAATTTTCTTTGGCAATTTTACATCCGGCGCGTAATCCGCCAGCAAAGCATCGGCATTATCGGTTTCAACTTTGGCCTTCACATCAAAAGATTTTTTCTCAAGATCGTAGTAGCCAGATAGTGCCACATCTTGCCCCATAACACGCAATGCGCTTTGGTCAATGTTAATCACCGACCCGCTGAGTTTTCCTCGCCCCTTCACAACCAAACCCGATAAAATGGATTTAAGCGATCCTGATTTTTTCTCGCTCACACCTTTCTCTTCTTTCAGGTTCATTTCAAACCCGCCTGCGGCCAAAGATTTCAGATCACCTTGAAAGGACAAATCCCCCAACCCGAATTTCAGACCGGACAATTCGGTTTGCTCTCCTTGATAACGAAGTCCAGATTGCAAGGACACGGCCCCGCCAATTCCTTCGGGCAAAGTCACACTCTGTCCATTCACCACCGCAAGAGTTGCAGCCAGATCATCCGCCGCAAAGGTAATATCCCCTTCTGCCTTCATAGGCGCAGCGGTTGAAATAACCCCCGAGTAATCGGCCTTGATCCCCAAATCAGGCACAGAAGTTTTTAACTGAACGGGATAATTCTGTTCGTTCCCTTCCATCTTGCCTGCCGCTAAGGAAACATCAAGCTTATGCCCCTGCCAGAGTAAATCCCCGTTGAGCGCGAAGGGCCCCTTCAGACTTTCCGCCCGCAACACGGCATTGATGTTTTTAATTTCATGAGACACGCCAGCTTTTTCATCGCTGTACTCTATGAGACCATCCACAATCCGAACTTTGCTTAGAATAATTTCCGGCCCAGTTTCCTTTTGCTCCTTTTTTGAAGACGATGTTGTTTCATCCGCAGACTTTCCGCCGTTGGCTTCTAATTTCTTGGTGACCCATGTTTTGCGGCCTTCCCCATCCACCAACAGATTAACTTTCAATCCTTCCAGCTCAACCGATGTGACTTCTATGCGCTTCGACAACAAAGGCATCAAAGCAACAGACACATCCACCTTCTTCAAGGTCATCACACGCTGAGTCCCTGCCTTCAAGGTCAGGTCATTGATCTGGGCATGGGGCAGCGGCAACAAGGACAGACCAATATCTCCCTTCCAGTTGACTTTATATCCTGTACTCTCGGCAATGCTTTGGGTGATCTGCTTCTTATAGCCCTCTTGATCCATAAACTTAGGAGCAATCAAGGTCACGCCCACCCCAACAACTGCCACGGCCAAAGCCGTCCCAGCCAGAACCTTGAGCACAAAAAAGGATTTGCGCGGAGTGTCTTCAAAACCTTGCGTAGAAGCGGTATTATCCATAAAATTCACCTAATAAAAATGAGAGCCGTACCTCTTATAGATACGGCTCAGCATAAAAAAGTCAAAGAGTTTGCGCGATATAGCCTACGTCCAATAAAATGATTGGGAAGAGGTCGGCTATATGGCTGAACCTGTAATGACGCCGCCCCCCTCGTCACCCCCGCCACCCCTTCGTCACCCCCGCGAAGGCGGGGGTCCGGCGTTTCTGGATTCCAGCTTGCGCGGGCATGACGATTTTTAGCTTCGTCCTGGCCCCATCTTCTTTAGGAAGTTATAAAAAATTCCACATTTTACTTTACATATTCTATGTTTTACGGTATGTTTACAAAATATTAACTTTTGAAGAAAGGCCTCCCATGTCAGATTTCTTGAAACGTGCCCTTCTCGTCGCAGCCTTGGCAACAACCCAAGTCCAAGCAGACGAAGAAACTACTCCTACCCCCAACTTCCCACAAAATACGACAGGGACAGCAACAGCAGTAAGTGGGCCTATTACAAATACGGCAGTTTCTCGATCCGCCGCCCCCTCTCTTGCCCGAGGTGGGCCTGTTTGTATAGAAACAGGTATTTTGTTCACAGAAACTTTCTGCTCTAGCTCGGAGATTGGTTTTGTAAACGAACGCGTAGTAGGCAATCACGGGCCTAATACTCTTGCTTTTCAACAAATTCCTGTCCTTAAGACAACTATTTGCCGTTTTGGTGCAACAGGTGGTGAGTGTCAAATCAGCACTGTGCCCCTAGATCTTAGACCTTTGGCTCCCTAGAGGCCAAAGTAAGAAAGACAGAGGGAAGAGGTGGATAGAAAACCCCGCCTCTTCAACTTAAAAGCACTCCTCACAGATTTGCGATTAAGCCGCCATATATTGGCCGCCATTGATGGATAAGGTTGCGCCAGTCATAAACGCCGCCTTATCAGAGGCCAGAAAAGCCACCAAATCCGCAATTTCTTCTGGTTTTCCCATGCGCAAAACCGGAATTTGCCGAATAATCCCCTCTAACACTTCGTGGGGCATTGCCTCGGTCATCTCCGTTGCGATATAGCCCGGGCAAATCGCGTTAACGGTAATGCCCTTGGAAGCACTTTCTTGTGCAAGGGCTTTGGTAAACCCAAGCATTCCAGCCTTGGCCGCCGAATAATTGCATTGCCCCAACTGGCCCTTCTGACCGTTAATAGAACTGATATTGATAATTCGCCCGAACCCTCTCTCACGCATTCCGGCAATCACGGCGCGGCACATATTGAAACAAGATGTCAGGTTGGTTTCAAGAACGGCGTGCCAGTTTTCTTCCGGCATTTTATGTAGCATTCCATCTTTGGTAATACCCGCATTGTTGACAAGAACCGAAACCGGCCCGAGCTGCGATTCAATTTGAGCAATCGCCGCCTGACATTCCGAGAAACTGGCAACATCCGCCTTAAAAACAACAGCGCCGGTTTCTGCAGCACATTTTTTTGCAGCCTCTTC
>JAEUKO010000087.1:0-5012 GCA_016794285.1 Alphaproteobacteria bacterium | reverse complement strand
CCCCGAGATTTCTCTCGGGGTTTTCGGTAATTTTAAGAATTATTGGACTTTGACGTAAACACCGCAGTTCGGGGTTCCGTCAGCACTGTTATACACACCAGCAGCTGTTGCGCAGTTGGTAGCCCCAACAGCCCCTGCTGTTCCAAGAGCCCGCGTTGTCCCAGTAATAGCATTCCCATCATCCAATTTACGGTCAATGTTTTCAGCTTGAGCTGCGGTAAAAGGAATATTGGCAAGCGCAGCAGCAGTCCCCGGCGCTATCAGAGAAACAATATAGTGACCTGTTTCTAATGTAGCGGCCCCCGACACGTTAAAGGTCCCGTTACCGTTGCTATAAGCAAGCTGCCATGCCCCACCGATAGGAATCACAGGATTGGATACACCAGGACGGTTAATATCGGCCACCACGGTATTAGGAATCACACCACCGATCATGCCCGCAGCACCAAGCTGAACAAAAGAAGCACTTTGCTCGTTTGCAGCCCCGTTAGCGGCCCCAGGGTCACCTGCTGTCGCTCCTGTAATCTGCCCATTGGCATTGCCAGCAGTCGCACAGAGAGTACCGCAGCCAGCAATCCGTGTCACAGGGGCCAGCAAGTCTCCTGGGAACCCTGCATATTTATCACGGAAGCTACTTATACCAGCTTCAACAGCCTTGGCTTGGGAAACCGTTGCGGTCACCCGAGAGTTGTTAATAAGTTCTTGGCCTTTAAGAATCCCACCAATCAACAGACCGATGATGATCATAACAATCGCCAATTCGACGAGGGTAAAACCCTTTTCCGATGGGCGTGCTTGAATTGCAGAAAGAGTCATGTAGTTCTCCTATGAATGAGGTTAGAAAAAATGTCACCTGATTTGACGAGGCTGACACAGTATATACAAAAATGGGGGAAAGACCATCCTGTCATTCCCCAGAATAGGGGGAAAATTGCTAATAAATTCTTACAAAATCCCCTTAGACTCCTCATAAAGACAGAATGAGGAGTTGTTTTGAACGACAAATGATCCCGAACTTATTTGTACGATCATCACCCCCCTTGTGATCCCCGGCACTCCCCCCTGTCATCCCAGCTTTCGCGGGGATCCGGACTCCATTGGACCTGTTGCAAAACTCCCTCATCACCCGAATTTGGCGTAAGACAAATTCTAGGGTGATCCATAGTATCCTGATATTTCTGGATTCCCTTAGAATTTTTCTATCAAAAAATTCAGGGAATGACGAGGCCGAGGACTTTTGCAACAAGTCCAATGTTTCTCTGTTTGTCTCTGTGCTCTCTGTGGTTAGTTTTTATAGGGGCGCAGCACATAATATGCCGGATCTCCGCCTTCGCGGAGATGGCAACGCGAAGGAATGTTCCACTTCGTCATGGCCTGAATGCCTCTTGGCATTCTAAGGCCATCCATCCCTTCTTTTCTGGATCGCCCTAGAATGCGCTTCGCGGATTCGGGCGATGACGGATATTTACTATGGCGAGAATCAGGCTTTTTTCTGCCGAGAATCGGACGGCGAGTGTCCGGTAATTTCTTTGAATGACCGATTAAATGAGGCCAAAGAATTAAATCCCACTTGTTCGGCAATCACCGCAACAGGAACCCCCGTTTGTGCCAAAAGCCGTTCTGCATCGCGGACCCGCCGTTCATTGAGAAGTTGTGGAACTGTCTTGCCGAAATGGACATTGACCAATCGTGAGACTGTTGCCTCGGACGTTTCTAATTCCCGCGCCAAATCAGCCCGCGAATAAGCTGGTTCTTGGTAAACTTTTTGTAAATCAATTAGGTCTTCCAGTTTCTCAACCAATTCTCTTTCGGCGCGAGAAAAAACATCGCGGTTTGTTTCCACCACTTTCAGGACTTTGACCGATTGCGGGTAGATTCGCAGCAGCCCCGTTGAGGCCAGATAAACCATCGCCCCGCCCAAAATATCACGGATGAGCAAGAATCGTTCAAAGGACAGTTCTAACGCTCCCTGCCATGTGGTCAATCCCAGCAAAGCAAGGTTAACAATCAGAAGGGAAATCGCGAGCCAATAGCGATCTTGTTTTTGGGTTTTTTCAGCCTCTGGATCGGCAAACCCACCACGCCCAGCCCACAGCATAAGAAAACATAGCCCGCCGGCAATACCGCCAAAAATGGACACAGCCTGTTCTCGGACACTCAAGGCACACAGTTCCCACAACCCACAATCAGCCCTCAAGGCCCCCACAGCCCAGCCAGAGAGAATGGCCACAAGGGGAAAGGCAACAGAAAGCCAGTATTTTTTCTCGGGAAACTCACCAATTTTCAGAATCTGAACAATCAACAGGACAGAAAATGGGGCAATCATCAACCACAGGAAAGTTTGCAAAAACCAGTATAACGGCCCACCCCCGATATAACGCATCCCAAAATCAGCCAAAAAACCTCCGGCGAGGAGCAAAAAACACCCCCCGGGGATCAGGATATGCCGGACATGACGCGCCCGAACGGACAGATAGACAAGCAGATAGACGGTCTGAACCAACCCCAAAACCGCGCAAAGTTCCCAAAATGTGATCTCGAATAGCGGCACAGCTGCAATTCCTATTTTACTGAGAGCCTGAAGCCCCTTGACTTTGACACAGTGGATTTGTGCTTTTCTCTTTAGGATCAAGCAACTTTGTGCAGATATAATCAACCATAAAATTGATCTCCGCAGGGTCCATGGTTTTCTCACCGCTTTTAATCATTTCAAGCATCATCCCATACGCCATTTCCTTATCGCCCATGTCACTGGTGATAATCGCCTCCATTTGAAGCGGCCAAGCCGGCATTCCCGGGCGGTACGTCGCCGCGAGTTCCCGCGCCAATTCTCGCGCAAAATCCATATCGTTCAAACGGTGACGCGCCAAATAGACGGATTGGCCCAACCATCGCCATTTCTCCCCCTCGGGCCGTTTGCCGATTCTGCGTAAGTATTCAATCACGGGATGGAGCTGTTCAGGGTTTTGAGTTGCCGAAAAATAGTACCCTGCCAGATACGGGACATATTCAGAGCGCGGATCAAGTTCATCTGCCACATCAAACCATGTCTTTAAGTGATTGTAATCATAGTCTTTGAAAGGTTTTGCCTTGCCCGATGTGTTGCCAAAAGTCTGTAGCGTCAAAGAAACAAAGCGATAGGCGAGCATCCCATCCCCCAAAAACGCACCGGAAAGGCCGAGCGCACTTGGAGCTGGCGGAACATTGGCCCATTGGACAACACGGTGCGATGTGGAAAACCAAATGGAGACATTGGCAGCAACAGCAATAAACAGACACAAATACAATTGGATGTGGGCAATTTTGAACATTCCCGCTCCAATCAGAACTGTCGCCGCGACAGATCGGTCAATGTTGCAACCAAGACAAGAAACAGAAACGCCACCCCCTGCGCCCCTACCAACAGCCAATCTGAACCACTTGCTCCACCATAGATCAACCAAGACGTTTGAGTCATAAGGTCAAAACGTGGAATAATCATCGAGGTGATTTCAAAAACACCCGAAAGAATCTTTCTACCAGGAAGATCTGCCCCTCCAAAATGAACAATTGCCAACAATTGGCCCATCATCCGTGAGAGAATGTAAAACCCCATTGTCGCCAACCCTGCCGAAACCGGACTCGACAAAACCATCGCAAAAAAGAAAGCTGTATTGGCTACGATGATGTATTCAACAGAAACCCCTATGGCCCAAAGGAAAATACCGCTTGTCTCTTTGGAGTAGAAAGCGAGCCCCCCCACCAACAAGAAGAGGAAAATTCCCGCCACAAGAGCCATCAACGAAAAGGCCAGAGAGAAAGAAAGAACGAATGAAGATCGTGAAATAGGCCGCGTCAACAAAAACTCAACATCCCGCGCATCAAAAGATCGCCGGATAAAAAAGACAACAAAAAGCAAAAGACCAAATAAGGTCAGGAGCCGAAGGCTTCCCGCCATAAAAACAATTGCAAACTGCGTCTTTTCAATAATCGCGGAGTTGGCTGTAAAAAGAGAAAGGCATACCGCCAAAAGAGAAATGGCAACCACGCCCCAGACCACCTTGTCACGCACAGCAGCGGTGAGGACGTATCGAACCAAGCTGAGCGATAACACACGCGAGGACACGGCAGATTACTACAGTTTGCCCGGACGGCGATCCTGACCAAACACACGATAAATATCCTTATCTGTCTGATGAATGCTTTCACCCGCATCGTTCAAAATGGTTGCTTTCAAGAAAATGACCAATTCGCTTTTGGTGACCTTATCGCCTTGATTGCGGAATAAATTGCCAACAACGGGGACTTCACCAAGAACCGGAACAGAGTCACTTGAGGAACGAGAAGAATCTTGTAACAAGCCCCCCATCACAATCATCTGCCCAGACCCCATTTTCACCACAGAGTCAACCTCCTGAACATTTACCACAGGTATCTGCGAAGAGATTGATCCACCTCCAACAACGGTTGCGGCAATGTAGGCAACGGCCGGATCCTCAACATATTCCGTAATCTTTGTGACTGTTGGCCGAACCTGCATAGATATGGTGTTTTTTGCCAAATCAATCGACGGCATAACGTTAATCAAAACCCCCTCGGGAACGGTATGAACTGTACTATCGACAGTAACATCTGTAGACGGAGGGCTCCCCGTTGTCGTCGATGTAATATCAACTTCAAAATAAACTCTATTTTCAGCAACATTCAAGGCCGCAGATTGGTTGTTGAGAACGGTCAAGCGCGGACTTGCCAAAGCCTGAACCGTTCCAAAACGCGAGAGAGCATCCACAAACGTGGAGAGATCAGTTCCAACGAACCCGACAGACATAACAGACGACCCCGCGGTTGGTGTCATGGCAGGCATGGGCCGCAAAGTCAACGAAAACGTACTCAAATCTCCCAAATGGTCAATGAAATTCCAGTCAATCCCCGCTGCGTATTCATCAGTCAAACGAACTTCAAGAACCTTGGCTTCAATCAAAACCTGGGAGCTTGTGGAACGACGCAACTCATCAAAATATTCGGCAACTTTT
>JAEUKO010000086.1:0-5259 GCA_016794285.1 Alphaproteobacteria bacterium | reverse complement strand
AACACCGCTCAGTCTATAGTTGGAAAGGACGGCTTCGGTATGGTCAGCAAGTTTTTGCGAAAGGATGACAACTCCGGCCAGCTGGTTGAAGTAGGGGAACAAGGTTCCATAGGCCGGCCATTTGTTCATCACCAGCACCGGCGGGGAAGGGCTTGTCTTAACATCATCCAGCGAGAAAACAACAGGACCTTGTACGGGTCGGCCAACTGCTCCAGAAAAGGAAACTTCTGTTCCATCTGGAAGGAATAGACTGGGGGGAAGAAGAGTTTCTTCTGCGCCGGCTCTTACTCTTCTGTCCAAGTCAAGAAGGGGTGTTTCTATGGCTGCAGCGAAGGAAGAAAAGTTCTCAAACTTTCTGTGTTGGTCACGAGCTACAATTTCTGACAAAGACAGGGATAACAAATCACACTGTCGCAAAATCTCAAAATCTCGCCCGAGATTTGAGGGGGAGATCGTGAGGGGAATATTCAAGTCAAGAACTCTATTGAGTATTTTTCTAAGCCCATAGGTTCGGGGAAGTGTCGGAGGAGAATCTCCTCTGATAAGACTAAGGATAAAATTTGAGTCCACCTCATCTTGGAAGGAGTCAACCAAGTGAACGTGAGCGTTGGGACGCACTCTCAACATCTTTCCGCAGGCCTGAAGAGCCACATCCATATTGCCTGAAGTAAAGCAAATCAGCGGATGGGGACCTGAGGGGTGAGCCTCTGTAAACCTGTCAAAAACATCAATGGCTGAATTGTCACCTTCAAAGAAGGGGGTTGAATCAAAAATATAGGCATTAGGCATATTCTCCTGATCCGAAAGCGCGGTCCTCAGGTCCTCTGCGCTTTCAAATCCTCTGAACGTGATGGGATACCCTGCATCTTTCATTCCTTTTTCAAAGAGAGAAAACGCGGTATGAACCTCTTGGCTGTCATTCAGAAAGAAAATTGTCGGCACTTTTTTCATGCAGGCTATGTAAATAGAAATGGCCGAGAAATCAAGAAAAATCAGGCCCGAGGGAGTCTTTTATAAACCAAATAGGTTTGCTGGCGACCAGCCCTGCCGCCTTTGCTCTCATAGCGGGTTGCCAGCCAATTGTCGGGAGCGGTTTGCCAGTCTTTCGGGCTTTGCGCCAGCCATTCGAAGGCGGGGCACGCCGTTGTTTGACAAACCATCCACTCTGCCAGTTCGTCCACATCGGTGGTTTGAATCATTGTGCCGCCGTCTTTGAGCACACGGGCGAAAACTTTCAGGTTCTTTGGGGTCACAACGCGCCGTTTGTGGTGACGAATTTTAGGCCACGGATCGGGATTGAGGATATAAAGAACATCCACGGATTGGTCCTCAAAACTGTTGAGAGCGAGCAAAGCATCATCCGCCAAAACACGAATATTTTCAGGCACAGGATCGGGCAGGGACGTAAAAAAGGCTGACATTCCGTTCATAAAAGGCTCTGCGCCGATAAAATGATCGTTTGGGTGCGTGGCCATGAGGTGAAGAAGATGCTCGCCATTGCCGAAGCCAATTTCAAAATGAAGTTTTTGCGGGGGACTGGTAAAAAAAGATTGCGGGTCCACATTCGCTTGTTCCGTTAGAATCTCGCGGGGCAATTCCAGCTTTGACAAAAGGGCATCAAGCGCATCAAGCCGTACCTTGCGAAGTGGGCGGCCTATTCGCCGCCCATAGACACGTCTTGCCCGCTTGCGCGGGGGGGGTGGAGAAAGAGAAGAGTCTTCAGCCAAGAGCTTTCCTCAATGAATCGACCAGATCAAGTTTTTCCCACGAAAAACCGCCATCTGCTTCTGGATCACGGCCAAAGTGTCCATAGGCCGCTGTCCGAGCATAAATTGGACGATTCAATCCCAAATGAGTCCGGATACCGCGAGGGCTTAAGTCCATCACCTTGGCAATGGCTTTGACGATTTCGGATTCAGGAACTGTTCCACTTTCCATCGTGTTGACGTAGATGGAGATAGGTTTTGAAACACCAATTGCATAGGACAGTTGAATCAGACATTTCTCGGCATACCCTGCCGCGACAATGTTTTTGGCCACATAACGGGCCGCATAGGCTGCCGAACGGTCCACTTTGCTTGGATCTTTCCCCGAGAACGCCCCGCCCCCGTGAGGAGCTGATCCCCCGTAAGTATCAACAATAATTTTGCGGCCTGTCAGTCCGGAATCACCAACAGGTCCACCAATTACAAAACGGCCTGTCGGGTTCACATAGAATTCATCTTCTGCAGGCATCCACCCATGAGGAAGAATTTTTTGAACATAGGGACGGACGATTTCCTTGACATCCGCTTGAGACAAATTGGCCGCGTGCTGGGTTGAAACCACCACTGAACGAGCTGTTATCGGTTGACCATCCTTATATTCCAAAGTGATTTGGGATTTGGCATCTGGCCCTAACATGGAGAGAATTCCCTTGTGGCGATCTTCCGCTAAAGCTTGCAAAACGGCATGGGAATAGTAGATGGGGGCAGGCATCAAACTTGGCGTTTCCGTGCAAGCATAACCAAACATAATGCCTTGGTCTCCTGCGCCTTCATCTTTGTTATTTCCTGCTTCAACTCCCATGGCAATATCGGCGGATTGGCTGTGCAGGCGGCAGTCAATCTCGACTGTTTTCCAATGGAACCCTTCTTGCTCATAGCCAATATCACGAATGGCTGTGCGGGCAAGTTCCTTGATTTCATCATGCGAGATGGGCGAGAGGGAGCGGACCTCCCCGATAATTCCGACATAGTCTGTGGTGGCAACCGTTTCAACAGCGGTTTTGGCTAAGGAATCCTTGGTCAAAAATGCGTCAACAATTGTATCAGATATGCGGTCACAAACTTTGTCAGGGTGACCTTCGGCTACGGACTCACTGGTGAAGATAAAGTCCTTGAGCGAAGAGGATGGATGTTGAGAAACAAGAAGAGCGGATGACGGATTATGTGACATGGCGTTCCCAAAAATGAATCGATTCGAAAAATCTAGTTTTGAAACGCTACTCTCTTGAGCCAAGACTCACAAGACAGAGATAACAAAAAACGCAGGCTATCCGTTCGAATTTTTGAAATTGCGGGCGAATTGGCGAAGCATTTTTAGAAAATCTTTTCTGAGTTTTTCGTCCGTGATTTGGTAATAGGTCCGTACCAAGTCCACAGTCTCCTTGCGGTCCATGATGTCGGGCTCTTCAGTGGCAGATTCGGCGAAAGGTTCTTGCTCGTTATCGGCAAAGCCTGCCTGCAGGCCAATTTGGGTGTCGGGAGCCGAAAAACCCTCAAAAAAGAAAGAGACAGGAACATCAAGAACACGGGCGAACTGAAAGAGACGGCTGGCACTCAGGCGGTTCTTACCTTTTTCGTATTTTTGGACTTGTTGAAAGGTGATTCCCGCGGCCTCAGCCAGATTCTCTTGGGTAACGCCAAGAACACTCCGGCGCAAACGCAGCTTGAGCCCGACATGAAGATCAACAGGATTTGGCGCATCTCCTTCAACAGAGCTGCGACGCGGATTCCGTTTTATAACAACGGCTTTTGTTTTTGTTTGTACGACCATTTCAATCCTGCTGTGGCCCGTTATATATCTTGACTCGAAGTGCCAAAGTCCGATGGCTCCTACCATCGCATTCAGTTCACAGTAAGGCAACTAACCAGAGGTATTAAATAAAAATTAGTCTAAACCCAAATTTTTTTGCGAGTTATTGCCAGAAAAATAGGTGTTATGCAAGCAATCAGCAATAATAAGAATATGCCGTCTTGAAAAAAAGTATAGGGGGGAGGATCTAAAATTGGTGAAGGCAAGTAAGATTCTAAAACGGAATTCTCATATAAACCTGATTTTGCTACACTCCGCCCGTATGGATCAAGAATTGCTGATATACCCGTATTGGTTGAGCGAACAAGAGGAAGGCCTTCTTCTATAGCGCGGTAAACGGTCTGACCGAAATGCTGGAAAGGCCCGGGGGAGAGCCCGTACCACGCATCATTGGTGACGTTCACGATCCACTGCGGCCTTTTGTCGCGGTCTGTTACGGCTCCGGAAAAAATAACTTCGTAGCACACCAACGGGCTGAAAGGCGGTATCTTCTCAACAGCCAGCGTTCGGGGGCCCGGTCCTTCTACAAAGCCTGAAAACTGAACAATTGGAGCGATGGGAATGTAGGATTGGAAGGGAATATACTCTCCAAAGGGAACCAAGTGGAATTTATCAAAACTTTCTAATATGCGCGTTTCCTGATTTACCACCAATAGGCTGTTATGATAGGCGAGCTGTCCGGTTTTCTCATCTGCGCTGCGGAGAAGAGCCCCTGTCAGTAAGTAGGTAGTTTGAGGAAACATGGCGAGTGTGTCACGAAGAGCCTGTCCTGCTTCAGAATCTTCCAATTCACGATAACCAAACGCTGTTTCCGGCAAAATAATAAGGCGTGTGGCTTTCGTTTGAGATAGAAAAGGGGAGTTGGTGATGGGCTGTGACAAGCGAATGGTTTTGAGGTAGTTATCCCACCGTTTTTCACCATCCCATTTTTCGCCCTGAGGGATGTTTGGTTGAACAACTTGAAGTATAAAAGACGTGTTGTACGCGGTCGGGTGAGAGTCAATCCGCCAAACCCCAAACCCATATACGGCTGCCCATGAAGCAAGGGCTACCCCTAAAACACTCCAGCGAGTTCTTTGGGAAGCCTCCCCGAAAACCGCAAAGGCCGGAGCTGTAAACCAAAAGAGAGTCAGAACACTGAGCAAATAAATTCCGCCAATAGAAAGAATTTGCAGCATCGGCAAGCTGAACGTCCATGTCATGCCGTATAGATTCCATGGGAATCCTGTGAACGCGTGACCACGAATCCACTCTGAAGCCGCCATTGCGGCAATAAAAAACAAAAGGGAGGGCAGGGACCTCCCCTTTGCAACAAGCCGTGAAATCCCTGCCGCTAGCATAGGAAACGGAGCAAGAATAACTGGCAACCCGCAAACAGCAAGCGGCCACGCCCACTTGAAAACATTCCCGTCAATAAGAAGAGCGTTCCCGATCCACCAAAGGCCAACTAGAAAATATCCAAACCCAAACGCATATCCGGCAAGAAAAGATCTTTTGGGAGGTTCTGACGCAAAAGATGTGAGGACGAACCAAAAAATCGAAAGGGAAAGCAAAAGAAGTGGAAATAAATCATAAGATGGAAAGCCTAACGCTCCAAAACTTCCCAAGAAAAAACAGGCAAGATAGCGAAACCACAGCTTTTGACAGCAGGGGGGCACAGAAGGAAGAGACCATGTCATTCAG
>JAEUKO010000085.1:313-5556 GCA_016794285.1 Alphaproteobacteria bacterium | reverse complement strand
AGCTGGGCAGGGGACTTGCCCATTGCTAACCCGAAAACTATGAATGGTATTCATAGCCAATTGAAGATTCTCGTAGGATGTTCTTCTAACTTTATCTTGGTTATAGTTGTTGTAGATTTGTATAAATGAACCGGCCAGTATGCCCAAAATCAAAATTGACATGGCCATCTGAAGAAGATTGTATCCACCTTGGCAGTTACCGTTAATACATGGTTGTTTCACCATTTTTTCTTGCTCCATAGTCACGTTTTCTAAGGGATACATATCACACTTCCATCTATATTAACTCCGTTGACCCAGCCTGCCCCACAATCAGTGTCGATGGGAGGAGCAAAGACGGGAGTTACGCAGACAGGTGAGCCGTTGGAAAATCCAGTCATCACTTGATTACTAAGAGGACAAGACGACCAGACCTGAATGTTATATAGATCAAAACACTTTGTGGGTTGTGTCTTGGAACAGATTTTATTGGCTCTGCTTGCCGTATTTGTTCTAACTTCTCCGATAACGTCAAGCTTTTGTGTGGGGACGGTTGTATTAACACCAACATTTTTGTTGTTCAGGTTAAAAATGTCTGTTGATGAGGGGAGGAACGCCCAGAGAGATCCCTGTCCTGCTTTGGAAAATTGCGTAAAATCGTCAAAGAACATAGCCCCCGTTGCATCATAATGCCCAAGAGATTGAACAAAAAGGGAATCCCTATTGCAGTTTTCGTTGTCCTTCGCTGCTGCCACAGCTCCGCATGGAGTATTTACTCCCCCGCTTTCGTTAAAACCACCTTTTCCATCTTCCCCATGTGAAATAACAGCCATATGAGCATCTCCATTAATTCCGGCTGTATTGTTTCCAAATTCATCTTGAACGCCGATCTCTCCGACATAGGAAGAATAGGTAGTGTCTCTCGTTAAACTTGCCGTAACAGCGTAGGTTAACTTCCGGCCCCAAGCATCATTCGCAACGGCGGTTCTTTCTGATACACCTTGGTCTCTCATGCTCACAATCGGGACGGCCCCTATCAGAACGAGTTCATTTGCATCTGTTGCGCCGGCGGCTCCCCCCAAGTTTCTTTGTCCTGCAACAAGACATATACCGTTTCCTGCCGTGCACATTCCTGCAGCCGTTAAGCCGATCGCGGCAGGGTTGCAGTTGACATCAAATTCCCTGCCAAAGTTTGCGGCTCCGGGGGCAAGGGTGGCATCTGCCGGACAGGGGAGGCGGGCTTGCACATCCTGAAAGCCCGATATTCCAGACGTTACAGCGGCAATGTTTTCCCGCGTGTCTTCAATCCTTTTTTCTTTGATGTAGTGGCTATACGCCTCAAGAATGGGGATAAGCAAAATACCCATGATCAAAATAACGATGGCCATTTCAACCAAGGTAAAACCTGCCGTCTCTAAACGAGCAGGGCGGTCTTCACAAAAAAAACTTATTTTTCTTTTCATCACGTTGCTTTCCCCTTAAGGGCCACAGTGTAAAATACCACCAACAATCCTATGCCCGGCATTTCCGGCAGTATTACAAGATGCGTGGTGGGTAAGATAACCAGCTGTAGGGAACAGGAAGCCACCGCAGTATTCATTGACGTAAAGTATACCACGGAGAGGTGTATCCGTGGGACAAGTAATACCTCCCCCTGTTTTTCCTGCGTTTGCAGCGTTGGGAGCCCCCCCAATGACGGCAGGAGTGAATGTGTAACTAGGCCACGCAGGGGCTAGTAAACCGAGCGTTGAAGGCGTCTGCCACGCCCAGCGACACGATGCTATCCCATTAGTTCTGCAGAGCTCTGCTGTGGAGAGTGTATCGGCTTGGATATTCCCTGGAAGAGCAGGGATTCCTTGCACATATACCTTCGCTTGTTGAGCGGGCAGGAGTGGGGGGTCTGTCGCAACGGCTCCAATCCTGATGTTCCCATTGTTTCGGGAAAAGACGTCTGGCGTTATTGCGCCAACAGCCCAAATATCGGCTTCTGTACTGGTTGTAAAGCCAATGTAGTCATCGTAATAGTTAGGTCCAGGAACCAAAAACGCCCCTCTTTGGTACACAAGGGCTCCTGTCTCGTCAGCGTAGTTTGCAAAATTGCTGTTAAAAATGCTGTCATTGTCGCAGTTTTCTAGATCAGCTCCTGCACCAACACAGCCGACATTTCGGATCCCCCCAATACTGAAGGCTCCTCTTATGTTTTCTCCGGTACTCACAACGGCGTAGTGCAAGTTGTTTGACGTTCCTGTGTGTTGAGCTCCGGCATCGTCAATTAGAGAAATCACACCAGCGGAGTCATTAAACGTAGCTGGAACCGTCAGGTACTCACTTACGGCATAGGTAAAAAATTTCATTCTCGAATCATGAAAGAATTCTTCAGGGAGACCCAGCGCGGCAAAGGGAACTGTTCCTATTAGAACAGGATCATTCCCAGCATTTCCGGGTGGAACTGTCGCGGGTGTTAGAACATCTCTTTGTCCAGCGGTCCGGCAGACTGTGGCCGAAACGATGCTACAGGCCGGAATTGTACCAACTGGAACAGCGGTTTCTTGTCCAAAAAAAACATTTGTCGCGCCGATAGCAGGTTCTGCAGGCAACGGGTATCGCCCATTTCTCAAAGCAAATTTTTGAAGGGCGTTTTGAATAGCGATTACATTTCCGAAATCCATGGTTCGTGTTTGTTCCAGCCGCCACATTTTATATGTGTGAATCATTGGCACAATAATAAGCCCGAGAACGATCAAGGTGATTGCCACCTCAATCAGGGAAAATCCCCCTTGGGCCAGTTTAGGGTGAGAGCAGATAACAGCAGGTTTCGTGGATTTCGCCATTTATGAATGTCCCTTCTCACCTTCCAGAATATATCAAATTTTATTAAAAAATCGGTAATTTCTAATAGGGAAACTCAAACGAATACATAAAATCGGAAAATTTTTGTTTAGCAAGTAAACTCCCCACCCTTTGAAATCATCTGCGGGTGGGGAGAAAACTGGTTTTTTATTACGGTTGGCACTTACAAGAGTAGATGTTGTAAGTTCCACTTCCATCGGGTGTGGCGCAGTTAACAGCGGGGCCCGTACTGTCAGTAACGCAGTCGCATGGGTCGTTTACTATGGGGAAAGCCCCAGGAGAAGATTGGGCCACAGCACTTGGTGTTGCGGTAACCTGTCTCCATACATAAGGTTTTTTAGTGTAAATAGCGGGATCAGGAAGAGTAGTCACTGGGACGGTGAGAGCACAAGTTGCTAGATCTCTTGGAGTCTTCTTAACCACTTTATCATGAGGCACATTCGCAATGGCGAGAGTTGCTCCATCATAGACATCCCGACTCGTCTTAGCCTCCCAGCAAACTGCTGGTGCGGGGTAGAGGGGGGGAGCGGGGGGATCGACGACAGCCGTATATTGCGGTCCCGCACAGACACAGTTCGAAGAATCGAACGGCAAGGCATCATAAGTACACGTTGCCAGATCAACGGTCCGTTTCCTGTATTGCCCTTTTGCTATGTTGGCGGGCCATACATCGGCTGGCGCGGCGAATGCCGCCGGAACCGGGACTGCTTTCCGTTGAAAGTTGATTGGACAATTGGCAAATTCCCAATAGTCCGATTTGGCGCACGCGCACACACCGACATATGGAGTGCAGACAGCAGCCCCCAGAACACCAGCCACACAAGCCTTGCTACAGGTTCTGGTTTTTACGCCACCTGTAAAGGGAGCGGCGCAAGCAAGGTTATCAGGGTAGTTGAGTAATCCTGTGCAGACGCAATCGGCTGCGGCCGTATTTCCACCGCAGGCGAAAGATGTGTAGGTCCCCGTATATCCTGCTGCGCAAGCAAGGCCACTGGTTGATGTGTTCACGCAATGACCGGATGTAAAAATTGGACCTATCCATGCCCCATTGTTGCATTTATATCGTTCTAAACGACAAGCCCCTCCGATTGCGTCACGCGTGTCACCGGAGGCTCCCGCTGCAGCGAGGGCGAAGGGATTTCCACAGACATTGACGGATTGAGCAGCGCAGCCAACGGCAGGAACCGCGCATTGGGGCACACCATCTTTCATGCCAGTGAAAACTTGTCCAGTTGGGCACATGGCGCGAACAGGCTGACAATCGGGGACCGCATTGGTACCGTTAGAGGTTAGGGCGGCGATGTATCCGGTTGGACACTTCATGCCTCCCGTCGGTACGGCAAGGTCAGGGTCACCTTTAAAATCTTTTGTTTGAAAACAGTTTGTGTCCGTTTGGTCGCAATATGTGTCTGCTTGAACCCGTGTTCCTGCCCGCAAAGCTCCGCTTTCTAAGTTGACGACAACGGGGGGAGGCCCTGGTAATACTGCCGTCAGGGCGTTGGTGACTTCCATTGTTCCCGTTGCGGGGTTGACGGTCGTTTGTGTCACGCTGAGTGTGTCTGATGGGGTTGATGTCCCAACCCCAACCAAATTGCCGGACATATCAACAATATCTTCTGACCCGGGGGTCACTCTGCGCCACATTGGGTTCTTTGCTGTCGCAAAATAGGCTACAATGTCATCAAAGGTTGTCGCTGCCGTGGCGTTTTGTGCGAAGGAATTTGCAAAGCGGGCATCTGGAGGGACGGCCACAACTAACGGATCAATACAGTTGGTCAGATCAAGGCCCGAGCCAGCACAAGGAACTTGGTTACCAGACAAAGAGGCGTAGCCTCCAACACGGTTGATGCCATGACTGAGAATGACAAAAGATGCTGAGCCTGCAGGTTGAATCAGGCTTTGTCCGCCCTCATCCACAAGATCAATCCCGCCGCGCAGTTCTTGAAATCCGGTAACGGTTCCCATTGCTTCTGTTACGGCATAGGTCAGGCGCGAGCCATAAGAGTCAAAGGTTTCTTTCTCATCCATTTGCAAAACACGAAAGGGAATTGCCCCAATCCGCACGCGCAAAGTCATATTGATGGGAGCTGTTACAGGATTGTTGTCATGATCGACCAAGCGTGTTGTAGAGCGGATACAGATTCCGTTTGCGCAATTTCCGGCGGGAATCGTCGCCGTATCTGAACAATCCGTTTCCGTTCCGTAATCAATATCTGTCCTAAGCGCATCAATTGGGGCAGGGCAAGGATAATGTCCGAAAACCTGACGATAGGTCTGGATTTTGGACGTAGAGGCATTCACAAGCTGCTGTGTTTTGAGCATTTTCTGGTTTTGTGAATAAAGAGAGTAAACTTGCAGAAAGGCTGCTGCCAGTACACCGAGAATGATGATAGCCACAGCCATTTCCAACAGAG
>JAEUKO010000085.1:0-303 GCA_016794285.1 Alphaproteobacteria bacterium | reverse complement strand
AGTATATCCTGCGGCAGGCTTCCTAAATGGCAAAACTGATTTTCTCATATTGTCCCTCATACCTAACATACCTTTGATCCATCCGTACATATGACACATCCATTCGAAAGAATACCTTGAATCCAGTTGCCCGGCCCGGCACAGGTAACTCCTGCATAACCTGCGGGCAGAGTAATGACTGGATTAACACAGACAAACTTATTATCCCGGATCTTGGTGGGCACTTTATTAGGGTCGCACACATAACCGGGATTGGCCACAAAATTGTCGAAACGGATGCAATCTGCGCCAGTCGTGTTGCAA
>JAEUKO010000084.1:0-5863 GCA_016794285.1 Alphaproteobacteria bacterium | reverse complement strand
GGACCAGCACATCTGGGCGCTATTGCCGCGAATACACCCAAACCATCTATGTTGGTGGCCAAAAAGAAACCGGAACCGGAACGGCTTGTCGCAATCCTGATGGAACTTGGCAGATTCAAAACTAGTTGAATTGCAAAGCGTAGTCCTATTCGAAAAAGCCGACATTACGTTCGGCTTTTTCTGTTTGAGAGGAGCTACTCTTCGTCTTCTACGAGTAAAAGCTTTTCTTCCGGTTTTGGGGGAGGAGAGGTTCTCCGCACGGCAGGAGTCCCTCCCATCATGCCTCCTCCGCCAAAAGAAAACTGCGGGGCCGAGACCATACCCATAGATGGTTGGTAAGAAGGCTGTGGAGCCGCGCTCGGGGCAGCCGCCAGAGCAGGCCCTATGGAAGGCATATCGTTAGAAAGTTTTAGTTTTGCAGCATAGGTAGGATCGCTCAAGGTTAGATTGATAGACTCTGTTAAGACTCGCAGCTCTGGAGATTGTGAGCACCACTGGGCAACGCTGGAGAGAGTTACGCCCTCTCCACTTCTGTGCTGTTCAATGACAAAATCGGTGACCCGCTGAAGATCTTGCCACTGGGTTTTCTGTTGCACAGTTTGAAACTCAACTTTTGCGGCAAGATCGGCAGGCACACCGCGTTGAGACGCTCCAATATAGGCCTTGGCCGCCGCTTGCAGCGCATGAGCGCACCAGCCGGAGAAACGTCCTTTAACAAGATTTTCATTTTGATTATTGGCAACGCGAACCAGCGGTAAGTGGCTATCGGATTCTACAGCATGGATTAAAACCATATCAAGCGTATCTTCGATCATGCGTTGATGATTAATCTGGTTGATCTCATCAGCAATATAAGGATTATAGCCAGAGGGGAGGCTTTCCTCTGGCAACGGAGTAATGTCTGTGACCTCGGCAACCAAGTGCCCTGTGGCTTTAATAAATGGATTGGGGGAGGTGTGGACGGCCGCTCCTAGAATTTGCTGGGGGGTGTACCCGCTCCACGCCATGCTTTGGGCGGATTTGGTGAACTGAATCCATGTCTCCAAGTTTTCTCTTTCAAAACTTTGCACAATGCTTTGGGCTGTCTGGAACGAATCCATGACCATAGAGCCTTGGCGAGAATTTGTAAGATGTTCGACAGCGTAATTGACGACATCCACCGCAATAGGAAAAGGATATTCCTCTGGATGTTGGTCTGTCCTTGCCGTGATTGATGCCATTCCGCGTTTTCGTGCGAGATCATCAATGATTGAGGAATTTTTCTCTCTTGCTATGTGCAGGGCTCCGAAAACATCGGCTTTCAGATTGCTGCGTGCAACCGAGAGGTTGTTTCTTTTTGGCTGCATAATTACGCCCCGCTCGGGCGGCTTTTTGACGTTCTTCAGGCTCTCCATCAAATCCAAAAACTGCCCAGTCAGTTGGTAGAGGGTGAGAAGTTTTGTTTCTTCGTTTTCGTGTTCGGACAAGTTGATAGAAATAAACGCAAGCCCTTTGGGCGCGGATCGAAGACCTAAAAATTTCTTTTCATAACCTAAGGCCAAACCAAGGAAACTCGATTGGTCGCCGCTGAGTTTTCTAAATTTCAACAATCCTCGAGCTTCTGCATAGGCGGGGTGCCCAGAGACTTTGGAGAGGACTTTTGCGGTTTGCTCCTCGCGTTGTCCCATATGGTGAAGAATAAAATGCAGTTCCGTCCCCGGGAAGTTGCGCGAAGCCTCCGCTACGATGGCGGCGCAGAGAGATTCAATGCCAATTGTTTTCTGAGGAGATGATGCCATTCTCAACTGCGGTTTTTGCGTGTGTTGTCTATAAAATTCCCGTTCAGTCTAACAAAAGGAAGTTAACAGAATATGTAATTAAATTGCTTTAAGGGAGGACTCTGGACGTTTCTGCATAAATGTGCACAATACATTGAGAATTAAGAAAACTTTAAGATTTTAGGACAAAACAAATGACTGCATCTTCACTGATGGCTGGCAAAAGAGGCCTTATTATGGGCGTGGCAAATGACCGCTCAATCGCGTGGGGGATTGCCAAAGTGGCAGCGGAACACGGAGCAGAACTTGCCTTTACCTATCAAGGAGAGGCTTTGGAAAAAAGGGTGCGTCCCTTGGCCGAGGAAGTTGGTTCGACATTGGTTTTGCCTTGTGATGTCGGCGATGAGTCAAGTATTGACGAGGCCTTCGCTGAAATTGAGAAAAAATGGGGCAAGCTAGATTTCGTTGTTCATGCCATCGCCTTTTCGGATAAGAACGAATTGGACGGATTATACCTCAACACCACGCGGGCCAATTTTCAAAAGACCATGGATATTTCCGTGTATTCCTTTACCGCTGTGTGCCAGCGGGCGGCTCCGTTGATGAAAGCAGGGGGGAGTCTTTTGACGCTCACTTATTACGGGGCCGAGCGGGTCATGCCGCATTATAATGTGATGGGTGTTGCCAAGGCGGCCCTTGAGGCGTCTGTCCGTTATCTCGCAACTGATTTGGGCGGCGATGGTGTGCGCGTGAATGCCATTTCTGCAGGGCCTATCAAAACCTTGGCGGCTTCTGGTATCGGAGATTTCCGCTATATTTTGAAATGGAACGAACTAAACTCTCCTTTGAAACGGAATGTCACTATTGAAGATGTTGGAAATTCTGGCCTTTACTTGCTCTCTGATTTGGGGGCAGGAGTAACCGGAGAGGTGATGCACGTTGATGCTGGCTATCATACAGTTGGTATGGTGGCGATTGACAATGCGGCCGAAACCGCGGCTGTGCTGGAAAGCATTGCTCCGAAGACGGATGGCGAGAAAGCAGCATAGCCCATGACCGGAAATCGGTTTGGAACAGCGTTTCAATACCAGACATGGGGTGAAAGCCACGGCCCTGCGATTGGCTGTGTGGTGGATGGGGTTCCTCCGCGCATTTCTCTATCTGAAGAAGACATTCAGCTTTTTTTAGATAGACGCAGACCCGGCCAGTCGAAATTTACCACCCAGCGGCAAGAAACAGATCAAGTTAAAATTCTCTCTGGCGTGTTTGAAGGACAAACAACCGGTGCGCCGATCAGTCTTTTGATTGCCAACGAAGATGCCAAATCAAAAGATTATTCGGACATCAAAGATAAATTCCGCCCGGGCCATGCGGATTTCACCTATCAATCCAAATATGGCATTCGCGATTATCGCGGCGGCGGACGTGCCTCGGCACGGGAGACAGCCTGCCGCGTCGCTGCCGGAGCTATTGCTCGCAGGGTTCTTACTGAACAACTCGGCAATGATATTTCTATTCGCGCAGGCGTGATTCAAATGGGTTCCCACAGCATTGACCGCACGCGGCTTGATTGGGCCGAGGTAGACAACAATCCCTTCTTTTGTCCTGATCCTGTGGCAGCTTCGCAATGGGAAGATTATCTTGCGGATATTCGCAAAAGCGGATCAAGTATTGGGGCTGTCGTAGAATGCGTGGCTTCTGGTTTTCCTGCGGGGCTTGGAGCCCCTGTGTACGACAAATTGGACGCTGATCTGGCTAAGGCGATGATGTCCATCAATGCCGTTAAGGGTGTTGAAATTGGTGATGGGTTCGGGGCTGTCCCATTGAGGGGCGAACAAAATGCAGATGAAATTCGCATGAGTCCAGAAGGCCAGCCTGTTTTCTTGTCAAATCATGCTGGAGGTATTCTGGGCGGAATTTCAACCGGACAGGATATTCTGGTGCGGGTGGCCTTCAAGCCCACCAGTTCTGTTCTCATCCCTATGCAGACCATCACCCGCCATAGCATGGAAGCTGAAATTTCCACCAAAGGCCGCCATGATCCCTGTGTGGGACTGCGTGGTGTTCCAGTGGTTGAAGCCATGATGGCGTGTGTACTGGCAGACCATTGGCTCCGTCATAAGGCACAGTGTTTATAATTTAAGGAATAAAGCAATGTCTGGACAAAATTGGCTGCGCAAAAGAACGATTGTTTACAACCCTGTTCCAAAACTTCCGGAACCTCCTTCGCGCTTTCGCTTTTTTCGCATTCTTTGGACGGCTCTTAAACGAACCTGTACTGGGATCGGCGCGGTTGTTCTTTTTTGCATTATTCTGGGCGTGTGGTCAGCTTCTCAGGTGGCTAGGCCTGTGGCTCCGAAATTGCCGGATCAAGTTATTTTATCTTTTTCTCTCGGTGGAAACTTGCCGGAATCGCCCGGGGTGGCTCAGTATCTTTCCCGCTTAGGGCTGGGAGAAAATATCATGACTCTAAGAGACATGGTGGACGCAATTGACGCGGCTGCCAGTGACAGCAAAGTCAAAGCCATAACCTTTTATCTCACCAGCACTGGCTATGAATTGACGCAGCTTCAGGAAATTCGGGCGGCTGTTTTGCGTTTTCGGGCGAGCGGCAAACCCAGTTTTGTTTATGCCTCTTCCTATGGCGAAGGAGGAACTGGTCTGGGGATGTATTATCTGGCTTCGGCCTTTGACCAGATATGGATGCAGCCAGTCGGAGTGGTTTCAATTGGAGGAATTAGCGCCGAAGTGCCTTTCTTCCGCAAAGTGATGGATGAATACGGAGTCAGGCCTGAATTTTTTCAGCGCAAGGAATACAAAACGGCGATGGAACATTTGACTTCATCTGAAATGAGCGAGCCAAGCAAGCGGATGATGACTGAACTCATTGGAGATATGGGGGATCAAGTCGTTGAAGAAGTTGTCAGAGATCGCAAGAAAGTGTCTGGAAATTTCCGTTCGCTGATGGATTTGGGTCTCATTACGGATCAGCCAGCCTTAAAGGCGGGACTGATTGATCGCGTTGATTATGAAGATGTTTTCGTGAGCGAGATTGAGAATAAAATCGTCAAAGGAGCTAAAGAAGTTCCTGTCGATCAATACTGGACGGCTCAAAGTTTGACCAAGCTGGAACAAAAAATTCTCTCGCCTGACAAAAAGTTACCAACTGTCGCGTTGATCTATATCGAAGGGGTGATTGAAGACGATTCTGGAAGTGAAACCCCCTATGATATGGGCGAAGGTGTGGCCGGAGCCAAGCAGATTGCCGATATTATTCGTCAAGCTGCTGAGGAAGATGATGTGCGCAGTATCATCATTCGTATCAATAGTCCGGGTGGAAGTCCGACGGCTTCGGAAACAATTTACAGGTCTATCGTTTGGGCTCAGCAGGTTAAAAAGAAAACAATCTGGGTCTCGATGGGGGCTTCTGCCGCCTCTGGTGGGTATTGGATTGCCTCTCCGGCGCAGAAAATTTACGCACTCGGCAGCACCTTGACGGGCTCTATCGGGGTGGTTGGCGGTAAGGTCGATGCCAGCGGACTCATGCAAAAGTTCAACGTGACATGGGACGGCGTTTCCTATGGGGAGAACGCAGGGATGTGGTCTTTTACCAAACCGTTTAGCCCAGTTGCCCAGCAGCAATTCGAAGCCTCGCTTGACAACGTCTATGGCCACTTCATTTCCCATGTTGCCTCCGGTCGCAAAATGTCTCCACAAAAAGTTGAGGAGGTGGCCAAAGGCCGCGTTTGGACCGGAAGACAGGCAAAAAAAGTTGGCCTAGTGGATGCCATCGGTGGGCTTGATGTTGTTCTGGATGATATTTCTCGTACATACGGAGGGAAAGATCGTCATGATTTGACGATTATTTCACTACAGAAGAAAAACTCGCCAATGGATGTTTTTTACGCGCTGCTTGAACAAAGTTCAGTTAAACAAACACCCCTTGGCATAGCTCTTCGTAAGGCAATCTCTTTCTTACGGGTTTCTACCGTGTAGGTAGCCATGCCCAGTAAACCCAGGCAGGAAATAACAATAGCGAGGAATGCTACAAAGCCAAGAATTTTTACCAGTGTACCAAATACAATGTTGTAGAGTTCATTCATCTC
>JAEUKO010000083.1:0-5984 GCA_016794285.1 Alphaproteobacteria bacterium | reverse complement strand
ATAACTGGCATTTTGACTCTCCTTCTTTGAGTTTTGCCTTTAATAAAATCAGCCCTGTTCCTTAGGACTGGGAAATCTTTTTGGCCCTACTGACCGCCAGACTTCCAACAAATGTGCTTGTATGAAGAGTTACTTCTCAGGAGATGTCCCCTATTCATAACTTCATTCTTCCAGTTTAATTGGAATGTAGTTAAGGAAAGACTAAGACATCTTTTATTTTTTATAATTATTTTTGTAAAAGTTATAACGAAGCCTATAGTCACCCGTGCGTCTCATGCATCATCCTCGCCCCCGCCTCCTCCCCCCGTCATCCCGTGGGCGCGTCCGTAGGACGCTGGCACACACGGGATCCAGAATCTTGTGCAGCTTCGCTGCACTCAACACACCACCAGATCCCCGCGCGGAGGCGGGGATGACGCAGGAATGGAGCATGGGGAACGATAATTGTGTAAATAATTTTGGATTTATCCATAAGGGCCTTTTGTTTTATTCAAACATCAAGGCCCTTATCTTAAATCTATTTTCTAAAAAATATTATCTAACTTATTGAAAAATATAGTTATTGTCTAACCAGAGAAAGAAGGGATGTTTTCATCTGGTTGGCCTGAGCCAAGGACGCAATAGACGCTTCTGTCAAAACCTGACTGCTGACAAGATTGGTCTGCTCCGCTGCCAAATCCACATCCATAATCGCAGAAGCGGCCGCCGTTATGTTTTCAATTGAACTGTCAATCATATCGCCGCGATACTCAAAGCGGGAAAGTAGCGACCCAACCGTTGCACGGTGAGCAGAGACACGGTTAATGTCCGCCTCAACCAAGGGAGATGCGGCAATCGCGTTGGCTGCCGTATCCGTGTTGGCCGCCAAAGAGGTCATAACCGCAGCCGTCACAACAACCGTGGTCAAGTCAGCCACGATGGTATTCGTAGCAAGAATACCAACTTGGAAAGTTGCCACGTTGTTGGTTGCGTTATAGTTCCCCGTCAAAAGGGCGGTTCCGTTAAAGGTTGTGTTGGTGCCAATGGCAATCGCTTCAGCCTTCAGGCCATCATATTCTTGGTCGATAAATCCGCGGGACGTTGCATCAACAGAACCCGAAACGGCCTGAGCCGTCAAAGATTTCATCCGTTGAAGAATATCACCGACACGGGCCAAAGCCCCATCAGCGGTTTGCAGAACCGAGCGGGCCTGAATAGCGTTAACAGCCCCTTGTTTCAAGGTCGTGATGTCCGACTTCAAGCTGTTCGCAACAGCCAAACCAGCGGAATCATCAGAGGCCCGTACGATACGGGACCCACTCGACAACTTGGCCAGCGAGCTATCCATCGCTCGCGTGTTTTTGTTAAGGTAAATAAGCGCGGTGTTGGCCGCTGTATTCGTCGAAATAACTGGCATTTTAACTCTCCCTTTTGAGTCTTATTTGTCAGCTCTGTCCCTTCATTTTTTTTGAAATCTTCCAGTTTCAAAAGTCCCCAACGAAAGCACGCAGCATACACAGGTATGTTTTTATAAAGAAAGCCCCCTTCTGGGACGCGATGCCTCACTATTGCCCACAAGTGTTAAGAATGACTTTAATTTTTGGAAAACTCACCGTAAGATCAAAAAAATAAATTCTCTCTCTCCCTCTTCATCAGGACACATGATTTATGACGACAAACCCGAATGAATTTGCCAAAAATTTCTTTGATAAGGGAATGGGCTTTCTGAAAAATGAAAACTATGCCGAAGCAGAAAAATGTTTCGCCGAAGCCATTTCTCTGGACGAGAATAACCCGAACCATTGGGCAGAGATGGGACTTGTTTGGGCAAAGACAGGCCGCATTACGGAATCGGTTGATGCGTTTCAGGTTGCCCTGAACCTTTCTCCGACTCATTTCACGGCACTTTATAATATGGGGCTCTCGCTCAGCCGTTTGGGGAAACTCACAGAAGCCGTAGCGTATCTGGAAAAGGCCTATCAACAAAAACCCGATCCAGATCTTGCCGAAAAACTGGGAAATATCTTTTATGTCGAAAAAGACCATCAGAAAGCCGCCATCTATTATAACAAAGCGCGAGAGGGCGGAGATAAAACAGATGCTCGGCTCAGCAAGCTCGCGGTCTGTCTTTACCAGAATGGCGATATTTCGGCGGCATTATCTATTTACATTGAGCTGGTTCTCAAGCACCCCGACAACGAGGATTATGTCGCCAGCCTTGTTGATATGTATAAAAACTTGAGCCACACTGTTTACACGGACTCGGCGCGGCAAATCATTATGCTTTTGCTGAAAAAGGAAAATATCAAACACCGGTACTACAGCACATCATGGTCAACCTTGGTTTTGCTCGACCCTAAACTGGAAGGGTTGCGGCAACTTGCAGAGAATCCGGAAACCGCTCCCTCCCTCGAAAGCATCAAGGATTGCTTTAAGGACGAACTGCTCTGCCTCGGGCTTGAGAAGGTCAATGCGGTTCAAGTCTCGCTGGAAAATTTCTTAACCTCCTTGCGGAAATATTTTCTGCTGCATTGGCAGGAAGCCGCTAAATGGCCAGCGCAGGTTCTGGATTTTCTCGCCGCATTGGCCGTTCAGAATTGGTACAATGACTATATTTTCTATGAAACCGCCGAGGAGATTGCCGCCTTGGAAGCCCTCAAGACAAAGCTGACCGAGGTTTTGCCCCAGCGAAATCTTGGCAATGACATTGCCGCGCTTTTTGCCCTTTATGGATGTTACCGGCCTTTGTACGATGTTATGCCTGCCGAGTTGGGCAAGCCCGCTTTTGCCAAAGGGACCATTTACAAACTCCGCACCTTAATCAAAGCCCAAATCAAAAACCCGCGCTATGAGCACGACTTGATTCCCACGATTCCTAGCTTTACCCCGATTACCGATCAGGTCTCCCAAGCGGTTCGGGCCATGTACGAACAACGGCCCTACCCGCGCTGGCGGTCTGCGCTGAAGAACGAACATCCGACAGGAATCTCCTCAAAGTTTAGCGGACTCAAAATTCTGGTTGCCGGATGCGGAACAGGGCAAGAGCCTACCATTTATGCCAACACGGTTCGCGGCGCGAAAATCACCGCCATTGACCTGAGCTTTCCCAGCATTGCCTATGCCAAGCGCATGGCAGAAGAGCTTGATTTTCTGAAAAGCATTGACTTCAAACAGGGCGACTTAATGGAAGTCAGCAAGCTTGGCGAAGAATTCGACTATATTTGCAGTTCAGGGGTGCTTCACCACTTGAAAGATCCTGCCAAGGGCCTCGCCGCGATTGTCTCTGTCCTCAAGCCTCATGGGCGGATGAGCATTTCTCTTTATAGTGAGATTGCGCGGAACAAATTGCTCAATCCCGCCTCAGATTACATTCGGGAAAAAGGCTACACCTCCTCGGATGCTGATATTCGTCAGTTCCGTAGGGACATTATGGCGCTGCCGGAAAGCGATCCTCGCAAGGCGTGCAGCCGGATTGGTGATTTTTATTGCCTGTCCGAATGCAATGACTTGTTGTTCCATGTTCAAGAACACCGCTTCACCTTTTTAAGCATCAAGGAGTTTATTGAGACAGCGGGACTTGAACTTCAAGATGTTTCTCTCGATCCTGTGGCCAAGAAGAAATATTTTGAAAAATTCCCCCAAGATGGCGCGAGCTACACGTTCGAGCATTTGCACGAATTTGAATCCGAACATCCTGATCTTTTCCTCGGGATGTATAAAGTCTATCTTCGGCGAAAAGGGGACACCACCCCTCACCCTCTCGATTCCTTTATCGAACTAGGACGGGTGTAACATCACCCTCTGGGAGATTTTTGTCATCCCTCCCCCTTTTTGTCATCCCAGCGCAAGCTGGGAGCCAGTTTTCAAACGCATAGGTGGGATAGAGCCCAAAAAAACTAAGGCCGGCGTTTTCTCGTCGCAGGGGAGAGAAGAACAACCGGCCTCGCCTTCTTTTGCTTAAATACTTCTTCTATCTTGGTCCGCTAAGAGGAGCGGATACAGTAGCTTTTTCCGGCTCTATGCCTCAATCACCGCAGCCTATCAAGACTTATTAGCAGTTGGGTTGCAAAATGCTATTGCGGTTACCTTCCGTATCGACAAATGAGACATAGTCGCCGATGCTTGGGATTGTCATAGGCTCACCCAGAACCTTCCCACCAGCTTTTTCAATGCGTTTCATGGCAGCCTTGATGTCCTCAACCGCGATCACGACCGAGGGATACTGCATGGGCCAATCAGGTTTGAATGGGAACATCCCGCCGTTGATCGTGCCGCGATGGTCAGTCGTGCAGGCATCTTCCGTGGATGTCGTCATATGCAGATAATCACCCATCTGCTCGCCCATAAATTTGGGTTTCCAGCCAAAAGCCTGCTCATAAAATGCGGCAGCGCGTTTGGCATCACGGTAGGGCATTTCAAAATGGACAACGGGGTTCATAGCGTTTCACTCCTATTTAGATCTGTTGCAAAACTCCGTCATCGCCCCAATTTTGCAACAGGTCTCTTGTTAAATTTTGCAAGAAAAGAAAGATAGAGTCGCACTAAACTTGCGTCAATAGATCATTTTAAGCCTCTCAGTGTCCATCCAGAAAACACCTCAAAGTTTCGCGCCGAAGTCGCATAAATCCTGAACCAGACACTGCGAACACTCGGGGCGACGTGCCTTACAGACATATCGTCCATGAAGAATGAGCCAATGATGGGCGTGGCGTTTGAAACCTTCTGGAATGGTTTTTTCCAGCTTGGCTTCGACCTCTTCGGGTGTTTTGCCTTTGGCAAGGCCGCTCCGGTTGGCGACCCGAAAAACATGAGTATCCACGGCGATCACCTTCTCCCCAAAAGCGATGTTCAGCACGACATTGGCGGTCTTGCGACCAACCCCGGGCAAGGCGACCAACTCGTCCCGCGTCTGGGGAACCTCTCCCCCATGCTTTTTGAGCAATATCTCGGACAAGGCCATGATGTTTTTTGCCTTGGTATTATAAAGACCGATGGTTTTTATAAAATCCTTCAGCCCCTCTAACCCAAGCTTCACCATCTTGGCAGGCGTGTCCGCAACTTTGAAAAGATCTTTGGTTGCCTTGTTGACTCCCGTATCCGTTGCCTGCGCTGATAAGACAACCGCAACCAGCAAGGTATAGGGATTGGTGTAATCCAGCTCTCCCTTTGGTTCGGGGTTTTGGTTTTGCAAACGGGTGAAAAAATCGGTAACCTGAGCTTTGTTCATCATAGAGTGAATATAAGGAAGGTTCGCGTGCGTAACAATCGCAAAGTCTCAGACTTCTCGGGTCTTCGTGTCGAGGAAACAATACCGACCTCGCCGTGGTCAAAAGATTTGAAACTTGTTCCGGCATCTTCCCCTACCCAACTTTTTTACGGGAGCGGCTCCTCACCTATCGGGCCGATCACGTTGGTATGGGATCAGAGCGGAGCCCTTCGCTTTCTCGGCTTTGATGCGGGGAAGAGAACTCTTCAAAACAGTTTCCTGCAATACCCGCTTGCAAAATTTTCCCCAAAGACCGCCGCCGCTCAAGAAAAAATTGCGGCCATTCTATCCCTCTGGCTTGGAACGTCAAAACCATCCTCTCCCCTTGCCTTGGCCGTAGAGGGAACCGATTTTCAACAATCCGTATGGCAAGTTCTGCTCAATATTCCCAAAGCCTCTGTGGTAAATTACGCGGATGTGGCCCGCGCAATTGACAACCCCAAAGCCGTCAGAGCCGTAGGAAATGCCGTAGGGTCCAACCCGCTTCCTCTTCTTATCCCCTGCCACCGCGTGATTCAATCGAATGGCTCTCTGGCCAACTTCGCTTGGGGAGATGAAATGAAACTCACACTCCTGAAGCACGAAGCCTCCGGCTATAGCTAAGGTTACGTCATCCCCCCGCATCCTCTTCCCCCTCCCGTCATCCCGTTGGCGCGTCCACAGGACGCTGGCACAAACGGGATCCAGAATCTTGTGAGGCTTTTGCCTCACTCTTGCGCTGGATCCCCGATCTGCGGTC
>JAEUKO010000082.1:0-6323 GCA_016794285.1 Alphaproteobacteria bacterium | reverse complement strand
CTTTGAAAATTTTTGCTATTTGAGCCCAAATTTGAGGTTCTGTCTATGTTCTAATAACATCTATCTCTTCTTTTCAAGCCCGCAACTTTCTGGAATAATGTCTCCGGCGACTTAGAACGCAGTGGCTTAACATGGAGAATATTTCATTATGTCCCAAAAACTGTCTGAGGCCCTGAAGGGATGCGCTGAGATTCCCCTTTTCTTTGTTGCTGGTGTCTATCGATTTGAAAATACGCAGGAAGACGCAAAAAAATCTTTCTTAATTGCTCTACTTTTTCTTTTGGCCCAAACATTCATGGCGCAGGTGAACCCTGACTTTCAAAATTTATCGTATGGAGAGATTTTTTTTCGATTTTCCTCCTCTTTTCTTCTCTACTGTTCGTTGTATCTTCCGGCTATTTACATGGCAGCTAAGCAGTTAGGGCGGGACGAATTTTTTCCCCGATTTGTCTCCATCTTCAACTGGATCAACATCACGACATTCTGCATCATGACTCCGCTGTGGACAGCTGTAAACATGGAAAAATATACATGGGACGAAGCCTATCCATTTCTCATTTGTCTTGATCTTTATGCCTACTGTTATTTTGCCTTTACCCTGTCCACTGTTTTTCGGATCAACTGGATGCTGGGAGCCGCTCTATCCATTCTGGGGATGGCCTGCGATGAATTCTCGCGATTTATTATCTACGATCTTGTTTTCAACGATCGATAATGCCCCAAAACGACAACCTCTATCCACCGATCCGCATTGCCTGTCTGAGTGGGAGGGGGTTGTATTCCCATGACCTGATTTTCATGTTACACGGTCTTTTCATGGGGTGTCCGATTACCCAGATCAATCACCATCATCTGACAAAATCCCACTTATCGGCTTACAATCTTTTGGTTTTACCAGGGATTGTTGGCGAAGAAAGCCCCTACCCTGACCTGATCCCTCAGAGCAAAAAAAACCTTCTGCAAGAACTGGTTGAAGAAGGTTTGGTTATTTGGGGAGAGTGTGCGGCAGCCTATTATATGCTGTCTTCGATGGAATATCGGTGCCGGAATGGAATTCACAAAAACAAGAAAGGATTGGGATTGGTTAAGGGAGAGGCAATTGGTCCGGCCTATCATCATAAAACTCGGGCCCATAGGGGACTTCCTGCAACAAACGACATCGTTTTGGCAAGGCTTCAGGGAAGCGAGGGAGGCTCGTTGGTTCGCGCTTTTGACATTAACGGTCCAGCCCTATATCCAGAGGACCACGAAGACACGCAGGTTTTTTTGCGGTACGCAGATATTGCTTCTCACCCCGTGGCCGGATTTACGCATTCTCTGGGGCTTGGGTTGTTAATGGGAGTGAGTGTTCACCCTGAAATTGCACCGGCAACGATTGGGGGTTCTCCTCCCTTGCGCCTTCTCTTTGAAAAAGCCCATCGGCATGAAGCCTCAAGGCTTGATCTTCTGACATCTTTACGCCAAATCGTTGTGAACCATCTGGAAAGGGTTCCCAGTTGAGATTTACTGTTTTTTTTTGATGCCTAAATAAATTTTTTCTGGGTATAGCCTCCAAAATAAACTATTCTGTGAGCATGAAAAAGTTAGATCCTGAATACTATTTTTCGATTTGTTTGCTGTGCGTTGCATTGGGCATATTTGTTGTTGCTATGCTGAAAGACTCGTTTGCTGGCGGGGTTCTGTCCACTTTTATGTTGTGGGGAGCAGACAGAGAACGCCAGAAGGCTGCAGATAACATTGAAAAAAACAAAAACAAGCGAGCTGAATAATCCCCTTCACTCTCCAATCTTTCCTTAACAAGAAATATTTATAGTTTACTCATGGACAGTTTCACTCAAATCGCCCTTGGAGCTTGTATTGGTCAAGCAATTGGTTACAGAAAATTTGGGGTGAAGTCTCTGGTCTTTGGCGGGCTTGGCGGATTGATCCCTGATCTGGATGTCATTACGACCCCTCTGACTGACGAGTTTGGCAGTTGGAAATATCACCGCCATATCACCCATTCTCTTTGGTTTGGTCCAGTTTTGGGATACTTGATGGGTTGGGGATTGTGGCGACACTATGGAAGGCAGGCGGGCCATCTAGTTCCGTGGATCGCCATCATGGGGCTCAGCCTCTTCACCCATCCCTTGCTTGATTTGTTCACAATATACGGAACCCAACTTCTCGCGCCTTTCAGCTCTCACCGTTTTGAAATATCCGGCGTTTCAATTATAGATCCCATTTATACCCTGACTTTGCTTCTGGCTATGGCCTTGCCTTTTTCTGGGCGGCTGCGGCCCTATGCTCAAACTCTTGCGAGCATCGCTCTAACGCTTACAACCGCTTATCTTTTTTATGGTTGGTATATTAATACAAAGGCAGACTCTTTGGCCCGCATACAACTTGAAAAAGAACAGATTGCCTATCAAGATCTGGACGTATTCACGACCATGTTTCAGCCCTATCTGCGCCGTGTTGTCGTGAAAGAAGACAATCAACTCCGCGTTGGCTTTGTCTCGACCTTTGCACCATCTACTATTGTTTGGGAGTGTCAGACACAAGCACCCTCCCCCGTCCGTCAGGCTATTTTAGAAACCGAAGAAGGAAAGCTTCTTAACTGGTTTTCTGGAGAAAACCTCAGCATATCGGAAGTGCCCCAAAAGGGAGAGATTTTTGTCACTGATGCCCGTTATGGAGTTCCCGGGGAGTCTCTATTTGGCTGGTGGGGACTGAATTTCAAAATAACCACAGACGAAGAAGGCCGCGTTCATGCACACTATCTTTCTTATGCTCGTCTAGAGATTAAAAAAGCTGATAGCGAACTCATTGTGAATCTTTTCCGCGCTGCCTACGGGTTGCCTAACCATTTTATGATGACGGAAAGCACGGGGTGTTCTACTACTACCCCCTAACCCCGAAACGGTTTCCCGATTCATAGCGTTTGAGGCCAAGGTAAAAGAAGGAAATACTGAATATGCAATATCCAACCACTCCGATTATAACAAGGGAAAGCAGACTGGTTTGGTGTGCGGCGACCATCTGAATCGGAGCATGAGTCATGAGCCCGAAAGGCAAAATCGTCAGAGAAATAAGCTGAAAAACCCCAGTAAAAATCGGAGCCGGACGAGAGGACATTAGGTTCAAGTTAAAATAAATTTCCTCTGCCGAGCTGTAATATTGACGCATCCAAAAACCAAGAGAGGCAATAAACAAAACTCCACCAGCCAAGATAGCCGAGCCTAGCAGGATGAGTAAGGGCAGGTAGGAAAGGTTGGTTCCGTAATGAATTCCCGCATAGACACAAACAGCTATCCCAAAAATAACCTCTCCCAATCCCGTTGACTTTGATGTGCAAATCGCAGCACTAATCAGCACAGGTTGGGGCAAGGTTAAATAACCATCCATTTCTCCGTTATCAATCTGCTCTGGAATGGTTCTGAGACCATAGGCCAAAAGAGAAACAAGTCCCCAGCAAGACGTTGCCACCGCATAGGCTAACAGGGCGTGTTCAATCCCCCATCCATTGATTGAAGGAATCCGGCTGAACATCACAAACCATACAGGAATATAGCAGAGATGAATAAGGAGGCTGGACGCTCCGCGCAGCAACACTGCGCCCCGTTGACTGGCCGCCGATTTAAGCACCATCCCCATTAAGGCCATTGCGTAACGGAAACTACCCCCCATTGACTTCTACCCTCCGCAGGCAGGCGTCATAGGTCTTATAGGCAAGAAGTCCGGCCACACCATACCAAAAGATCTGCAAAAAAATAAGTTGAACCCAAGCTGTTCCCAGATTATCCGCAAAAACAAGACTGCATGGACCATTCATCATAGCAGAAAATGGCAGGAACTTAAGAACATCTCCACCAAAAAACGAGGGATAAAGAGAGAGGGGCATATAGCACCCACCAAAGAGAATGAACATTTTTTGATAGGCATAGTAGACAATATTAGCCTCGTGCGTCCAAAAAGCAGAAAGACCACAAGAGAGTTGAAACATGAGGTGTATTAGGCTTGCTATGAACAGACTGCTTAAGACAACGAAAACCGTCATGATCCCCGAATCTGGCCACCCTCCGGCGAAAAAATAGATAAACGCTGTGCCAAGCGTAAAATAGAGTCCACACATCCCAATAAGAGCCCCTGTTCCCTCAGCAAAACGCATCCACAAATAGGGAATCGGACGAGTCAGGAAATAAGCAACGTTGCCAGAGCGAACATCATAATCAATTACACTCACCAACCGAGGGGACAAAAACAGTACCATCTGGGCGAAACCAAGATACCAACACATATTGGTAAAACTGATTTCAGATGGTCCATATCCAGATTGGTAAATCATTCGCCACATAATAGTCATGACAGAGACTTGAAGCATAAAAACCATAAACCGCGTTGCTTGGCGAATTATGTGCGACATATGATCTTGCAGGGCAATGCGGGCAATGTGAAAATATTTAATCATTGAGCAGCCAGATTTGACAGTCCGCTGCGGCGGTAGATTTCTTTGATAATGTCTTCGGCGGAAGGATCTTCAATCGTCAGATCATCAAAGCCTGTCTTGGGCATAACAGCTTGGAGCAAGGCTTCAATAGACATTTCATCTGTTGAAACAGACAGTTTAAGGTGATGGGGCATTTTTTCCAGCACCCGAACGCCCGCAAGGTCCAAATCTATTTGGGGTTCTTTCATGGCCAAGGTCACAACCTTCTCACGAATGTAGGAAGAGCGCAGGTCTTTGACCTTTTGGTCCGTGACAATCTGGCCGTGGTCAATCACAATCACACGGTCGCAAACCCGCTCCATATCTCCGGTATCATGCGAAGTCAAAAGGACAGTCGTGCCGTCCACGTCCGATGTTTGGCGAACCAAATCGCGAATGACCCCTTTCGAGACCACATCCAGCCCCACCGTTGGCTCGTCCAGAAAAAGGATCTTTGGTTTGTGAATAAGGCTGGCAATAATTTCACAGCGCATTCTCTCCCCGAGCGAGAGTTGCCGAACGGGCCTGTGAACCAAATCTGTAGCCGCAAAAGCCTCAAGTAGTTCTGCAATACGCCGCTTGGCTATCAGTGGGTCAAGTTCATAAGCGTAGGTAAGCATATCAAAGGTATCGCTAGCCGGCAGGTGATACCAAAGCTGGGACCTCTGTCCAAATACCGTTCCGATCTGCCGTGCCAATGCCGAACGATCAATCCACGGAGCAAGACCGTTGATCTGCACGTCCCCACTATCCGGATGTAAAATACCGCAAAGCATTTTGATTGTGGTTGATTTTCCTGCACCATTTGGCCCAACAAAAGCGACCCGTTCTCCCTGCTCAAGAGAGAAAGAGAGATTGCGGACCGCTTCGGAGAGCGTAAATTCCGGCATAAAAAAAGATTTGAACGACCCCTGCCCTTTTTTGCGAAGCTTAAAGCGTTTGGTCAGGTTTTTAACTTCGATGGCGATATTCACGTTTGCAATACTCCGGCCATAGATAAAAACTCCCGCAATCTAGCGGTTTCTGGATTGGCCAGAATAGCGGGGGTTCCTGATTCTACCACTTTTCCGCCTTCCATGAAGACAATCTGGTCCGCCATTCTGCGGGCAAAACCCACCTGATGGGTAATCAGAAAAACACCTATCCCCTGCTCTTTCAAATGGCCCAATTTGGTTAGAATCCGGCCTGCCTGTTCCACATCAAGAGCCGAGGTAATTTCATCGAGCAACAAATACCGCGGGTTAAGAATAAGAGCGCGAGCCAGAGCCACACGTTGACGCTGCCCCAGAGAGGACTCGTTGGGGTAGTTGTTGATAAAGCCATCCATTTCAAAGAGCTTTATAAGCCCTATAAGGTCTTTTTCACATCCTTTGGGGTTATGCTTGCGGGCAGGAAGAAGGATATTCTCCCGCAAGGTTAAGTGCGGCCACAGAAAAAGCGATTGAAAAACAACCGTAAGGTGGGGCCACGGCGGAACAATTTTTTCTTTGGGGTTCATCGGGAAACGATAATCCACCCCATCAATCGTGATGCTTCCCTTGTCTGGGTAATCGAGCATAGCCAAAGCGCGGAGCAAGGTTGTTTTCCCCGTTCCGCTGGGCCCAATCGCACAGGTAATAGTGCCCGGCGCAATATCCAGATCAATCCCGCGCAGGACATGATTGCTGTCGAAAGATTTATGAACGTCTCTGGCGGAGAGCATTTTTACCTACTCGTTGAAAAGCTACTTCGTTTCATATGGCTTGGCTATACGGAGAATAGTTGAATCGTAATCGGGATATTTTTTGAAAATTCTCTCAATAGATCCAACGTCTAACATATTTTGTAGCGTAATGTTCAGCATACTTTTATATTT
>JAEUKO010000081.1:0-6607 GCA_016794285.1 Alphaproteobacteria bacterium | reverse complement strand
ATAAGCCGAAAGAATCCCAACAATATCGTTTTTATACGCCTGTAACACCGCCTCGGGATTAGGCTCTTTCCACAGGCGGATCAGATCAAAACTCTTCTCTAATGCGTCCATTTCCGCAGGAAGCAAAGAACCAAGAGCCAAAATGGTCTTCTTTTTCATGTCAGGCCTGTAAAAACTTTGTTGATCCCCCTACCTTAAACATGGTTAAACCATCCGTCAATTGACAGGAAAGATATGACTGAAAGCCAAGTAAACCGGAAAAAACTCTTCATCAAGACATGGGGATGTCAGATGAATGTGTACGACACCCGCCGAATGGAGGATGTCTTGCGTCCGCTTGGCTATGACAGCGTGGACACACCAGACAATGCCGACATGGTTATTCTCAATACCTGTCATATCCGAGAAAAAGCCACCGACAAGGTCTTTTCAGACCTTGGACGCTTGAGAGAACACAAAATTGCCAAAGAAGCCACGGGTGGACAAATGCTTCTTGCAGTCGCGGGATGCGTGGCTCAAGCCGAAGGCGACGTCATTTTAGATCGTGCAAAATATGTGGATATGATTTTTGGTCCTCAGACCTATCATCTTCTTCCTGAAATGGTGGCCAAAATTACAGGAGCCTACGGAAAGCACCGTGTTATTAACACTGACCTTCCCACCCTTGAAAAATTCGACCAGCTGCCGGAAGAAAATTCGTCTCAAGGCCCCTCTGCCTTTCTTTCTGTTCAAGAAGGATGCGATAAGTTTTGTAGCTTTTGCGTTGTGCCCTATACGAGAGGGGGGGAGTATTCCCGCCCCGTTCAGTCTATTCTGGAAGAAGCCCGCCGCCTCGCGGATAACGGAGCCCGCGACCTCACTCTGCTGGGTCAAAACGTCAATGCCTTTCATGGAGAAGGACCAGATGGAAAAATTTGGGGACTGGGCCGTTTGCTTGAAGAACTTTCTTCCTTCAATGGACTGGATCGCCTCCGTTATATCACGTCTCACCCTTGCGATGTCGAAGATGATCTGATTGCAGCCCACCGCGACTTGCCGAAAGTCATGCCTTTTCTGCACCTTCCGGTTCAAAGCGGATCTGACAAAGTTCTGAAAGAGATGAACCGCAAACATACGGCCCAGTCCTATTTAGACATTCTGGCGAAGTTTCGTGAGGCCCGTCCCGACATCGCGTTTTCCTCGGATTTTATCGTTGGCTTTCCCGGGGAGACGGAAAAAGATTTCGAAGACACCTTAAAGCTGGTCGAGCAAGTTGGTTACGCCTTTTGCTATTCGTTCAAATACAGTGCCCGCCCGGGAACGCCTGCCGCAAACATGAAAAATTTGGTCCCCGAAAAAGTAAAGGACGAACGGCTGCAAAGACTTCAGACCCTGCTAACCGCGCAAAGTATTGCTTACAACTCTTCTTTTCTTGGGAAAACCCTTCCGGTTCTTTTTGATGGGTTTGGCTCCCGAGAGGGCCATTTGCATGGCCGGACACCTTATAACCAAGCCATTCACGTTCCCGCAGCGCAACGGCTTTATGGCCAAATAGTTAATGTGGAAATAACCTCCGCCGGAAGCACCGCCCTAACGGGGAGAATTCAAACCCTCGAAGAAAAAACGGTTGACAAGCAGGCCGAATAAAAATAGAAAAACCACCTGACCGCACTCCATTATTCCCTGATAGCTCAGCGGTAGAGCAAGCGACTGTTAATCGCTTGGTCGCAGGTTCGAATCCTGCTCAGGGAGCCATTTGTGCGTTTTTTACCTTAGACCTGTTGCAAAAGTCTGTCATACCGTGGGCGCGAACCCTCCACCCGTCACCCCCGCTTTAGGCGGGGGTCTGGCTTAATATGCCGGATCTCCGCCTTCGCGGAGATGACAACGGGGGGGGGAGGACTTTTGCAATAAATCTACTAGGATATTATGGGGTGAGACGAGCCGCGATGACGCTATCACTGAATGGCGTATAGGCTCGGACCACTCTGGCTAGAGCGTCCGGCACATGAGGCACTATAGGTCCAAACCACATCTTGTACGTAGCCTCGTTAATTTTTACATACTTTGGAAAATCAACTGAACACAGAGTTATATCACTGAGAGAAAAACTTTGTGTCAATCGATCCTGCAATGAACCTCCTGCTCTCACAAAATTGGCAACGGCCTCTCTTTTTCCTTCAATCCATAGAACAGCCCCATATTCAGGTTCAGCTAATTTTTTTTGGATAATCCCATAACTATCTCTGGCATCAATTCTCGAAAACAGAGATGTTAGTTCATACACCTTGAAAAGTCTTTCCTCAGGGGACTTTTCAAACTGATGTTTTTGAATATCAATACGAACTTTGACTCCTTCATCTGGAATATCTGCAAAGGCTTTGCACAAGAGGAAAACATAGCCTACGTTTAATTTCCCAAACTCAAGACGGAGAGAGATGAAGGGCTCTGCGCCCGCCTCTTTTGGTGGCAAGGTAGCATCCCGAAAAGCAATCATGGCCCTTCGCAGATCTTTCTCCCTTTTCTGAGCAATGATATGAGCCTCTTCTATCGCCTCAGCTCTTATATCTACCTTTAGAAATTCTTTTTTCTTCTGAAGACGTTCCAGTTCTTTTTTTTCCTCTGCTGTTTTTCTGCTGAGTTCTTCGAGAGAGGAGGTTTGTTGGGCAAGCTTTTCAGCTAGTGCTTTGGATCTTGCTTCAAGCTCCCTTATTTCAGACTGCACCTTTCCCATTCTGTTCAGATGCACTTCTTGTTCTGATTCTAGTCTTTGCCTCCATTGCAAACGATATTCTTCTTCTCTTGCAGCTGCACGCACAAATTCGTTGCCTTGTTCTGTCAGAAAATCAGCCGCAACCATTAAGGGTGAAGCTTGTGGATGAGGCAGTTCTATACCTAGTTTTGCAAGAAAAGCTTTTGTTGCTTGCCAAAAATCCGGCCCTAATCCTGAATCGTGCTTATATTTATTAAGACCGGAATAAACCAGAAAATGGTCAAGGTAGAAGGCCAGAGCTTTTGTTATTCCATCAGAGGAAAGAACGTCCTCTTCTTTGGGTGGCGGCGGAGCGTCGTCCTCTTGCTGCTCCGAAGATTCAATATAGCCAAGAAGTCTTTGCAGAGAAGGAAATTCAGGCTTCTCTGGATTAAGACGCGGAAAAACTCCCTCATCCTTCACCAAGCCTCGAATAGACAAGTGAGGCTTTCCAAAGACATCAAAAACAAGAGAGCTTCTTTCTGCGGCCACCCGAAAATAGCTCCCCCTAAGGGCAAGCATTTGCAGTCTTTGTTTTTGTTCTTCGCTAAGGTCTTCAGGTCCGAAAAATCTTGTGCCCGGGGTTAAAGCTTGCACGTCTTCCCAATCGCTAAGAGCGCGGATAACGGAGAAAAAATTACCCGTTTCGCCTCTCAAATTCCGTATTTTTTCAACGGGTGGTGCGCTGGGGGGAAGGCCTGTTGTGATCTGACGCTGAACCTCTTGCACTTGCCACAGATTCGCTGCCATTACAGCGCGGGCGTAAACGACCCACCCATCCGAAAACTGAGAATGATAAACAGGGGTTAAAAGAATCCCCTCCTTATCATTGGAAAAAATAGGGCCATTGATGGGGAGTGTAAGGTGTTCCAGTGTGATGGGAGAACGACTGAACATCGTAATAGAGTGATATAAATCGGGATGACTTGTTTGTAGTCCAGTTTTGAACTTCACCCTATGCCTGTCGGCAAAGGACAAATAATGCCACCCCCCTACTGTGTCACCATTTTCCACAGGAGATGTGTTTTTGCGCCCCGCCATCTCACACTCTTTGGAGTCAAGAAGAAACAGAGCCTCTTCAAGCCCGAGAACTTCTGATCGAGTTTCAACAATCGAACTCTCTCCACCTTCTGGAAGAAACCGCATCAGAAGGTTTGGGCTCTGCGCGGAATCCGTCACCTCAAGAACTGAAAATCCGTTTCCGGTTGCAACCGCCATCCAGTAGACTTGGTACGGCTCAGCATCCCCTACCTTGCGTTCAAAGCGGCGGGTGCGGCAATAGAATTCCCTTTCCATGAATTACCTTCTAGCGGGGCCAGCCAAAGCAGGGGTTTTTCCTGACTGAACAGCCGCCACGGCCGCATCATAATTTTGCAATCCCTCTTGAGTTTTTGCCAAAGCTTCCGACAGTTCGGCGCGGGCTGCCTCAAGGGCTGCGTGATTTTGCCCCACAATCGTGATCCCCTCTCTCAAGGCATTTTGTATGCCATTTAGGGTCGTTATAGCAGATTGGGCACTCCGAATATCCGCCTCACCAGACTGAAAGTGCGCCGCTCCTGTGATAAGATCGTGCGTCAGCGTGGCCCCTAATGTTGCAAGCCCCTCTGCCGTTCGGACAGCTTGTTTCTGGAGATCAGCCGCATCACCAACAGCCAGCTGTCCAAAAATTGTTGTCACCTGAAGCTGTGCCGTTGGCAAAAGACTTGTTCTAATACTCTCCATGCCTTTCATGGCTCCCTCAGCAGCATTGTTCATGACACGCAGCTGCACACCGGATTCGGCCAAAACCCCAGCTTCCGATGTGGTACGCCCTAGGCATTCTCGCAAAACATCTTCTCTGCCTCGAAGAGGGCCAGAAAAAGCAACAGCAAGAGCCGAACCTGTTGAATTGGAGGCTGGTCTTGCCAAAGCCTCCACCAAAACAGCTTGCTGCATAAGTTTTTCTTGGTAAAGCCCCCCAAGTTGTTCGTAAAGCCCCCCGAAGCTTTCCATCATCCTAGGGAGACTATTTTCATGAACAACAACGCCCTGAATCAAACGCCTAACGTCCTCTAAAAGGCTGGTCGTGCAGGTCACAACGATTCTTCTTTTTTCTCGGTCAACAAGTTCGCGTATAATTCTTTCGGTTGCCTCTGTTCCCGGGCTGTCATACAGGGCTCCAATTTCTTTTTGAAGCAGGCCTTGAGCCGTCTTGATAATTTCCGGCGAGACGTTTTTTCCCAGACGTCTTTGAAGTTCGGCGGTGAGTTGCTCCGCTGGCGTTTGGGGGCGCGTGTTTTCTGCACTTGCGCCAAAAATAGAGCTTAAAGTCTTTACGACCCGACCCCAACCTGTAGGTTTTGGTTTAGCCGCTTCCTCTTCCGCTTGGAGTCTCTCCATAGGGTCAGAAAGAAGGTTTCGTAACTGCTCAGCGTGTGACGTGCCTAAAAACCCAAGAGCCTCATCAGCCTGACTCTTTACCTCAGCCAGACTTTGCTGCCCCTGCGTGAGTTGAGTTAGAACAGAATCTACAAGAGCTGTGATTTGTGAGCCCTGAGAGGGAAACAAAGCCCCAAGAGCCTTCACATCTGGACCTGCCTCAGCAATACGGGCAAGAAGTTCATCCATCCGCGCTCTGACTTCCCCTGTGGCATTTTCGTATGTCAATGCGGTGCCAATACCAGTAGTAGGCTTGGGAGCTAAGCTTGTTGCGGCCATGATTTTTTCTCCTTATGCAATCTGAAAGATTGATTTCATAATGAGACTATTCTGAAATGTCAACGTTTTTACGAAAACCATTAATATTTTTATGACAAAAAATTGAGGTTGCCCCCTTCTCTAACTCTACCGGCCGATGGCTCCTTCCGCCAACGGTTTGAATTTAACCACGAGATACGGCTTGGTGCTGGTGTCTTTCCCAAGGTTGTAATGTGCCGAGCGATTTAGCTGGGAAATTGTCAGATACAAATATCCATCAGGCCCAAAAGAAAAACCATCTGCCCACACCAAACGAGGGTCTTTAATGTAGGTTTTATAGGAACCACCCGGGCGCAAAACCCCAATTTCACTGTCTTTGACATTGGTGATATAGATGTTTTCATCGGCATCAATCGTTATACCATCGCATTCTGGTTTGTCTCCGACCACCTCAACAGAAGCTTCTATCTCCTCCTTGCTGAGGGCCCCATTAATCAACTTGGAGATGGGAACACGGTAGAGTTTTCCAGCCCCCATCGGCCCGAAGTAAAGCCAGTCACGAAGAGGATCAATGGTGATGGGGTTAAGCCCCAAATGAAGGGGAACGTCTTTCCCTGTTTTATCCTTGACCAAGACAGGTTTTCCTTCGGCCAGCATTGGCTCTTTACTTGGCTGCAGCCCCGAAAAACCAACCAAGACACGCCGAACCCAGTTGCTGCGCTGGTTCACAGCAATAATCGAAGGCTGGGCAGGCTTGGTTGGATCAGCTTGGCCCATATCTGCGATGAAGTAATAATTCTTGTCCCAGTCTATCGCATAGTCCTGCAGAAACGATTGCTCGGTCAAAACGTTCTGAGGAATGTATGTAACTCCCGATGCTTGCTGCATAAACTGATTAAATTCGACAATGCGGGGAGAGTGTTTGGCATCGCCCATATCAAGAACAGTAACTGTTCCCGAGAGGGTTGCTCTCGTCCCAATCGCATTGATAACCCCAACCCCGTTTTCGTCTGTTGGTTCATTCCATTTTTCGCTCGGAAAAATTTGAGAGCTTCCATCTTTGGGATTAATCAACATCATTTTGGTCTTTGGTGAGTCAACCGGATGAAGGGTTACGTAGATACGCCCTTGCAAATCCACGGCAATATTAGCAGGCCGATCCTGAAGTTCAGCGACCACTTCAAGTTTAGGCGGCTCAGA
>JAEUKO010000080.1:0-6982 GCA_016794285.1 Alphaproteobacteria bacterium | reverse complement strand
GAGGACCGGGATGGACATACCTCTGGTGTATCGGTTGTTCCGCCAGGAGCAGTGCCGAGTAGCTAAGTATGGAAGGGATAAACGCTGAAAGCATCTAAGCGTGAAACCCGCCTCAAAACAAGGTATCCCTATCAGAGCCGTGGAAGACCACCACGTTGATAGGCCAGGTGTGGAAGCGCAGTAATGCGTGCAGCTAACTGGTACTAATTGCTCGATTGGCTTAAATTCTTCACGCCAAGGCCTTTGGGCATTGGTTTGAACGATTGCGCGCAGTGATAAATTCACTGTTGCCGTGAGCTTGATTGGTTTTTGTTTTTATTGTTAAAGTTTTTTGATCTGACACTATATAGTTTTAGGAATTCTGTGCTTCGATGACCTGGTGGTTATGCCAGGAGTGAAACACGCCATCCCATCCCGAACTGGAATGTGAAAAACCCTAGGGCCGATTGTACTATGTCTCAAGGCATGGGAGAGTAGGTCGCTGCCAGGTCTTCCAAGCACAGAGCTTCTAAAAAAATCCTTTAAAACTTATCCACCTTTCATTACCCCGATCTGTTTGGTCGGGGTTTTGTTTTGCAAGAGTTTTTGCAAGGATTTCTGGTAATGACCTATGCAATAGGGGATGAAGACAACCGCCCGTGGGGGCATTACCAAGTAACCTCTATTGGGCGCAATAGTTTGGGCGCGGGCTTGTGTGAAAAACATTTGCGGATTGATCCGCACGCTGTTCTTTCCCTTCAGTCTCACCGTTGGCGACAAGAAACTTGGCTTGTTCTCTCTGGGGAGCTAACGGTGTTGGTTGGCAATCGGCGGTGGCTGGCGCGAAGTGGAGAGCAGGTTGTTGTTCCTGCCATGACATTGCATTCTATGGCCAATTTGACAGATTCCGCTTGCATCGTCCATGAAACTCAGGAGGGGGCCTGTTCGGAAGATGACATTATCCGCTACGTTGATCCTTATGCGCGGCGCACAGATCTTCCTTTGGTTCAAGATGCGGCTTTTTTGGCCAGTATGAATCTTTATCTGGATTTATTGGCTGAACTTGGCTTCGATTTGTCGCAGGCCAAGCAAAATCAAAGCGTTTCTTCACGATAAAATTCTCAAAATTTCTAGGGGGAATTCTTGGTCTTGCCCTTAATGGGGAGGACGGATAGTATGACCTTTAGTCATTTTCTCCTCCTCTTATAGAGACCATCATGGACGATTTTCTTAAGATTATTGAGTCGATTTCAACATTGCCGAAGGAGTTTGTGCCTTCGTCAAACGCGCTTGGCCGTGTTTTAGCAGAGCCTGTGCGGGCGAGAGTGTCTCTTCCGGCAACGAATGTGGCAACGATTGACGGCTTTGCGGTTCGCAGCGAGGATGTAGACCGAATCCCGACAACGCTTTTTATTCAAGGGGAGTCGAACTCGACTCATCCTTTTCGAGGCACTCTTCATAAGGGCAATACGATTCGGACAGCCGCAGGGGGCAGGGTTGCAAATGGCGCCGATTCCTTGGTGGAAGTTGCCAAGATTGTTGAACAAGAAGATTCAATCACGTTGAACGCGCATCCGGTTTACGGGGAGAATATTTGTCCGGCGGGGATGGATTTTTCTCCAGAAACCGAATCGTTCCAGCCCGGGACGGTTATGAACTCTCGGTTGGTGGGGCTTGCTTCAACAATGCATTTGCTTTGGCTTCCTGTTGTGCGACGCCCACGGGTGGCGATTCTCGCTGTGGGCAACGAGTTGGCCATGCCTGGGGAGGCAACCGATCAGAATAACATTACGGCATCTTCTCTTTATACGATTCCGGCGAACGTGGTGGCTTCGGGTGGGGAGCCTGTTATTTTGGGGATTGCCAACGATTCTTTAGACATGGTGAGGGGAAAAATCCGCGATTCCGCAGGATGCGATTTGTTGATTACAACGGGGGGAACCTCGGCGGGGGCGGGCAACCTCATGCGCAAAGCTTTGGAAGGAATTACCGATGACATTAAAACATTACGGATTCAGCTAAAGCGGAACGACTTGATGTTTTTCAGTCACTATAACGGGGTCCCGATATGTTCCCTACCCGGAAATCCGACATCGTCCAGCATTTATTTTTCAATGTTTGTGCGTCCGATCATTAACAAGATGGTGGGTGTGCGCGAAGCTCCCAAACAATACGCTATTTTGGGGCGCAGCCTTGATGAGTATGATACGGGGGTTGCTTATTTGCACGCCTCTTTGAGTATCGATTCTTCGGGAACGTATCAGGTGATACCTATGTCGGCTCAAGATGGGTTTTTGTTAACTGAGCTGGCCAAAGCTGATTGCTTGCTGGTGGTGAAAGAAAATAAAAACCTCAAAAAAGGCGACTATGTTGAAGTGATACCGTTCTCACATTCTTTAATCAGCACCTAGACCGGAGGTTTTGTTATGCTCTCTTTTCTTTCTATTTTGGGAGCTGCAGCCTTGATGGCGGCTCCGGCTCAAGCGGCGGATGCTTTCAAGCTTGAGAGCAAAACCTTGACAGAGGGAAGCGTGATGGCGCAAGCCCAAGTTTATAAGGGATTTGGATGTAGTGGAGGGAATATTTCTCCCGATCTCTCATGGAGCGGGGCTCCTGAAGGAACGAAATACTTTGCGGTGACCGCTTTTGATCCGGATGCTCCAACGGGAAGCGGATGGTGGCATTGGTTGGTGGTGAATCTTCCGGCTTCTGTCACGTCTTTAGATGCCGGCGCGGGGAGCGCGGGGGGAAAACTTCCTCCAGAAGCTCTGCAGACACGAACAGATTTTGGCCAATCGGGATATGGGGGGGCGTGCCCTCCCGTGGGGGACCCTCCCCATCGCTACATTTTTACAGTTTATGCTCTCAAGGACAAAGTGCCGGTTGAAGCGGAAAACTCGGGGGCGATGGTGGCGTTTAATCTGCGAACGCTCAAATTGGCAGAAGCTTCCATCACTGTGACATACGGGCGTTAGGCGGTGCAGCGCGAAAATAGCCCTTTGAGGGTGCCTAGGATTTTTGTCATTAACATGGCGAAGGACGAGGGGCGGCGGCAGGCCATGCTAAAACGTGCGGCTGAGATGGGGCTAGATCTGGAATTTTTTGAAGCGGTTAATGGGAAAAATTTGTCCCCTGACCAAATGGCGTTGCACGATAGCAAAAAACGCTGTCAGTTTTTCGGAAGAGATTTAACCCTTGGGGAGATAGGATGTTTGTTATCTCATCGCGGGGTCTACGAAAAAATGGTACGGGAAAATGTTCCGGTTGCGATTATTCTGGAAGACGATGTTATTTTCGAACCAGATGCCAAAGAGGTGTTTGCGTCTGTGCCTCATTCATCTGTTCCTTGGGATGTCATCCGCTTTCTTGGCAGTACCAAAATATACGCAAGGGGCTGCCGTAAAATAGCCCCTCTCATCGGGCGGTACTGGATGGCGCGGCTCCCGACAGCTCCTGGCGGGGCGCATGGCTACATGATAAAGCGAGATGCCGCACAGGTGATGTTAAAACATATGCAGAAAAATTGGCTTCCGATTGATACTCTTCAAGGGCGGACGTGGGAGACAGGGCTTGAAACTTTGGTAGTTTACCCTGCCCCTCTTTACCCGGATCAACAGGAAGCTTCAACCATTGGGGATGACCGCTTTAACAAGTCGGTTCAATTGCAAGGACTAGATCGCACCCTCTTTCCCATTCGCCGGGCCAGATACAAACTGGGCGAATTGGTTGGGAAGAAATATACCTATTTGACCTCGTGGGTTCGGGATCGTTGGTACGCCTAGTTGGAAGAGGAGGGAAAAATTTTCTTGCTTTTTCAAAAAAGTTTCCATAAATTATAAAAATGTCGCATTTCAGTCTCGTTCGTGCTTTTGGTTGTACAGTCAAGGAGGCGGTCCCCCTCTCCACCGAGTTTGGCCTAAGTATTCAGCTGACTCAGCCAACAGATCTTAAAGAAGCCTTTGGTATAGGATATGAAGGGCACACGAATGCTGACATATGTCGATTGGCAGATCAGCATGGTGTCTTGGTTATTCGGAATGCGTTTGTTACAGCGCCTCCTGATTTAAAACTTTCGGGAAAGGTAGAGCAGGGGAGCCTTGTTCAAGACTTCTTCCATTGGGACTCCCCTGTTGCTCTTCCAAACAGGCGAGGATGCGCAACTGTCTTGTTCAAACCGCTTTCCAAGGGACGGGAAGCTCCCACTTTGTATGCACGAATGAGTGATGTACGCGAAGCCCTGAAACAGATTGATACAACTTCGTTTCCAGGGGGCGTTCAGGATGCCTTACAAGATATGCAAAGATCTGGCTATTTCTTCGGTCTTGGTGGGGAGGAAAATGAGTCTCGTCAGGCGATTCTTTTCAAATATCCAAGTTTGACGGAAGATGTAGCCAAACTTATCCCACCAGATAAAATCTATAGACACCATTGGGAATCTGGGGACAGGGCTGTTGTTATCCACTCAGTTCGTCAGGGAGAAGAACTTCTCCATGCGCGTCCTGCCAGTTGTGACGCTCAGAATTGCGTAAACGGCCTTAGGCTGTTTCCCAACTAATTCTTCCCATGACTTCTGCCTAAAATCCGTTAGGATGATGGGGGCGCGCGCGCTCGCAAGTTGGAGATTTGGGAATGACAAAAGATTTGATTGGGGCTTCACGGGCTTTGCAGTATGAGGAGCCACTTCTGTGGGAACTGGAACAGGCGGATGAAAGTGGTGTGGATTTTCCGGCCCTTTCAGGGAAGCGGTTACGAACGGGAAAAGAGCCGCGAAAAGAAATTGGTCTTCCTCTTTTGAAGGAACCTCAAGTCCTGCGGCATTTCGTTCGGCTTTCAACCAAGAATTTTTCGATAGACCACGGCTTTTTTCCTCTGGGGTCTTGTACGATGAAACACAATCCGCGCTTGAACGAGAAACTGGCGAGGCTTTCAGGGTTTTCTGGGATCCATCCTTTGCAAGACGAGTCAACAGTGCAAGGGGCTTTGCGGTTGATGTTTGATCTGCAAACTTGGCTTAGCGAATTGACGGGCTTGAGAGGGGTCTGTCTGTCTCCTGCCGCAGGGGCGCACGGGGAACTGGCTGGTCTCATGACCATTCGCCGTGCGCATGAAGCAAACGGGCAGGGCCACCGCACAGTTATTCTGTGTCCCGATTCGGCTCATGGAACCAATCCAGCGACAGCGGCGATGTGCGGTTATACTATTCGGGTTATTCCCACCAAAGACACGGGTTGTGTGGATGTAGAAACTTTTCGGTCTGTGCTGGGTGATGGTCAGGATGTGGCGGGGATGATGGTTACCAACCCCAATACTTGCGGGCTCTTTGAGAAAGATATTGTTCAGATTGCGGAGCTTCTTCATAAAGCAGGCGGCTATTTTTATTGTGACGGGGCGAATTTTAATGCCTTGGTGGGGTCTGTGCGTCCGGCTGATTTCGGGGTTGATGTCATGCATATCAATTTGCACAAAACCTTTTCGACTCCGCATGGCGGGGGAGGGCCTGGCTCTGGTCCTATTTGCGTGACAAGGGAACTTGAGCCGTATCTCCCTGTTCCTCGCGTTGTAGAGAAAGAGGGAGTGCTTCACCTTGAAACGCTAGAAAATCGGCCCTCTAGCTGTGGACGAATCAAAGGATTTCATGGACAGTTCGGGATGCATATTCGGGCCTTGGCGTATATGCTCTCGCATGGGAAGGATGGCCTTCGTCAAGTCTCCCGCGATGCTGTCTTGTCTGCGAATTATATTCTGGCGAACCTTAGAGAAGATTTTCACGCTCCGTTTGCGGATCGGCCTTGTATGCATGAATGTTTGTTGACGGACAAAAAACAAAAAGATTCAGGAATCACAACAATTGATATTGCCAAGACGTTGATCGAATACGGAATGCATCCGATGACGATTTATTTTCCCTTGGTTGTTTCAGGTGCGATGCTTATTGAGCCAACAGAAACCGAGAGCAAAGATATGTTAGATCGGTTTATTGCGGTGATGAAAATGATTGCGAATACTGCGCAGGGTGAAAAGGCAGAAGACCTGCAAGTCACCCCTGTAAGCGCACCACGTCGGCGATTGGATGAGGTTGGTGCGGCGCGAAATCCACGGTTGAAATGGTGTGGGTGAGTCGCAAGACCTGCAAATTATAAAAATCAATTTCAAAAAATATATCCTTCTTGAGTCAATGGGTTATGGGTGATTTTCCCAGACTCGGATTTGATTTCTTTCGCCCCAGTGCTATAATGACTTCAACCATAAAAAACTACAGGAGGTATATGATGATGAAACGGTTTCTCCCTTTAAGAGCTGCGTTCGGTCGTGACACTGTTGCGCGGGACATCGCGGACAGCTGCGGCGGTTTGTCGTGGAGTTTGCAAACGGTTCAGATGGTTCTGGCGACACTGAGGCACTTGCACCTTGCCTATCACGGTCCGCTTCTCAACTTGCAGCCGGTTGGCGGAGCTCCTTCGTCTCGTGCGGCTCCCAAACCAAGGCGTTCTCTAACTCACAAGTAACGCGATGAGATGAAATGAACGAAAGAGGGGGATTGTCCCCCTCTTTTTTGCTTGGGGTTTGCCCAGAATCTTGGCCTTTGCCCTTGAATTTGGGGAGAAAAGGGGTAAGTATCTGGGTGAAGTTCACTGGAATTTAACCGTTTAGTAAAGGAAAGAAAATCATGCTTGGAATTGGCGATTTAGTGCCTGAATTTGAAATTGTTGGTGTAAAGCCAAAATTCATGAAACACGAAGAAAACGGTCAGTCCGCTTTTGAAACCATCACGCAGGAAAGTTTTCCAGACAAGTGGAAGGTGTTTTATTTCTATCCGAAAGACTTTACCTTTGTTTGTCCGACCGAAATTGTTGAATTCGCAAAGCTTGAAGGCGAATTTGCGGACCGTGACTGCGTTGTGATGGGCGGCAGCTGTGACAATGAATTCTGCAAATTGGCTTGGCGGCGTGAACATAAAGACCTTGCGCAACTCAATCAATGGCAATTTGCCGACACTAACGGC
>JAEUKO010000007.1:0-41110 GCA_016794285.1 Alphaproteobacteria bacterium | reverse complement strand
GGTAAATACTGCGAAACGGACGAGTCCGGAGTTTATGCGATTGGCGATGTGGCGGGGGCTCCATGGCTGGCGCATAAAGCCTCGCATGAGGGGATCATTTGCATTGAAAAAATTGCCGGTCTGAAAGATGTGCATCCGCTTGATAGGTCAGGAATACCTGGCTGCACTTATGCTCATCCGCAAGTGGCTTCGATTGGCTTGACGGAAGCCAAAGCAAAAGAAGCTGGATTCGAAATTAAGGTTGGCCGTTTCCCCTTCGCAGGGAATGGGAAGGCGATTGCCCTTGGGGAAGCAGAAGGCTTGGTTAAAACAATTTTTGATGCAAAAACCGGAGCGTTACTCGGAGCGCATATGATCGGGGCAGAAGTCACCGAAATGATTCAGGGTTTTGCCATTGGGAAAGCTCTCGAAACGACTGAGGTTGAATTGATGCATACGGTCTTTCCTCACCCGACTCTATCGGAAATGATGCACGAATCCGTCCTCTCAGCCTATGGCAAGGCTGTGCATTTTTAGAAAATGTCTCCTGTCTCGCCGTTATAGGCGGGATAACGGATGCTCCCTTGGATTTTTTGACCGGAAAGAGTGGGAATCTCAATTTGAATCGCACGGTTCTTTCTGAGTTCATCAAACCCTGAAATGTGCAAAATACTGATAGGGTGGTGAGGCAAGTAAGGTTCAACAAAAAGTTTCTTATCCTCATCAAGAGGGGGAAGAAATTCGCATAGCCAATGACACCACGCCGGAAGAATTTCAAACGGGTAGTTCTCAAGGTAGCAAAGAATTCCCAAGGATAACTGTTCAGCAGTAAAAACTTTCCCTTTTTTCAGAGCAGAGAGAACAATTTCCTGCCAACGGGACCAGTGGCTTGCATCACCGCGCAGGGCAAAAGTTCCTGCAAGTAAGACATGATACGGATATAAACGCTTGGCGGTTTCTAGTCCAAACGCTTTCTTGGCGTTGCTAAAGTAAAAGCCACGCAGCTTTAAGGGAATTGGCCCTAGCCATTTGATACGAATGGCACGGGGATAAGATCTGTCCACTTGTCCGGTTACTGAAATTTTTCCACGAGCCGCCCCTTGTAAAAAGAGATCGACTCCCTCCCATTGTTGAACCCATGCATCAGGGTCAAGCCACATATAAACATCATGGCCGGGGAAATAGGTATTTAGCCACGGACGACAAACGCAGGACTTCAAATATTCCCGCCCTTTGGTCTTCCAGATTGGAAGGGGACAGGGCCAGTCTGGCGCGTGGATATAGTCAACATTTTCGCGCAGCCAAGCGCGGTCTTCGTCTGTCAATCCTGTGTCAAGAACGGCAAATTTAAAATCGCTTGCTTCGGGAAAACGGCGAATAGAATGAATCATTTCCCGCAGCATCGGAAAATAATTATGATCGCACCCTGAGCAAATCAGAACCTTAGCCATGTGGAGATTCTTTCATGAAAGAGAGGAGGTAGTAAAAAGATTTTTCACAGACCTGTTGACGAACGGAGGCGCGGTCTCCGGAAAACTGCTCTTTGAACACTTTAATTTTGGCATCATGCTTGCGGCCTATTCCGATATAAACAAGGCCAACGGGTTTTTCCAAAGAGCCACCAGATGGACCCGCAATTCCCGTCACAGCAATAGCAAGGTCGGCAAGACTGTTGTCGAGAGCCCCTTTCACCATTTCCTCAGCTGTTTCGCTGCTGACTGCGCCAAATTGGGAAAGGGTTTTTTCTGAAACGCTCAGTAAATCTATTTTGGCTTGATTAGAGTAGGTCACAAATCCGCGTTCAAAAATCTTTGACGATCCAGCAATATCGGTCATGCGAGCCGAAATCATCCCGCCGGTACAAGATTCCGCAGTGGCAAGAAGAAGTCCTTGCTCTTGCAATATTTTGAAAACCTCTTGCGCAAGGGTCATGAGAGAGCCCACCCTATGAAGTAGATGGAGGCAATCGCATAAAGAGCCGCGAGAATATCATCAAGCATAACGCCGAGGGCTCCGGATATGTGCGTATCCGCCCATGAAACAGGCCAAGGCTTAATAACATCGAAAAAACGGAAGGCAAGAAATCCGGCAATGGTATAGGTCACGGTTAGAGAATTCGGCCCAGCCCCCATAATCAAAAGGATTGCAACAACCTCATCAATCACAATAAAGCTGCTGTCGTGTTCCCCGCTTTTCTGTTCAATTTTGTTGGCGGCCCAAAGGCCTGCAAAAAACAACGTTGTCGCCCAGATAACCAGTGACCAAACGGGAAGGAAGGTAGTAAGGAGAATCCCAAACAAAAGCCCTCCTAGCGTTCCCCACGTTCCAGGGGCTGGGACCAAGAGGCCAAAGCCAAACCATGTGGCAAGAAGCCCGTGAGGGGATGTCCACGAAACAGAGGCCAGAAAATTAGAGCGTTTCTGGCATCCTTTGCGATATATCTGGGACCATTTCTCAATCATGTGTTGGTTTAGCTTGCTTTTTGGACTACGAACAGGGATATTTCAGAAAAGATTTTAGGCAAAAAAGAGAGTTCTGCAACTCGAAACCCTGCGATGAGCCACGCTGTACAGATTTTTCAACGAAAACTCCGCTCATGGCCAGCCCGAATGCTCTGGGTTCGCAGGCGGCTGACCTCATCATGGGATAGCCGCCTTGCCAGTTTCTTGACGGTTTTGGCTGTGGTCTTTGGTGTGGCAACTTATTTTGCCTTGAAATCGGCCCCTCCATTTGGCAATAGCGCAGATAGTGTGATTTGGCTGCTGAATGGTGACTTAATCATTATCCTGATCTTGGGAGTTTTAATTGCCCGTCGGGTCACGGTTCTGCTGACGGTTTGGCGTAGGGGGATTCCCGGGGCGCGGCTTCACATTCGGCTGGTTTATATTTTTGGCCTGCTGGCTATGACTCCTGCCGTGATTATGACGGTTTTTTCTCTCTTTTTCTTTCATTACGGTGTGCAGACGTGGTTCAGTGAACGGGTAAGGACGGCTGTTAATGAATCTCAGGAGGTTGCCGAAGCTTACTTGCGGGAACATCATCAGGTTATTCGCGCTGATATTTTAGCAATGGCCAAAGATCTGGATCGAGAGGCATCGGTCTCGGTTACCAATCCGGTAGGATTTGAAAAATACGTTCAAACGCAATCGTTTTTGAGAAACCTTTCCGAAGTGGTTATTTTTAGCCGCGATGGAAACGTTCTAACGGAGGCTGGGCTCAGTCTTGGTTTCGAAATACAGGAGATTCCAGATTTCGCATTTGATCGGTCCGAAGTGGGAGAGGTTGTTCTTTTGACGGATACCGAAGATGACCGTGTTCGCGCTTTGGTAAAGCTGAATAACTATGCGGATAGTTATTTGTATGTTGGTCGATTGGTTGAGCCCAATGTTTTGAAACATCTTCAGACTACGCGGGAAGCTGTTCAGAAATATGATGAAGTTGCTGCACGTTATGCCGGACTCCAGATGACAGTCTCAATGATTTACATTGTTGTGGCAATGGTTTTGCTACTTGCCGCTGTTTGGTTTGCGTTGACGTTTGCGCGGCGCCTTGCAACGCCTATTGGCCAGTTGATCGAAGCTTCAGACAAAGTTCGTATGGGGGATTTGACAGCTAGAGTGAGCGATGACAGCGGTCTTGAGGAGTTTGATTACCTCTCTCGTTCCTTCAACCGAATGACTCGTCAAATCAGAGATCAAAGAGAAGAACTGGTTGAAGCCAACCGCCAGATGGATGAACGACGACGTTTCACTGAGACGATTCTGGCAGGTGTTAGTTCTGGTGTGGTGAGTGTTGGAAAATCAGGAGTTATCACGCTTGCCAATCTCTCCGCTAAAGAAATTCTTCAGACGGGTGATGGAGACCTGACGGGGCTTGACCTTTCTACAATTCTTCCCGAAGCCATTGGTTTGTTGGAACAGGCTTATGCACGTCCCCAAAAGATTCACCAGCTTGAGGTTCCTTATGTTCAGCCAGATGGAGCGCGGCGGGTTTTATTACTGAGGATCGCAATTGAACTCCTCGGAGAAGATGATTACAACGCCATTATCACTTTTGACGACATTACCACTTTGCAGTCTGCCCAGAGAAAAGCAGCTTGGGCTGATGTGGCACGTCGTATTGCCCATGAGATTAAGAATCCCCTGACCCCGATTCAACTCTCTGCAGAGAGGTTGAAGCGAAAATACATGAAAACCCTTCCAGATGAAGATCAGTCAATTTTCAGTCAGTGCATTGATACAATTGTTCGGCACGTTGGCGATATAGGGCATATGGTCAACGAATTTTCTTCTTTTGCACGGATGCCGGATCCCGTTCTAAAATCTTGCGACCTACGCAGCTTGGTTCGTGATATTTTATCGTTTAACCAACAGGCCCACTCGGATGTGGCTTTTTTTAGGGGGGTAGGAGTTGAAGAAAAAGCGCCATGGCCTTGTCGGTGCGATGAACAGCAAATTCGTCAAGCCTTGACCAATATTCTCCAGAATGCGATTGATTCGATTGAAGAAAGACAAAAAATAGAGAGCGGGCGCGGAGAATTAGGACTTTGGCTTGCGAAGGATGACCAGCAAAATACATTGATTGTTTTGGCGGATAACGGGCTTGGTTTCCCAAAAGACAGGGATTCTGAGACTTTAACGGAACCTTATGTCACGCTTAAAGAAAAGGGGACTGGACTTGGGCTGGCAATTGTGAAAAAGATTATGGAAGACCACGGCGGATGTATTATATTCGGACCGCCAGAAACTGTGCAGGAAATTCCTGACTGGAAAGATTTAGGGGGCGCGGTGGTAACACTTGTGCTACCGCATAAAGATAGAGATGATAGCGTCTATGCCAGCTGATATTTTAATAGTTGATGATGAAGCCGATATTCGGAACCTGATTAGAGGGATTCTCGAAGACGAGGGCTATGCGACTGCGCAAGCTGAGAATATCAAGCAAGTCTTCGAACGGTTGGAGGAGAAACAATTTCAACTGGTTATCCTTGATATATGGTTGCAGAACAGCGAGTTCGATGGTCTGGCCATTCTTGAACAGATCAAGGAAAAGTATCCTGAAATTCCGGTGTTGATGATTAGCGGACACGGAACAATTGAAACAGCGGTCAAGGCTATTAAGCAAGGGGCTTATGACTTTATTGAGAAGCCTTTCAAAACGGATCGTTTGCTTTTGATGATAGATCGGGCTTTGGAGACATCTCGTCTTAAGCAGGAACTTGCTGATCTGCGCCAGAAAACCGAGGTTACGGTTGAAATGATTGGAAGATCTCCGGCCATGTTTTCGTTGCTGCAAACTATAAACAAAGTGGCGGCTACAAACTCCCGTGTCCTGATTTCTGGGCCTGCTGGGGTGGGCAAGGAAATGGCAGCGCGTTTTCTACACAAGCAGTCTTCTCGTGCGGATCGCCCTTTTATGCTGCTCAGTTGCGCCATGCTTACTCCTGAGCGAATTGAATTGGAGCTGTTTGGGCAAGAAGCTAATGGTCGTATGCAAGCAGGGGTTCTTGAGCGTGCGGATGGCGGGACCTTGTTGCTTGATGAGGTTTCCGATATGCCCCTTGAGACACAAGGAAAGATATTGAGAGTTCTCCAAGACCAAACCTACAAGCGTCTGGGGGGGGCATCTCCGGTTAAAGTTGACGTGCGTGTTATGGCGTCAACCAGCCGAAACTTACAGGACTTAATTGATGAGGGGAAGTTCCGCGAAGATTTATACTATCGCCTGAATGTTGTTCCACTCGCCATTCCAGCTTTGCGCGAGCGGGCAGATGATATTCCGGTTCTTATTGAACACTTTATGATTCAGTATGCTGGGCAGTCAGGCCTTCCTCATCGCAAAGTTTCAGAAGGTGCGATGGCGGCTATGCGTTCTTATGCATGGCCTGGAAATATTCGTCAGCTGCGCAACCTTATTGAGTGGATGATGATTGTGGGCTCTAGTAGCGATGAGCCTATCCAGACTGATGATCTTCCCCCTGAAATAGCACAGACTGTTTCTCCCACTTTGCGGGCAGATCTTGGGGCAGACTTGATTGCAATGCCCTTGCGGGAGGCCCGCGAGATTTTTGAGCGTGAGTACTTGGTTTCCCAAGTTAATCGGTTTGGGGGAAATATTTCGCGGACGGCGCAATTCATCGGAATGGAACGGTCCGCTTTGCACCGGAAACTCAAAGGTCTTAACGTAGGCTCTTCCGATAAAGAGGATGTCAAAGAAGACCATCCAGATTCCTATGACCAACACTTCAGAGCACGAGCCTGAGATGATCAAAAAAAAGCCAGATGCTATCTTCTTTGACTGGGACGGGACTCTGATTGATTCTAAGGAGGCTATACAAGGTTACCTCAACCACGTTCTAGGTCATTTTGGAAAGCCCTTACTGTCATTGGAAGAAGCTTGCAAAGCCACCCGTAAGTCGGCCAGAGAAACATACCCGCAGGTTTTTGGCGAAAGAAGTGACGAAGCGTTGCAGTTGCTTTATAAACACGTTGCAGAGACTCATCTTTCCACCTTAAATCCGTTTGAGGGAGCAGAGGAATTTCTGGATAAACTTCATCATGCCCAAATCCCTATGGCGGTTGTCAGCAATAAACACCATCCCAATTTACTGCGGGAAGTTTCTCATCTAGGCTGGGATACCTATCTCACGGAGAATGTGGGGGCAGGGGAAGCGGAGAGGGATAAACCTTCTCCTGATCCTTTGCTTCTTGCCGCGAAGAGAAAGGGGCTGGATCCTTCAAAACACGAATTGTGGTATGTGGGGGATACGGAAACGGACATGAAGGCAGCCCTTGGGGCAGGATTTCGTCCGTTTTTCATAGAGCATGGGATGGAAAAACGTGAAGATGTCCTGCATTTTCCTCAATTGCCTGTTTTTGTTCAAGATTTTCAGGCCTTCGTTCGTATATTGACGCAAATCCTTTAGGAAGAGTTTTGCAAAGACGCTAGACGAGAGGGGGTTCCTCCTCTAATGTCTCTCGGCCCAAAGAAAAAACAGACCGCTAAAAAAAAGGAAAAAAAATGAGCGAAAAAAATCAAAATATTCAGGATGTTTTTCTAAATCGGATCAGGAAAGAGAAATATACAGTAACTGTTTTCTTGGTGAACGGTGTAAAACTGCAAGGTGTTGTAACGTGGTTTGACAATTTTTCTTTGTTGCTCAAACGAGACTCTCATATTCAGCTTGTTTATAAACACGCTATTTCAACCATCATGCCATCTGGCCCGTTGTCTCTTTATGATGGGGATGACGCGGATGACGGTGTGACATCTTCATCGGCTGAGTAGATCCTTTCTTGATGACAGAGTCTTGCCTGATTATCCACCCGATTTTGACCACGGCGGCATCAGAGCGAGAGCATGGACGGGATCTTTCGTCTCTGCTTGCGGAGGCGGAGGGGCTTGCCAAAGCTATTCAGCTGGATGTTTTAGGAGTTATTCCAGCGAAGGTTTATAAAATTTCTGCAGGGCATCTTCTTGGATCGGGTGCGCGAGAAGAAATTAAGACGAAAATTGAAGAACTAACGCCTTCGGTGGTAATTATAAATTCTAATCTTTCTCCTGTTCAGCAACGAAATCTTGAACGGGACTGGCAGACTAAGGTCATTGATCGGACAGGGCTTATCCTCGAAATTTTTGGAGCGCGGGCGCATACCAAGGAAGGGCGTCTTCAAGTTGATCTGGCGGCTTTGAGCTATCAACGTTCACGGCTTGTTAAATCGTGGACCCACCTTGAACGACAACGCGGAGGAACAAGTTCAACCGGAGGCCCGGGGGAAACCCAGCTTGAAATTGATCGCCGGATTATTGACGGTAAAATTGCGGCCATGAAACTGCAGATCGAAAGTGTGAGGCAAAACCGTGATCTGCAAAGACAAAGTCGCGAGCGGGTTCCCTTTCCCATTGTGGCTCTGGTGGGCTACACCAATGCTGGCAAATCAACCCTGTTCAACAAGCTAACGGGAGCAGAGGTTTTTGCACAGGATCTGTTGTTTGCCACACTTGATCCGACTATGCGGAAGCTTAAAATTCCTAGCGGAAGGCTGGTTATTCTTTCTGATACGGTTGGATTTATTTCGGATCTTCCTACTCACTTGGTGGCTGCGTTCAGGGCTACGCTTGAACAAGTTCAGTATGCGGATGTCATTTTGCACGTTCGGGATATTTCCTCACCCGATACAGATGCTCAACGAGAAGATGTTGTCGGTATTCTTAAAGATCTTGGGATTGAATACGAAACAGACCCAAGAATTATTGAAGTTCTCAACAAAATGGATTTGTTGGACGATGAGGCTATTATTTACCGCGAACCTGATTTCAGAGGGCGGCAAATTGAGCTTTCGGCGATTAGCGGGGAGGGGATCCCTGATTTGCTGGATGCAATTGAAAAAGTTATGGCGCATAGCCAAAATCTCATGAAAATCAGGCTTTCGGTCACCGAGGGCAAAGCCTTGGCATGGCTGCACCGTCACGCTTCAATTGTGTCTCGTGCGGATCATGAGGAAGACATAGACCTAGAAGTCTCTATTTCTCCTTCTGAGCAAGAAAAATTCCTCTACCAATTTCCAAATATTAAGGCCTCTTGAGGCTTATCAAAAAATTTACTTTTTGAAGGATACAATGGATTAGGTTAGAATACCTTCTACCTGTCTGCGTTTTCATAACAAACCGTTTCTCGTTTCTATGTGCAAGGAGCTTGCAAGTGACCACACCGTATTACGATTCTATCCAGCTGATTGAACGGCTGCACCGCTATTTTCTTGACGTGGTCAAAACCGAGCTTGATCGCAAGAATATTTTGGACATTAACAACGTGCAGGCGATGATTTTGCACAATATTGGAACAGATGAAATGACGGTCGGCGAGTTGACGCTGCGCGGGTACTATCTTGGCTCAAACGTTTCCTACAATGTCAAGAAAATGACGGAAAACGGTTATATTGCTCAGGAACGTTCTATTCATGACAAGCGTTCCATTCGGGTGAAATTGACAGAAAAAGGGCGTGATCTTCACAAAATTCTGGATGATATGTTCGAACGTCAAGAAGGGAAGCTCATTACGGTTGGCATTGAAAATCCTGATCTGGTTGATTTCAACGCGACGATGAAACAATTGGAACGATTCTGGGCCAGCCAGACCTCGTTTACCGGTCTTGCCAGTCTTGATATTGACGATATTTAACTGAAAGCCTGAAGGCCTGTTTGGGCTCGTCCAAGAATGAGCGCGTGGATGTCGTGCGTTCCTTCGTAGGTGTTGACGGCTTCTAAATTCATCATGTGCCGAATAACGTGATATTCATCAGAAATACCGTTCCCGCCGAGCATATCTCGCGCTACCCGCGCTATGTCGAGGGCTTTGCCACAGTTGTTCCTCTTCATCAGGGAAATAGTTTCTGGGCAGGCCGTACCCGATTGCATTAACTGGCCAAGGCGAAACGCGCCATGAAGACCGAGTGTAATCTCTGTTTGCATGTCAGCTAATTTTTTTTGCACCAACTGATTGGCGGCGAGGGGCCGTCCAAAAATCACGCGATCCAGTGTGTACTGTCTTGCAATGTGCCAGCAGTTCTCTGCAGCGCCTATAACCCCCCATGCGATCCCGTATCGTGCTTTATTGAGGCACATAAACGGAGCCTTTATCCCATCAGCAAAGGGCAGCTTGGCTTCGTCTGGAACGAAAACTTCGTCCATCATAATTCCGCCAGTAACGGAAGCGCGTAAAGAAAATTTTCCTTCTATTTTAGGTGTTTCTAGACCTTCCATCCCTCTTTCAAGGATCAAGCCAATGACTTGTCCGTCATCATCTTTGGCCCAGACAACAAAGACATCTGCGACCGGAGAGTTGGTGATCCATTGTTTTGAGCCAGAAAGACGGTATCCTCCCGAAACTTTCTTGGCGCGAGTACGCATAGAAGAGGGATCGGATCCGCCGTCCGGTTCGGTCAGACCAAAGCATCCAATCATGTCGCCTTTGGCCAGTGCAGGCAAATATTTTTCTTTTTGGGGGAGAGAACCAAAGGTAAAAATAGGATACATGACAAGAGATGATTGCACGGAAAAAGCTGATCGGTAGCTGGAATCAACCCGCTCCAATTCTCGCGCGATAAGGCCATAGGCAATCTCAGAAGTTCCTGCGCAGTCATACCCTTTAATCGTAGGGCCGAGTAGCCCAAGCTGCCCCATGTCCCGCATGACTTGTCGATCGAAAGTTTCATGGCGGTTGGCTTCGACAATTTGTGGCAGCAGGGAATTTTTAGCAAAATCACGAGCCGTCTCTTCGATCATGCGCTCCTCATCTGTCAATTCGTTATTGAGGAGGAGAGGATCTTCCCATTGAAATTCTGGCTTGGTTGTCATACTGATTCTCGAAGAACAAGGTGAAAGGAAATGGGATTATAATATGCCTGACGATATTCTCAAAGGCCGGACCGTACTCATTGAATTTAGCAAGATAGGAAATTTGACAAAAGTCAGTGCTTTTGACGAGAAAACACTAACAGAAGTTTCAATCTCAGGCCCATCTTCGTGCGGCGAGGAGGTTTTGCGCCGAAATGCAATCAAGCGGTTGGAATATGTCTTGCGGAAAAAAGGAGAAATCGAGTAAGAGGCAAAGCTCTCACTTAAACTTAAGGAAAAAAATGGTGACTGCGGAGGGGCTCGAACCCTCGACCACCTGATTAAAAGTCGGGTGCTCTACCAGCTGAGCTACGCAGTCATAGGTGCTCAAAAAGTTTGGCCAAAATAGTCGTAGATTCTGATTCCGTCAAGCAGAACTTTACATTTTTGCCTTTAATCTCTGTTCAACCGTGGGAGTGACAAATTCCGCCACATTCCCGCCTAAGGAACAGATCTCCTTGATAAAGGAAGAGGAGACAAATTGCCATTTATCGGAGGCCATAAGGAAAATAGTCTCAATATCTGGCGCCAGTTTGGCATTCATTCCCGTTAGCTGGAATTCGAACTCAAAATCAGATACGGCGCGTAGTCCCCGAATAATGCACGTCGCGCCCTTTTGATGCGCATAGCCAATCAAAAGATTTTCGAAAGATTCGACTGAAATTTCGCATTGTTTGTCGGGCAAGTTGGCTATATCAATTCGCGTCATGTCCAGACGCTCTTCTATGGTGAATAAGGGCCCCTTGCGTTGGTTATTGGCCACCGCAACAATGAGGTGATCCACCAGCTTGCTAGCCCTCTTAATGATGTGCAAATGGCCTTTAGTGATGGGGTCAAACGTTCCCGGGTAAATTCCAATGCGTTTTGTGGACGCCATAATCTCTAACTTTCGTTTGTTCGTATCAACTTCCAGCGGCCGAGTTTAGCCGAGAAAGGCAGAAAGGAAAAGAAGCGTTATTGCATAACTTGCCACATGGCATTAGATTTCACCTCATGAAACCACTTATTACACCTTTAATTGCAGACCCGTGGACCGACTATGCTTTGCTTGATTCTGGGCATGGACGTAAGCTGGAGCGGTACGGCAAGGTGATTGTCGACCGTCCCGAACCTCAAGCTCTATGGAATCCTAGTTTGGATCAGGCCTCGTGGGAGAAGGCAGTCGCCAGATTTACCAATAGTGGGGAAGAGGACAGTGATAGCGGAAAATGGAAAACCTCTGGATCTGTACCAGACTCATGGCCGGTAACGTGGAATAACTTAACCTTTATCTGTCGTTTAATGTCGTTTCGTCATATGGGACTCTTTCCCGAGCAAATGACTCATTGGGATTGGGTGGCTCAAAAACTGGGGGCGGAGAAACGCCCCTTAAAAGTGCTGAACTTGTTTGCCTACACAGGGGCGGCAAGTCTTGCGGCGGCTAAAGAGGGGGCACAAGTAACCCATGTTGATGCTTCTAAAAAAGCCATTCAATGGGCCAAGGAAAATCAGGATGCCAGCGGGTTATCTACTGCTCCTATTCGTTGGATTTGCGAAGATGCCAAGGCGTTTGTTGCCAGAGAACTCCGTCGTGGGAACCGGTATGACGGGATTATTCTTGACCCTCCCAAGTTTGGGCGTGGGCCGGATGGAGAAAAATGGCAACTTGAAACGGACTTGCCAGAGCTGCTGACAAATTGTGCGGCCCTGCTTTCAGAAAGGCCGTCTTTTATGATTTTGACAGCCTACGCAATGCGGCTTTCGTCCTTATCTCTCGCGGCTCTTATGGAGGATGCGCTGAAGGGCAAAGGAGGGCAAATCGAAAACGGGGAGCTTTTGATTCGTCAGGAAAGCGGCGAGAGATACATTGCAACTTCTCTTTATAGCCGATGGGCTGCTTGAAGTTTTTCTAGTTTTTCTTCTGCAATGCGAAGACCCTCCTTGAAATTGGCAGCGAAAATGTAGTGCTCACTGTGAACACCATAGAGCTTCATGCGAGTAAGAACCTCCTTAGGACTTGGTTGAATGTCGGTGATAATCACATAGATGTGTTTCTTTTGACAGCGTTCAAGAAAGGTTCTGAGCGCAGACTCTCCGCTTGAATCAATCATCGGACAAAGGCTGGTTCGTAGAATAAAAACGTGGGGCGCAGGATTTAGGTATTCCAACGCATCAAGTAACCGTGAGGCCACGCCAAAAAAGAGAGGGCCTCGCAAACGATAGGCTTCTACACCATCGGGGAGCTTTGACCTCATGACTTCTTGGGCTTCTTCGTGGCTGGTAATATCATCCTGATCTTCTTCGATGATGTGGGTATGGGTTTGGATTTCAACAGCTTCGGACATTTCATGCATGAAAAGAATTGCGGCCATGACGACCCCAACTTCAATGGCGAGAGTTAAATCAAAACCAACTGTTAAGACAAAAGTTACCAACAGAACCAGTTTTTCTCCGAGTGGAGCTCGCATCAAATGCCGAATTTTATCGTGTTCGGACATATTCCATGCAACCACAATCAGAATAGAGGAGAGTGCGGCAAGAGGGATGTAGGAAGCCAAAGGCGCGAATACCATCATGCAGAGCAAAACAAATGCGGCATGAAACATCCCAGCCACAGGGGATCGGGCTCCCGAACGAATGTTGGTGACTGTTCGCGCTATAGCTCCGGTTGCAGGAAGTCCACCGAAAAATGCAGATGCCATGTTTGCAAACCCTTGCCCCACGAGTTCGCAGTTTGAACGGTGACGGCGACCAATCATTCCATCAGCGACCACGGCGGAGAGCAAGGATTCGATGCCAGCCAGAAAGGCAATCGTGAAGGCACTGGGAAGGAGTTCACGCATATGAGCAAGTGTTATTCCATCAGGGATATGGGGGGAGGGGAGGGTGTGAGGGATCTCCCCGAAGGAGCTTTGGATTGTTTCAACTGGAAGATCTAGAGAATAGACCACAAGTGAGCCAACGATGATGGCAACTAGAAAAGCGGGAAGCTTTGGCAAGTACTTTCTCATTAAAACGATAAGAGCGAGGCAGCCTACTGATACAGAGAATGCCACGAGATTCACACTGTCTCGTGCGGTCCAGAAAGCTTCCCATTTTTCAAAGAAGTCACCCGGAACCTTTTCAATTTCAAGGCCAAAAATATCTTTGATCTGGCTTGAAAAGATAATCACAGCAATTCCAGCGGTGAATCCTGTGATAACGGGTTGAGGGATATACTTGATCCATGTTCCCAGACGGACGAAACCCGCAACGACAAGAAGAACCCCAGCCATTAAGGTTGCAAGGACAAGCCCATCATAGCCATGAGTCCCAATAATATTAAAAACAACAACTACAAAGGCTCCAGTTGGCCCCCCGATTTGAACTCGGCTGCCGCCCAGAAAGGAAATAAGGAAACCAGCAATAACGGCTGTAATTAACCCCTTATCTGGTGTCGTGCCAGAGGCGATTCCCAAGGCCATAGCCAAAGGAATGGCGACAATCGCAACTGTTAATCCAGCAAAAGCGTCCGCACGCAAATCACCCCAAGAGTATCCTTCCCGCAATGTCGTAAAAAGTTTAGGGACAAAAAGGTGCCAAGAGTGGGTTGGTCTGGGAAGATTCATTCGTAAAAGCCTGCGTCAGTAGTTAAAAAAGCAGTTAATTTATGCGCGTCTTATACACTCTTTTTTTACCTAATAAAGTATTTTTTTAAGCGTTACAGCGCCTCGGTCTTCCCTGTTTGTTAACTTTGCGTTATTGTTTCGCACATAGGATTGTAAGCGTAATTTTAATCCGAGTTTATCCAACCCCAAAGGTGTTTTTAGTATGTCCCACGCCGCCAAAGTGATGCCAGAACCCAGCAAACGTTATCGCCTGATTACCCGCAGTGACATGGATGGCCTTGTCTGTGGTATTTTACTCAAGGAAATAGGGGTTATTGATGACATTACTTTTGCTCACCCCAAGGATATGCAGGACGGTTTGATTGATGTCGGGCCAGATGACATTACCACCAACCTGCCTTACGTGGCGGGGGCTTTTTTGGCCTTTGACCACCATGCAAGTGAGGTGGACCGTGTCGGCGGGAAGAGAGAAAACCATATCATTGATTCCGAGGCACCTTCGGCGGCGCGGGTTGTTTATGATTATTTTGGCGGAAAGTCTCGTTTTCCAAAAATATCAGAAGATATGATGCGGGCGGTGGATAAAGCAGATTCTGCAGCTTTCACGCGGGAAGATATTCTTGATCCTAACGGATGGGAACTCTTATCCTTTATCATGGATGCGCGGACAGGTTTGGGTCGATTTCGCGATTTCAATATATCCAACTATCAGTTGATGATGAAACTGATTGAGTACTGCAAGGATCACCATGACATTAATGACATTCTGGCTTTGCCGGATGTGAAGGAACGGGTTGACCTTTACCGCGAACATCAACCAAAGGCAAAGCAGCAGATTGAGCGTTGTGCGCGGTTACACAAAAACTTGATTGTCCTTGATCTGCGCAACGAAGACGTGATTTATGCGGGTAACCGTTTTGTCATTTACGCGTTGTTTCAGAACTGTAATATCTCGGTTCACGTCATGTGGGGCAAAAATCAACAAAACACAGTCTTTGCGATTGGGAAGTCTATCTTGAATAAGACAAGCAAAACGCACGTTGGTACTCTTTGTCTGGAATATGGCGGAGGTGGGCACGATGCTGCGGGGACGTGTCAGATCAGTAATGACAAGGCGGATGCAGTACTTGCCGAGCTTGTGAAGCGGATAAACAAGGACGGCTAGCCCGTTTCTACCTCTCCATAAATTTTTACACTATACGGTTGTATTTCTAATTATTAGGGATATACTTTTGCGTGTGTTGTGGAGAAAAAGATGCGCACGCAGAAAACTTATGCAGAATTAACGCAAGACCCTGATAAAAAAGAATCCAAACTTGTTCAAGAGCACGGGAGTTCCCTTGTTAGTAAGAATGTGACAGTTGCGGGGCGGCGAACTTCGATTCGTCTCGAGCCCGAAATGTGGGGAGCTTTGCGGGATATTAGCCGGCGGGAGGGGAGCTCCTTGCATGACATTTGCTCTGCCGTTTATCTGCGAAAATCGGAAAGAACATCCCTTACGGCGGCTATTCGTGTTTTCTTATTGCAGTACTATCGGGCAGCGGCCACCGAAGACGGTCACTCCAAAGCTGGTCACGGAAATATGCGCCGCCGCTCTGCTCTGACAGAAACGAGATGGCGGTTGACCAAATAAGAAAACCAAGGCAAGGCCTTTTACGCAGCGCGGCCCATAGCCAAGAATTTTTGTTGCCGCCGTTTGATAAGGCGGTCAGAGTCCCACGGTGTGAGTTCTAACAGGCTTTTTTCGAGTTGTGCCCCCACAGCACGAATAGCTTCTTCTTTGGCGCAGTGGGCTCCGCCCAATGGTTCAGAAATGATTCCATCGATGAGCTTGAGGCTTAAAAGGTCTTGAGCCGTGAGTTTCAGTGCTTCTGCAGCTTCTTCGGCTTGTTCTGCAGACCGCCAGAGGATAGAAGCACAGCCTTCGGGCGAGATAACCGAGTAAATCGCGTGTTCCAGCATATAAAGCCGATCTGCCGTGGCAATAGCAATGGCTCCACCAGATCCACCTTCTCCAATAATCACGGAAATCAGAGGGACACGGAGACCCAAACAAGAATCAATGGATCTCGCAATAGCCTCGGCTTGTCCTCTTGCTTCGGCATCGACGCCCGGGTAGGCTCCGGCTGTATCTACCAATGACAAAACAGGAATCTGGAACTGTGAGGCAAGGTCCATCAAGCGAATAGCTTTCCTGTAGCCCTCAGGGCGAGCCATGCCAAAGTTGTGATAGATTCGGCTCTCCGTATCGTGACCTTTTTCTTGTCCGATGATAACAACCGAACGGCCGTTGAAACGACCAAGACCGCCAATCAGGGCGTGATCTTCTCCAAACTGTCGATCTCCTGCGAGCGGGGTAAAATCTTGGATGAGTTCTTTAATATAGTCGAGAAAGTGGGGACGCTCTGGGTGGCGAGCAACTTGAACCTTCTGGGCGGCGCCAAGCTTGCTGTAGGTTGAAACAGTCAATCGTTCAACTTTTTTCTCAAGACGGGTAATCTCTTCCGCGATGCTGAAATCTTTACTGCCCGTCATATTGCGCAGTTCAGAAATTTTTCCTTTAAGTTCGGTGATTGGTTTCTCAAAGTCCATTGCAGCCATTTTAGGAACCTGTACGCCTTCTGTTTCTGTGAAAGAGTTTCTCTTGTTTCCACACCATAACAAATCAGGCAGGCCGTGACAAACGGGACCTGCCTGAAATGTGATTCTTTACCTGAATAACCTCAATATTAAGAGGCTTTTTGGGCTGCGAGGGGATGTTTCTCCTCAACAGATTTTTTCAACTTTTTCCCAAGAATATGGGTATAGATTTGCGTGGTGGCAATATCTGCGTGGCCAAGCATTTTCTGAACGGCGCGAAGGTCTGCCCCATTGCTGAGCAAATGAGTGGCAAAGGCGTGACGCAGAATATGCGGGCTGACGCGATCCTCGTCGATTTTTGCAGCACGAGCCAAGTCTTTCAGTAATTGTGCAAATCTCTGACGGGTCAAATGGCCGCTATCGGATGTTCTTGATGGGAAGAGCCATTTTGCGTGTTCAACGCCACCCGTTTCAGCCACAACAAACTGAGGACGAATTTCGCAGTATTTGTTAATGGCTTTTTGAGCGGATTCACTGAGAGGAACCATGCGTTCCCGCCCACCTTTTCCTTCAACCATAATGAATTGGCCACCCTCTGCAATTGCAGACATTGGCAAGCCCACGAGTTCGGAAACGCGCAGCCCTGTTGCATAGAGCAATTCAAGCAGGCACACCAAACGGAGGCTTTCTGAGCCACCTTGTTCTGCTGCTGTCTTGATGAGGGTGTCAACTTCCCCTTCGCTCAAGGTTTTTGGCAGGGTACGAGCTTGTTTTGGGCTTTCAATCGTCGAGGTCGGATCTTCCTTGCGGATATTTTCCGAGACCAAATAACGATAGAATTGACGCAGAGCCGAAAGGCGGCGGGCCACGGTACGAACGGCAATCTGATTGCTGTGCGTCCCTTTGACGTGGATTTTTTTACCAAGATCTTGAAGATATGCTTTCAAATCATCGGCAGTTGCCTCTTCAATTTCTCTGGTGCGCTGGGTGCGAATATACAAGCTAACATCCGCCAAATCGCGCCAATAGGCGTGGCGGGTATTCAGCGCAGCCCCGCGCTCGGTGGTAAGCATATCTAGGAAGGAATCAACCCACTTAGACAATTTTGGTTTCGGCATAGCCGGACGACCTGGACGAGCCATAGTTTATTTCTCCTTTGTTTTTCCAGATGGTTCCACCAACGCAAGACGCGCCAGAGAAACCGTTTCTTCACTCAACCCCACAGCCTTGAAGGAAGACAGAACTAGATACAGGACAGCCGGATGGATAGACTCAAGCGGTTGTTCGGACAGTATCTGAAGCCCGACAAGGATTACTTCTCCTGCGTGTCGCTCTTTGGTGGCTTTTCGCAGAATCTTTATTAACTCAGTAGAATGCATTACATAATTGTCAGGGGCTGTCAAGCGAAAAATATTGTCATAAATTTCTTGGCGGAAGCCCTCTTGAACTTTTGTTTCGTCGAAAACAATCTTTAACGCCTTGGAAAGACTTGTTTCTTGTCCATTTTCCTTGTTGAGAGATGGAGAATTTTCTTCTGAAGAAACTTTCTTATCCACAGAAGTTTTTTCTTCTTTTTTGTTAGAAGACGATTTTTGACTTCCGCTTAGAAGAATCATTTCTCCGCTATGAACGCTTTGTTCATTTGAAACCGAATCGTCCTGAACAATCCGTTTAGCTAACGCTTCTGGCAAAGCTTCTCCTGCTAGCAAGATGATTTCTAGCATCACATAAGCTTCCTGATCCGAGAGATTGGCAGGAACAACGGGGAGGCTCCCGTAAAGGGGTGCGAGCGGCAAGAGAGCTTTCCCCCCTCCGAATGGCTCAGCAAGCCGGAGTAGAGAGGTTAAATCTGGAACGGAAGCCGCACTCCCTGCCGAAGCAACCTTCATGTACAAACTTAGAAAGTTATCCCACTTGCTTGTATTGGGAGCTATTTTTGAGCTTGTTACACCCGATGGACTGATTTGTCCAAAAGCTTCGCTGTATGCTTTCCCCAAATCCTCAATGGAAAGAAGCCCACGATGAGCGGCTTCAACAGATAACCCGATACGAATATCTACCGATTCAGGGTTTTGGTTAAGGAGAAGGGAAATATTTCTACCAGAAAGGCCCTGAAAATTTGGTGCGGATTGCAAAAAGATTGAAAGACTGCCTGTTTTGAACAGAGAGAGAACCTGCAAGGTTCCCATTTTGTTCAACTCATCAAAACTCGTAGGGTTTGGCAGCTTGTAGTTTTCTTGGAATACGCGGGTTGCGTTGGCGAGTCTCAGTTCGTCATCCGACCCAGACACGGGGCTGAGCAATGTTTTGCAGAAAAAATCTACATCAGCAAAAAAGGCTGATGGGGGGGACTCGGCGCGAACGGGCGCGGCTTTCGACTCGAGACAAGCCAGACCCATTTTTCCAGAGCCAATCAGTGCTTCAATTCCTGACTCGATAGCGGCGGGGGAGAGGGGTGTTTGGTCGTCGTGTTTTTTGTAAAGCTCCACGGCTTTTGTAAACTCCCCGAGACTGACAAGTTTTTGAAGTCGAAGGGCAAATAAGTCGATATCATCTTTATCATCAACCTTGGCAGGAGGTGATGCCGTGGTGAGGAGAGCACGCACGAGCAAGTCGTGCATGGGGGCATTGATAGGTTCTTTAATCGCTTGCAAGCTGCTCACGATAGTCTTGCGAGATTGCCCTTTCCAAAGGTCGGGGCCCAGACTACCTTCTGCTTGAGAAGTTAAGAGTCCGAGGGTTTCAGGGTCAAGATTCGCGGCTTCGGTTTTGCTCCCCTGAATTTCAGGTGCTGCTTTCGAGATATTGTCTGCGCCCTCTTGCACCGGATGAATTTTAACAGGCAAAATGCGGCTATGGGGCTGGGCGGGTTTTTCCTCAGCCTGACCAAGAGAGGGAGTTGACAGCAACGCCAACACAGCAAGGGCGGAAATAGAGAAGGGAGAAAATTGGCGCATTACAAAAGGAATCATTCGGGTTTTGTAGGAGTTTCGGGGGCAGGGATTGCGGAAATATCTTTGGTCACGGTCGTTTGAGGAACTGAGACATCTGCTATGCCGAGATAAATCACGCCGCCAGTGAGAGCAATGACCAGTAATGCAAGAAAAATTCCAAAAATTTTCATGAGTCTTTCCGAAGGTTACGATGTATCTTTGAATGAATCGGCTTTTTATATAAAGCCTAAAGTGACTTTATGAACAGAGATTTTTCATTTAATACCACAATTATGATTCAATCCGATTTAGAAATTATAGCAAAGTTTTCACGGCCTATTGTTTTGGTAGGGATGATGGGGGCTGGAAAAACCACGCTGGGGAAAGCGTTGGCCGCGAGTCTGGGGTGGGATTTTGTTGATTCGGATGAAGAAATTGTCAGAACTTCAGGCATGAGCATTGCTCAATTTTTTGAAGAGAAGGGGGAGGCCTCTTTTCGAACACTTGAACGCGAAGTTCTTGAAACTTTACTGAAGCAAGGCCCACCGCTTCAGGTCATCTCAACTGGGGGTGGGGCCTTTGCTCAAGAGGAGACTGCAAAGGTTCTTTTACAAAACTCCCTTTGCGTGTGGTTGGATTCACCAGTGGACTTGTTGTTTGAACGTACAAAAGGCAGTGACCGCCCCCTTCTGAAAAACAAAGACCCTTTAGAGGCTCTAAAAACTGTGAGCGAGCAACGGCAACCTGCCTATGCGTGCGCACAAATAAGGTTCAAAAACAATTATACGGATGAAACCATTGCCCTAGAGGCTATGATAAAAGATATTGCTAGCTATATGATTTCTCATCCTTTTGCTGGGGCTTGAAGAATGCGTCCGTGTTTGATGGTTGATTTATCAGAAAGAACCTACCCGATTTTTATCGGGGAGGGGCTGTTGGGCCGGATCGAGGAATGGCTTCCTCTTGATTTTCATGGACGCAGGGCCTTTATAGTGTCTGACGAGATTGTTGCCCCACTTTATGCCGAGGCTTTCTCAAAAAGCCTTTCCCATTTAATGAAAGGTGTTTTCTTAAAAGTTCTTCCAGTGGGGGAGGGGACGAAGTGCTTCTCGCGGCTTGAAGAAGCTTTGGACTGGATGCTGGAAATTGGATGCACGCGTCACTCTGTTCTGTTCGCGGTCGGCGGCGGCGTTATCGGGGATATTACAGGACTGGCCGCAGCTCTGGCCTTGCGCGGAATTGATTTTGTCCAGATTCCAACAACTTTGTTGGCGCAGGTGGATAGTTCGGTTGGAGGAAAAACTGGAATCAATACACCTCAAGGAAAGAATCTTGTTGGGGCGTTTTACCAACCAAAGGCGGTCGCCATTGATCTTGAAACGATCTCAACACTTCCGCTTCGCGAACGGCAGGCGGGGTATGCTGAGGTTGTGAAATACGGACTTCTGGGCAACTCTGATTTTTACGCTTGGCTTGAGAAAAACGGCCGAAAAGTTCTAGATGGGGAGCCCGAAGCCCTCGCAAAGGCTATTGAGACCAGTTGTCAAATGAAAGCTGATATTGTCCGGCAAGACGAGCGTGAGGAAACGGGTTTGCGGGCATTGCTCAACTTAGGGCATAGTTTTGGCCACGCGATTGAAACGGCAGCAGGGTATGATGGCCGGATTTTGCACGGAGAGGCAGTTGGTATTGGTCTTGTGTTGGCGGCACGCTTGTCAGCCCGCCTTGGCAAGATAAACCAGTCTGATGCGGAACGGGTCAGGAACCACCTGTCTTCTGTGGGGATGAAGACGGAAATCAGCGATATTGCGCCGCATTTGCTCATAACTCCTGAAGAATTGCTGCGATTGATGGGAAAAGACAAAAAAAATACGTCCGAGGGGTTGGTTTTTGTCCTTCTTCAGTCTATTGGTCAGGCGGCCTTGTGCAAGGGGGTCGATACAAGCCTTGTTCTTGAGATATTGCGAGAGTCTCTTTAATTTACTATATGAAAATTATGCTAAAGAGCCTGAATCAGCTGGAGCCCTTGAGGCGTTTTATTCTCAGAGCAAGAATCTATTACTACAGTAGAATCTGGGGGATGGACCTTGACCCTACGTGTCAATTTTCGCTTTCTGCCAAGTTTGATAAGACTTATCCGGCTGGAATTCATGTAGGGCCTTATAGTTATATTGCATTCAGGACCTCGATTTTGACCCACGATATGGTTCGGGGCCTCTATCTTGACACGCGGATTGGAAGCCATTGCTTTATCGGGGCGCATAGCGTCATTTTGCCCGGGGTTACCATTGGAGATCAGTGCATTGTTGCGGCAGGTAGCGTTGTAACCAAAGATGTTCCCTCAGGAACGCTGGTGGCGGGCAATCCGGCTCGTGTCGTCAAGGAAAACTTAAGACTTGGGTCGTATGGTCGGATGGAAGAGGCAGATGCCAACGAGCAGCATTGCCGAGTGGTTAATAATTTTTTTGCTGATACAATTGGCGCAGAAAAGCGTTAAGATCAGATTCGGAGAAACATATACCTTGGAAAAGATTTTGCACATGACACGCCTTTGTTCCTTCTTGCTTGTTGGCACTCTCTTGGTTTTGAGCGGTTGCGCTGTTCCGCCAGCTGCAGACAGGGATGCTCCTAAGGAGGTCCGCTTGGACCGCGACTTCCTTCTCACCCCGGGTGATAAAGTCAAGTTGGTAGTCTTTGGGGAAGATTCCTTAACTGGTGAGTATATGATTGATCCGCGCGGTATTGTAACCATTCCGATGGTTGGTGAAATCGAAGCGGCTGGTCTTTCAGAGGCTGGTTTGCAGTGGAGAGTTAAACAAATGTTTGTGAGCAGGGGATTTCTCTCTCGCCCACTTGTGACAGCGGATATTCAAACCATGCGACCTTTTTATATTCTTGGGGAAGTTAAAAACCCGGGGAGCTACATCTACCAGCCTGGCATGGATGTGTTTAAGGCAATTGCAACTGCTGGCGGCTACACCCCTCGCGCAGCTAAGAGAAAGATCTTAATTGACCGTTGGCAGGAAGTCCAAAAACTTCAGATGAATGCGGACCATAATACGCCTATTTTGCCCGGGGATTCGATCACGGTTCGTGAACGGATTTTTTAGAATAGCCTAGTTTTTTGGGTTATCTGGATCGATTGGAATGGCAAGATTTAACCCCATAGAGACGTTGTGGCGTCGCCGCAACCTTATTCTGGCTGTTGCGCTGATGACTGTGATGGCGGCGTACTCCTTGGCGGGATTGCAAGCAAACCAATATGGAGCTAGTGTGTTGTTCCACGTGCGCCATAATTACCCACAATTTGCTGAAAAATTCATGGCAAATGATTTGTCTGCTTTTCTCAAAAAGACTGATGAGGAGATGAGTCTTGAAGACGATCCGAATTTTAACTTCCAAATTCCAGCCGATTCTAGTGTGCTTGAGCAAATTCGTCCCGAAGCTCTTGAATTCATTGAGAATCTGTCAGGAGAAACAAATCATTCGGTTGAAGATAAAGTTTTTGCCCAATTGCAAAGCAGCGTTCACATTTTTGAGCACCCTGAGCGGCAAACGATTGAGATTCAGGTTTTATCCCGTTCTCCCTCGACTGCGGCAGAAATTGCCAATCGATTGGGAGAGATGTATCAGTCCACGTTTGATAAAAACTATAAATTTTTGAGCGAAGATCAGGCGGTTTCTCTAGAAAAACAAGCCAGTCAGAAATGCCGTGATAAATTTTTATCTTTTTCCAATACCAAAAAATTTGACGAATGCTTAAAAAAAGCTCATACCAACCCCTCGTCTGGGGAAGATTGGGTACTAACTAAAAAAGCTGAGGAATCATGGAAGGCTATTCGCCCCCCTCTCTCTCCTGTTCTTGTTGTGGGACTTCTGGTCGGGGTTGTGATGGGGGCCTTTTCCGCATTCTTGGCTGATTATACATACAACAGGATGCAAAGACGATGAGTGAGAGGCAACCTCCACATTTGCCATTTGGGCTGAGAGACTCAGTCGGAGGAGCAACAATTTTTGCTCTGGACCTGCTGGCTTTAATGTTGGCCAACTGGTCGGCGGGGTATTTAACATCATTCCTGCAAGTTCACATTCTGGACATTCCTTCCTATAAGGAGGTTGTTCAGGATGTAAGCCTGTTCCAAAAGATCTTTGTTATTCTTTCCTTGTTGGGGTTGGCGAGGCTATGGAGCAAAGGGCTTTATACCTTGCGCACTCCGTGGTGGACTCAAGTCCAGCACATTGGAAAGACCTTTTTTCTAATTTTTTTGCTTCATGGTTTTATTGCGTTCTCTCTTAAAATATACGAATCCCGTTTACTGATTGCAGCTATTTGGTCGCTATCGTTCGGGTTTGTTTTAGCGGTTCGCTGGGTCTATTTTTGGTATCTGGCGCAGCGCAAAATCGGGCGAATAGAAACAGTTATTATTGCCGATAACTCAACAGCTATCGATTTGGTTTATGCTTTTGAGTCGGACTTTGCGACGGGCTATGTTGTCCGCAGCGTTTTCTTGCGAGACCCCAACGCTGCTGATTTTGTCCGCGAAGATTTGCCAAAAGGTCGTCAAGACATAGAAATAAACGATGGGCAAATTGACTATGCCGAATTTATTACTGCTCATCCCGATCTTTTCTTTGTGGTGTCCCTTGATACATTCCGTGGAGAGCAACGCGATCATTTAATCAATGTCTTGAACGAATCTGGTGTCTCTTATGCTGTGGTTCCTTCGATTACACGGGCAACACTTTATGAAATGGAACCACGCTACTTCTTTGGTTATGACATTACGATGTTGGAAGCTCGGCGCGGCCATGCGATGGGCTCGCCTCTTTCTTTTGCACGCATTGTTAAACGCTTGATGGATGTTACAGTTTCGGGCACGGCGTTGCTTTGCCTGTCTCCGGTTTTTGTTTTGGTTGCGTTGTTCCTCAAACTCGAAGGGCAAAGTGGACGGCTTTTTTATGGCGGTGAGCGAATAGGGTATCAAGGCAACAGGTTCAAATGTTGGAAGTTCCAATCTATGGAGCCCAATTCTGATCACCTGCTGAATAATTATCTGGAGGCAAATCCTCAAGCTAAAGAGAACTGGGAAAAATATCGGAAACTGGCTAATGATCCGCGTGTGACAACAAAAACGGCGCGATTTATCCGCAAAGCCAGTATTGACGAACTTCCTCAACTTTGGAACGTGCTTATGGGAGATATGAGTCTGGTGGGGCCTCGCCCTATTTTGGAAGACGAAATCCCTTATTTTGGGGAGACAATCAAGGAATATCTTTCGGTTAAACCCGGGCTGACTGGCCTCTGGCAGGTTAGCGGTCGGAATGACACCAGTTTCAAGCGGCGCGTGTACTGGGATAGTTGGTATGTACGAAACTGGTCGCTTTGGGGAGATATTGTTATCCTCATTAAAACGCCTTTTGTCCTGATTTCGCGCAAAGGAGCAAGTTAGGAACTTGCTTTTCTTTCCGATATAATATAACACTACCCTGTTTCCCTTTGGACAGGATAGGCGCAAATGTCTTTAGTTTCTCACCGTGGTTTCGGCTGGGCGGTTCTGCTCTCAGAACTAGGTCATGTCTTTTGCTGTGTTCTTCCTACCTTGTTTACTATCCTTAGTTTTGCGGCAAACATTGGCTTGGTGGGCAAAGCCCCAGGGGCTCTGCTTTCTCTTCATGAAAAAATGCACCACTACGAAATCCCGATTATCATCTTTTCCGGCGGGATGGTTGGATTGGGGTGGGGAGTTTTTGTCCTCGCTAAAAAATTTGCGGCTAGAGGGGGGGATTGTTCCAACGCTGCGTGCGGCAAAGAACAATGCCATAATCGAAATATTTTGATTATAGCTACTCTTCTTTTTGTGGTTAACGTGCTTATCTTTGCATTTGTTCATAAAAATATTTTCTCTCTCTCGGTTTTTACGCCGAATTCTGCCTATGTACATGAAGACCATAAGGGACACGCCCACGAAACTCATTGACTTTGCTTGTCTTTTCTGGAAAAACCACATCAGCTTAACTTATCATCCTTACATATGCTCACATTGGGGGGGCTGTTTTTTTTATGAATTTTTCTGAATTAGGACTAGGCGAGGAATTGTTGAAGGCGATTGAAGAGATCGGCTATACGACTCCGACTCCTATTCAAGAGAAAGCAATCCCAATTGTTTTAATGGCGCGTGACCTAATTGGCTTGGCTCAAACAGGAACAGGAAAGACCGCCAGTTTTACCTTGCCAATGATTGAGATGCTTGCGAATGGACGGGCCAGAACGAGAATGCCTCGGTCTTTGGTTTTGGCTCCAACGCGAGAACTTGCGGCTCAGGTTGCTGAAAATTTTGACAGCTACGGCAAGTACCATAAATTGACCAAGGCGTTACTGGTTGGCGGCGAGTCTATGGGAGAGCAAATTAAAGCTCTTGAAAAAGGGGTAGATGTTCTGATTGCGACCCCCGGGCGGTTGCTTGATTTGTTTGATCGCGGCCAAATTTTGCTTTCGGATATTCGTATTCTAGTTATAGACGAAGCGGACCGGATGCTGGACATGGGCTTTATTCCCGACATTGAAAAGATTGTTAGTTTTATTCCGCCGGCGCGTCAGACTTTGTTATTTTCTGCAACAATGCCTCCTGAAATTAAACAGCTCTCGGAAAAATTCTTGAGCAATCCCAAAGTAGTTTCGGTTGCGCCTCCAGCTTCTCCGGCAGCAACGGTCGATCACCGTATGATGCTGGTTTCCTCCAAAGACAAGCGGGCTGCTTTACATGAGCTTATTTCTCATGAAAGTGTCAAAAACGCCTTTGTTTTCTGCAACCGGAAAAGAGATGTGGATCTACTCGGGCGTTGGCTTAAGACCAAAGGTTTTGCTGCCTCTCCCTTGCATGGGGATATGGTCCAGTCAAAGCGGACAGAAACGCTTCAGGCTTTCAAGGATGGTTCTGTTGTTTTGCTAGTTTGTTCGGATGTTGCGGCTCGTGGCCTTGATGTCGTTGGGGTCTCCCATGTCTTTAACTACGACGTTCCATTTAATGCAGAGGACTATGTTCACCGGATTGGGCGGACAGGCCGCGCAGGTCAAACTGGTAAAGCGTGGACTTTGGTTACGCCGGAAGACGATAAGCTGGCGGAATCTATTCATAAAGTTGTCGGAAAAGAAGTGCCAACCGAGAGCTTTAAGCCTCAGACAAAGTCTCGTGTGGCCTCTGAGCCTAGGCCGCCCAAAAATTCCGAAGACAGACCCACAGAAGAAAAAGTAAAAACAATAGCTTCTGTTAAGAAGTTAACCCAAGAATCTAAACCAATAAGGGAACCTCTTGAAACTGAAGAGCCTTCTTGTTTTTCAGAAGACAATATGCCTGCGTTTCTTTTGCGGCGGTCTAAATAGCTATCATTGACTTAAGAGCGGTTTTTCATGACAATGGGCCGTTCGTAATCTCTTCCCCATCTTGTTGCTTTTCAATGTCTTGTTTTCCGCCTTTTTCTATTCGAATTAAACGTTTTGCTCTGCTCTCTTTTTTGTTGTCGGGAGCGGCTTTTCCCTGTTTTGGCTATGCGGCAGTTTCGGGAGAGACTCCCCCTGTTTCTGACCAAGTTGACTTTCTTGCCGAACAAATCAACTACGATGAGAAAAACCAAATTATTGTAGCCTCGGGCAATGTTGAAATTACTCAAGAGGGGCGCGTGGTCAAAGCAAAGACGGTTACCTATCATTTGTTAAATGAAGCCGTAGAAGCTGAAGGTGATGTGGTGATGATGGAGCCTTCTGGGGATGTCCATTTTGCAGACCGTGTTGAGTTAAAGGACCGTTTCAAAAACGGCTATGTTAAAAAGTTGCGCAGTGTTCTGGCTGATGGTTCACGGTTTACGGCTGAAGAGGGCCACCGCGAAAACGCTGAAAGAATAGTCATGACTGACGCAACCTATACACCTTGCGAGGAATGTAAGGCTGACCCAGAGAAGGCTCCACTGTGGCAGTTTCGGGCAGGGAAGGTCACGCATGATACAACTGACCATACAATCACTTACAATGATGCTACGTTTGAAGTTGGCGGGTTCCCAATTGCCTACACGCCCTATTTTTCTCACCCAGATGGAACAATTCATCAAAAAAGCGGCGTTTTGCCTCCGACCTTTTCTAGCAATTCCCAAATGGGGCTGAGCGTGAACACCCGCTATTACTGGGCTATCAGTCCTTCAGAAGACGCAACATTGGGAGCGCGATTGTTTACCAAAGAAACCCCTATGGCTTTTGGTGAGTATCGCAAACGCTATGACGATGCCGAGCTGGAATTGGATGCCAGCGCAACATCTTCTAGCCGCAAAGACACCGTAGGCGAAGAAACGATCACTAAGGGTGATGAGTTTCGTGGCCACCTTTTCGGAAAAGGTCTTTGGAATATTGATGAAAAATGGCGGGCAGGGTTCCGGACCCAATTAACAACCGATGACCAATATTTGCGGCAGTACGATCTATCGAGCGAGAGTGTCCTTGATAACGAAGTGTATGCCGAAAGGTTTTCAGGACGCAATTATCTGGTGGGAAGAGCTATGGCTTTTCAAGATGTTCGGGTGAGTGACCGCTCTGCCGATCAACCCAATATTTTGCCAGATATTCGAAGCAATATGCTGGGGCAACCAAATGATCTTTTGGGAGGGCGTTGGAGTCTAGATCTTTCTGCTCTAGGCCTTACGCGGAAGGGAAATGGGCAGGATGTTTTGCGCGGCTCGGCGACTGCTGGGTGGGAAAGGCGCGATGTTGCCTCTTTCGGTAGTGTCAACACCTTGACAGCTGCGCTTCGCAGTGACGCTTACAAAGCCTTTAACTACGATGAAGATATGTCTGGTGATAGCAGCAGCGATGTTTCAACCCGTTTCTACCCTTATGTTCAAGATGTGTTGTCTTATCCATTGGTTCGAGATTTTGATGCCTTCCAAAGTGTGATTGAACCAACCATCGCCTTAACCGCCGCGAGCAATGTGGACAATAACAGCAATATTCCGAATGAAGACAGTCAGGATGTTCAGATTGACGCGCTGAATATTTTCTCCCCCAACCGCTTTCCTGGTCTTGATCGGGTAGAAGATCGTGTCCATGCAACTTTTGGTGGGCGGGCAGGGGTCTATGCACCTGATGGGAGCGAAGCAGAAATCTTTTTAGGTCAGAGTTTCCGACTGAACAATTCGGACAATCCGTTTCCTGAAGGGTCGGGGCTTTCTGGTCAAGAATCTGATTTTGTCGGGCAAATTATGGCTGATTACCAAAGAAAATTTGGTTTGGATTACCGATTTCAGTTAGGGGCCGATAGCTTTGAATCCGAACGGCATGAATTGAGTGCTTATGCGGGTTGGGAAAAGATTTCCCTCTCGGCCACCTATCTCTATGCAAGAGCTTTGGAAGGGACAGATCTCGATCAAAGCCGTGAGCAGCTTTATCAAGATATAACCTATGATTTTGTTGAAAACTGGAGGATGAGAGAGTCCTCACGGTATGATTTTGGAGATCTTAGCGGGTTTCGCAATGTATTGTTTGGAGTTGATTATTTTGCTCAGTGCGCAACCATTTCAACGACAGCAAAGCGGAGTTTTGCTTTCGAGGAAACCGGAGCTGATGCGACCGAGGTTATGGTTCGGATTGGGCTCAAAAACTTGGGTGAATTTGGAACTGGGGACTAAGGATGACAATAAGCCAGTACAACCCACGATCAAGATATAGAGACCGTGCGGCCAAACGGTTCCACGCCTTCCTGATCTTTCTTATTGTGGGAGGTGGGTGTTTGTCTGTCGGCTTTTGGATGGGGCGTCAACACTCTGTCATTCGGATTGATACGCTACAAAAAGAGGCAGAAGATGCACGGAGGCAGGTCACTCTCTTGCAAGAAGACTTGACCAAGGTTAGGGCAGAAGCCCAAACAGCAGCTTCTCGATTGGATCAGCTACAGTCTCAGTATCAAAAAGATCTACCGGAAAATGGGCCTATGCGGGACTTGGTGGAGATTCTAAGAAAGCAGCTTGAAGATGGAATGTCGCCAGATCGACTTTCGTTTGTCATTCGTTCAGCGCGGCCTCCACGTAATTGTTCTGATCCCGCAAGCAAAAGATTTATGATCCGTACACCGGCTTATAGTGGACCTGATAGTACGGCTGCAGTCGGCGAGGGAGCCGTGTTGATTTCCGGTATTGGAGCTTCTTCTCGTAACAAAGAGGGGCAGCCAGAAGCGTGGTATGACCCAAGCCAGCCAATAACCGTTACTTTCAAAGCGGCGGGAGCTGAGACTGAAAGAAAAATGGGTACACTCCCCTTCCAACATTCCTTAATTGCAGGGGGGCGTGAATTTCGTTTCACCCTCTCCGAGGGGGAGAGATCCTTTGTCAAAGTGACCTATGACAGCTGCGATTATCCCTAATTTTTCTTCTTCTATTTCTTGACCCATTTGCCACCAGAGAAGATGTAATCTCCCGGGGAGGAAAGGCTAAGAAGTTTTTCTGCGGCGATTTTTTGCACTGTTTCCAGAGGAAGGTTTTGTTTTTGGGCCGTTTCACGGTACACATCCAAACGTCCTTGGTTGGTATTGGCAATCAAGGCTTCCACTTCGGCTGAAGGAGCGGGTGTCACTGCACCGATGAGTCCATCAGGTCGCTCGCCAATCAGTCCAGCTTGTTTTGCCCCCACAAGGTCTAGCCCGCCAGCCATAGCTACAACAGGGAGAAGCACCAAAAGGGAAGAAACGGCGAGGAGTATAAATTTTTTCATGACAATATCATCCTTGTTTTCGTGATTTTATTTACGGGTTGTTTTCTTGGCAGGAACGCCGAAAAGGTCTGGGTTAGAGGCAATCTCACTTTCGAGGTCTTTTTCGACACGCACGCGGACCTCGTGTTCAATCTTGATGTTCATATTGATTTGAATCGGCTTGTCTGGAGCTTCCAGTTTAACTGTCGGCGTGCAGGCAGTGGTAAGGAGTAGGAGTGTGCAGAAGAGTGAAAAACGGGTCATGTTGTGGCTCTTGTTCGGGTTATATCGGTGAGTGTACAACTCTTGTTAAGCAAACTTCAAGGAGAGTTCGGTTTTGTGTTTTTAAGAACGTTCTGTGCCTTGTCTGTCGTAAAAGCAGAAGGGTTCAAAACTTGTGATAATGCCGAACCTAGTGCCCCCTCAAGGTTAATATTCAACTCAATCGGCCTATCATCAAAGCTTGGGTTTGTTCCTTTCGCCTTGAGCGTGGTTTTGAGCGAGCCTTCGAGCGGACCATCAATTGATAATTCCAACTGGGTAAATTTGAAGTGACTAAGAGCCTCTCTCACCGTTTTCATGCGCTGGTCGTCACCTTGCAAGGCCGTAGGGAAAGACACAGGGGCATAGCGAAATTCCCCATCTCCGCTATTTTTAATCAATCCGGCCTTCACGATAAACCCCCTAGGACCGAGCTCTATAGGCAAAATCCCCTCGATTTTTCCGTTTCCCTCTAAGCCATCGACTTCAGCAATTTTTATCAATTTTTCCATATCAACGTTACGCAAGGTAATTTCTGACTTCCGCATACTACCCTTCGCTTGAGAGAACGGATGAAGGCTCAAACTTCCCCCGCCCAAATCAAAATCGGCCTTTTTCCAGAGCAATCCTGTCTGAGAATCTCCTGTGAGGCTTATTTTCCCATTTTCCAAGATATTTCCTTTCCCTGCCCGTTTGAGGGAAAGTTCTGCTGCTGGATCAATTCGCCATGAAGAAGAGGCTATATCGGCAAAGGGCAGAGTACCAGTAAGCCCTTCGAATGGAGTTTGATCGTAACTTCCTCCGATATTTTCAAAAGCAAAGCTCATGGGGCCTTTTGGTGGAGAGTTGGCGGAAAGAAGCAAGTCACCGGTCACTTTGATTTGCCCTGTTGTGATCGAGAGTTTGTCATCTGTGAGGGCAGGAAGAAAGGTCAAAGCGGATGCGTCTAGGGATGATGGATTCAAATGAAGCTTGGTTGTTCCTGTTTCTTTGTCAAAACCAGCCGTTCCACTCGCTTTGACCTCCCCCTTTCCCAAACGGAGAGTCCAATCTGCCGTCACCTCTGACGCAAGTGAGAGCCTATCCCAACTGGAACGTGCCTCAAGAGTGAGAGGAGGGAGAGCTGATAAGAGGGAAGATTCTTTTGCTTTTTGTTCTGAACCGAAAAGCTCTAGAAGCTCGGCAGGTTTTTGGGCACTTACTTCAAAACGAATGGGGAGCTCAGAAGATTTATTCCACGCACCAACCAATACAACGTTTGGAAATCCTGCAGGGCTGGTTTTGAAGAAGGCCATATCTTCTTTGGCCGTATCAATAACAATGTCAAGGTTTTGTAACGTCATGTTTTGGTGTTTGACACTGCCCGCTGAAATTTGTCCGGCCTTGCTTGCCTCACCAAAATCAACCCAACCAGAGAGGCGCGAGGCTTGGATATGGGGAAGGTCAATCCTCCCGTCCTGCCATTCACACGAGTAAATCCAAGCTGGGTCAGTTTTCTTCTTGCGACCGTTTATAGAAGCAGAAAATCCAAGCTGTTTCTGTTTGGCCCAAAAGTTGGACTGAAAACTGGATTCGCCTGACTGGGATTTGTCTTGGTAGGATATTTTTCCACTTAGCCGGATGTTCCCGTAGTCTGTGTCCATGTCAATATTGATCCCATCAATGAGGACCGATCCAACTCGCGCACCAGAATTCTCTTGAGCAGTTGAAAAGCTTGGGAAAGAAGCATCCCATCCGGCAATTTTATATTGACCATTTGCACTCATCTCTCCAGCGAGGCTTATATCCTTTACCTTGACGGATTCAATGTGATGAGCTGTCAAAAAATCTATCCAATTAAGTTGAACTGATAGGCCCTCCGCTGTACTAAATTCGCTACGGTCTAGAGAGATAGTGTTTATAAAAAATCCACTTGGGGAGAGCGAAAAATCAGCAATTCGCGCTTCAGGAAATCCATTTTGTCGAATAAGTCTTTCGCAAAGTCGTGCGCCCAAAAATTCAGAAGAAAAAATAAAAATGGCAAGCGCGGCAACAGCTCCCGCAACTAAAACAAACCGAAAAGAGGGGCGAGGAAGTTTCTTAAACATCAATATTGTCAGCAAAAATCGCATTCTTTTGGATGAAATCAAATCGGCTTTCAGCATTTTTTCCCATTAACCGTTCGACCAAATCATCAAGCTCCTCATTCTGTTTGATGTCCGCCAAGGCAGCCTTGGCATTTTCAACAGAAACACGGATAAGAGTGCGGCTTTCGGGAGACATGGTGGTTTCTTTGAGCTGCTTGGCTGGCATTTCACCGAGCCCCTTAAAGCGACTGATTTCTACTTTGCTTTTTCCTTTGAAGACAGTTTTCATCAGTTCAGCTTTGTGGGCGTCATCTTTGGCATACGCACTGAGCGTTCCAGACGTAAGGCGATACAAGGGAGGAAGAGCAAGGTACAAGTGTCCTTTTTCTACCATCTCTGTCATTTGCGTATAAAAGAAGGTCATGAGCAACGAGGCAATATGGGCGCCATCAACATCGGCGTCTGTCATGATGATGATACGTTCATAGCGTAAATTGGAAAGTTTGAAAGCTGGCCCAATACCGCAACCAATTGCTTGGGTGAGATCTTGTATCTCCTGATTGTCACGGATTTTTTCACGAGAGGCACTGACAACATTCAAAATTTTTCCACGCAGAGGAAGAATAGCTTGAGTTTCACGGTTGCGCCCCTGTTTGGCTGATCCTCCTGCGCTATCTCCTTCAACAATGAACAGTTCAGTTCCTTCGGGCGAATTGCGACTGCAGTCGGCCAGCTTCCCAGGAAGACGAAGTTTGCGCGTTGGCGTTTTACGGGTTTGTTCTTTCTCGTCCTTTTTGCGTTGGCGGTCCTCGGCCTTTTCGATGAGAGATTCAAGCAAAGCGGTACTACGAGACGGGTTGCTAGTCAGCCAGTGGTCAAAATAATCTTTAAGAGCATTGTCAACCAGCCGTGCAGCATCCGTGGAGACCAGTTTGTCTTTGGTTTGCCCTTGAAACTGTGGGTCTCGGATAAAAACCGAAAGCATGACAGCAATGTTACCCAGCACGTCATCGGCGGTAATCATTCCCGCTTTTTTATTGCCGGTCAAATCCCCATAAGATTTCAGTCCTCGTACCAACATAGTTCGCAGCCCAGACTCATGGGTTCCGCCTTGCGGAGTAGGGATTGTGTTACAGTAAGATTTTACAAATCCCTCGCCTTCACTGAGCCACGAGACCGCGCATTCAACCCGTCCCATCTTATCAGCCAAATCAGCCTGTATATAAAAGGCTTCGGGAATTAAGGTCTGCTGGTTTTCAAGTTCGCGGCTTAAAAAGTCCAGCAAGCCGTTCGGGAAGTGAAACGTCTGCTTGGCCGGAATTTTTGAATCGGCTCCAAGCAATTCGGGATCGCAGGACCAGAGGATTTCAACGCCGCGAAAGAGATAGGCCTTGGATCGGACCAAATCATGAATCTGGCGGGGCGAAAATTTGAGAGATTTTCCAAAAATTTCAGGATCAGGGTGAAATGTAACTGTAGTTCCTTTGCGGCCTTTTATAGCCCCCATATCCAGCAGCTTCGAAGTGGGAACGCCTCTGGAAAAGCCTTGCTTATACAACCTGTTGTCTCGCGCAACTTCAACGGTCATCGTATCAGAAAGGGCGTTTACAACAGAAATACCAACTCCGTGAAGTCCCCCAGACGTCTGATAGGCTTTGCTGCTGAACTTTCCGCCGGAGTGGAGCATAGTCAGAATGACTTCGAGGGCCGATTTTTTGGGGAATTTCGGGTGTGGATCTACCGGAATTCCTCGCCCGTTGTCTGAAACAATAACAGTAGAATCACTTCTGAGGTGGATTTCAATGCGGCTCGCGAATCCGGCCACAGCTTCGTCCATTGAGTTATCTAAAATTTCATTAACGAGATGGTGCATAGCCCCTTCGTCGGTTCCGCCAATATACATCCCCGGACGACGGCGGACAGGCTCAAGCCCTTCCAAAACCTCAATGTCTGAAGCGGAGTAATCGGTACTAGCGGCTGTTTTCTTGGCCGATGAAAATAAATCAGTCATTTTTTAAGTCATCTTGCGCTATAATCATGTTAATTTGGTATCCAAGCACAGATTGAAGCCCATGACAACCTGCCTCGCCACCTATCCCGTGCGTTCTCCGACTATTCGCACCGTTGCCAGCGAAGTGGATGCAAATGCTGGCGGTGACATCTTTGGCGGGTGGATTTTAGGTCAAATGGACATTGCAGGTGGAATTTGTGCCTATGGTTATGCGCGGGCCAAGGTGGTCACAGTTGGCGTAAATGCAACCTCTTTCCATGAGCCTGTCTTCGTGGGAGATGAAGTTTCGTTTTTCGCGGATATTGTTCAAATTGGACGTACGTCCATTACGGTTCGTATAGATTCGTGGGTCCTTCGTGCTGTAGGAGGTGAGATTCGGCATGTGACAGAGGGAGTTTATACCTATGTGGCTATTGATGCTGACCGTCACCCCATTCCGATACAATCAAAGGAAATGTAAGATGAAAAAGCTGGGTTTAGGATTTTTTCTATTTTTTGTTTTGTTGGTTATAGGGGGGATAGGCTCGCCTGCTTTTGCTTTCCTGACAGACACACCTATTCCCAATGTGGATGAAAAAGTCTCCCTTTCTCAGAGCAATTTTCTTGCCAAAACCGATGTATTCAAAGACGCTCCCCTCAACTTGGATTACCTGAAATATGCCGTCAGATTACCCAAAGGATGGGTTAAAATGGCATCTGACACGGATGTGGCGGAATCTGACGTTGTGCAGAAATCGGGAAAGGAACTTTTCCAACAAGTTGCAAAATATGTGAGTCCTCCGGATATCGATAAACGGGATATGTTTCTGATCCACACCTTGGATCTAAGGGGACTGATTTCGGCAAAGAATTGGTTTATTAACTATATGTTGACCAACGGCCTTTCAGCCGAGGGGATGACGGTTATTTCAGATCGTGAAGTAGATGTTCAGTTCACGCTGCTTGAAAGAACCGGAGCTTTTTCGGTGAGAGGGAAAGTTCTTATTTCTGGACCAAAAGTTATCTTTGTTGAATACAAACTTGCGGCGGAGCATCAAGAATCCCATCGTGATCTGCAGATTTTGGGTCTCAAGTCCTTTAAGCTGTTGGCTCCTGACACGTCTCCAGCTATTCACATGGAAACTTTTAGCTTCATTGACATCGCTAAATTTGATTATCCCAAGGCGTGGATTCTCTATACACCCAATATTACTACTGTTGATCGTATGGAAGCTTCGATTATCAATCTGAAAGGGAACGAGTTAGTTGGAAGACAGGACTTTGATGACGATAATCTCCAGCTGGATGGGCGGGTTGATGTAACGGTCGTTGCGAGAGGGCCTGACGTAACGATTGCTGGTGAGCTTGATATTCTTCGTGAATCCTTGAAAAAGAAGAAGCTGAAATTTGGTGACCTGATAGAAAGAGTCAATGACTTTGAAAAAAATCCTCAAGTATTGAGTGCCAATATTGAGGTTTACAATCTCGTTAGTACGGAAAAGAAGCTAATAGGATATGAGTATTGGGTGGCTTTGCTCCAAACACCCGGGAGGCACTATATTTTTCGCTTACTCACTCTTGGACGTAAAGACAATTTCTATATATGGGCACAGAATGTTGAAACGTTCAGAATGGCAATAAGAACACTTGCTCCTGTTCATGATAGCGCGGATTAAAGCGAACAAAAACCCCGCCCCTTAAGAGGCGGGGTTTCTTTGTGTTCTCTTGATTCTACGCGGAGTAGTACATATCGTATTCGATTGGATGGGGCATGGTTTCAAAGGCCAGAACTTCTTCCATCCGCAGGTGGATATACCCTTCAATCAAGTCTTTTGAGAAAACATTTCCTTCCAAAAGAAAGGCATGGTCGGCCTGCAAAGATTCCAAAGCTTGACGCAAAGACCCACAAACACTTGGAACTTTGGCAAGATCTTCAGGGGGAAGTTCATAGAGGTTTTTGTCAATCGCTTCACCAGGGTGGATTTTATTTTTAATTCCATCGAGTCCCGCCATGAGCATAGCTGAAAACGCCAAATAAGGGTTAGCTGTAGGGTCGGGGAAACGAATTTCCACGCGCTTACCTTTGGGCGAACCCGCGAACGGAATTCGGCAAGAAGCCGAACGGTTGCGTGAAGAGTAAGCGAGAAGGACAGGGGCCTCATACCCGGGAACCAAGCGTTTATAACTGTTGGTGGTTGGGTTGGTAAACGCATTTAAGGCTTTTGCGTGCTTGATAATCCCACCGATATAGTAAAGCGCAGTTTCTGAGAGGCCAGCGTACCCGTCCCCCGCAAACAGAGGTGCGCCAGCTTTCCAGACTGACTGGTGAACGTGCATTCCCGATCCATTGTCTCCGAACATTGGTTTAGGCATGAAGGTTGCTGTTTTGCCGTAGGCTGCCGCAACATTATGCACAACGAATTTGTATATCTGCATATTGTCGGCACAATCCACCAAGGTACTAAATTTGATCCCGAGTTCATGTTGAGCAGGGGCAACTTCGTGGTGATGTTTTTCAACCGGAACGCCCATGCCAGAGATCACGCTCAGCATTTCCGCCCGCAGATCTGCCCCTGTATCAAGAGGGGAATCCGGAAAGTATCCACCTTTGGTACGGGGGCGGTGTGCTAAATTTCCGTCTTCGTAAATTTTATCGGTATTGGCTGGTAGCTCTTCGCTGTCAACTTCGTAAGAAACCTTACCTGTCCGTACCGCATATTTAACGTCATCAAAGACAAAAAACTCAGCTTCTGGTCCAAAGAAAGCCATATCGCCTATTCCGGAACTACGAAGATAAGATTCAGCGGCTTTGGCAACAGCGCGGGGGCAACGAGTATAGGCCTTGCGCGTGGAAGGTTCTAACACATCGCAAAAAACTTTGAGCGTGGGTTGAGCCGAAAACGGATCAAGAGACATTTTGTTCAAGTCGGGAACCAGAAGCATGTCGGACTCGTTGATGGCTTTCCATCCGGCAATTGAGGACCCATCAAAATAGATGCCTTCTTCCAGCAAAGCTTCATCAATTGTGCTGACGTGCTGGGCGGTGTGTTGTTGTTTTCCGCGCAGATCGGCAAAGATAAAATCGACATATTGAATTTCGGTTTCTTTGATAAATTTTACCAATTCGGCTGCGTTTTTAACGTGGACACCTGTCTTTGAACTCATTTTGGAAGCTCCCGCTTTTTAGGTTGTTGGTTATTATGTATGCAAAAAACACAATGCAGTTATGCACTTTTCTGAACGCTTGTTAGCATAGGAGTAACAGAACGTCCAGAGCATTCGTAAATTTTTATGCACTCTAGCAAGTTTTTCTCTGGACAAACAGAGACTTATTGAGCATAAAACAAAATCAAGGCTAGCGGCGATCGTAGCTCAGCGGTAGAGCCCTCGGTTGTGGTCCGAGTGGTCGTGGGTTCGAATCCCATCGGTCGCCCCATTTTTTCCTTTTTTGAAAATATTGTGGACATAAAACGTAATTATCACTATCTATAGTCTTTAGTTATTCATAATTTTTTTAAGGAGGCCAAGATGTCTCAAAACCAAGTTGCTGTTCCTGCCTACTTGCAACCGACAGTTTGCGGTGAGGGAGGTAGCGCCGTCACAGTTTATCCGCTTGATGTGCGGACTTCTGTTGTGTTTTGCCGTAGTAACGCAAATCTGCCCTCACCAGAATCGCCAGAAGATGTATGCAGCTTTCCTATTTCCGGTGGATTTCCCAGCAATGTTGGACGTTCGCCAGCTTAAAATCTTCTCTACGCAGTCTTGCCGATAGCATAAATATCCGCCATAAATGTCTTTATGGTCTTGGAGATTCTCACTTCCGCCCAAATGAAACACTCTGAACAGATTGCAAAACAATCCGGCGTGGATGCTTTTTCCTTGATGAAGGCCGCAGGAAAGGCCGTGGCCGATGAGATTTTGGCTCGCTTTTCGTCTTCTCCCGTTCTTGTTTTATGTGGCCCGGGCAATAATGGGGGGGATGGTTTTGTTGTGGCTTCCCTTCTCAAGAAAAAGAAATGGCCTGTCACTTTGGCCTGCGCCGTTCCGGTTTATGATTTGCAAGGGGAGGCAGCGCGAGCGGCGGATTTGTGGAAAGGTCCTGTTTTTTCCTTCGAAAACTTGGCTCTGCCCGAAGGCGGAATTGTTGTGGACGCTGTTTTCGGGACAGGTTTGTCACGCAGGGTTGAGGGGGACATTGCCGAAGTTTTAGAAACTCTCCAGCAATCGGATTGTACCGTTATCGCGGTGGATGTCCCTTCAGGTCTTGATGCAGATACGGGGCAGTGTCAGGGATGTACCCCGCAAGCTGATGTCACGATCACGTTTTTTCGCAAAAAACTGGGCCATGTTTTAATGCCCGGGATGGATGCGTGTGGTGAAATTGTCGTGGCCGACATTGGCATTCCGGAATCATCTTTGCCCAAGCTAGGGCCTTTTGTCCGTGAAAACGGGCCGGAAAATGGGTGGGGAGACTGGGTTTCGGATAAGCCCCGCAACAGCCATAAATATGATTACGGCCATGTTCTGATTTTGGGTGGGCGGCAGATGACGGGGGCGGCCTGTCTTGCTGGAAAATCAGCTTTGCGCGTGGGGGCAGGGTTATGCACGATTGCAGCTTACCCTGGTTCTGCGGCTGTTTATAGATCCTATTGCCCAAGTCTTATTGTGGAACATCTTGATGAACTGGCCCGCTTTAAGGAGCATTTGAAAGATCCTCGCCGGAATGCTGTGGTGATTGGCCCGGGGGTAGGGTTTGAGAACCCTCCCGCACTTAAAAAAGCCGTCTTTGATACGCTGGCGGCAGAGCCTAAACGAGTCTGTGTGCTGGATGCTGATGCCCTTACAATTTTTGCCGATGATGTGCGAACTTTTTATAAAGCTCTTGGTCCGCATTGCATTTTAACTCCGCATGAGGGGGAGTTTGCTCGTATTTTCCCCGATCTGAGCGGGAGCAAGATTGAGCGGGCCAAAGCTGCGGCTGTGCGCACAAAATCTGTGATCGTTCTCAAAGGCCCAGATACGGTTGTCGTAATGCCGGATGGCACCTGCGTAGTCAATGTGACGGGAAACGGCTGGCTGGCAACGGCGGGGGCAGGGGATGTTCTGGCGGGTATGGTTGCCGGATTTGCGGCCCGAAGCAGCTTGGAAGACTTGTTTGACGCGGTTTGTGCCGCAGTATGGTGTCATGGCAAGGCCGGAGAAAACCTCGGAGCTGGCCTCATTTCCGCTGATTTAGCGGATCAAATTCCCTTTGTTCTCAAAAATATCTTAAATCCTTAGTGGTTTTCTCCTTTTTCCCCTTGGCGTGAAACGGTTTCTAGTCTAAAAACCATGCCTTGGAATGCGCGGATGTGGCGAAATTGGTAGACGCGCCAGACTTAGGATCTGGTGACTTATGTCGTGGGGGTTCAAGTCCCTTCATCCGCACCAAACAAAATTTTTGACTGCACCAGAAAGAGAAGCAAGCGATGAAAGTATCTGTTCTTAAAGAAGATGGTTTGGACCGCGAAATCGAGATTACGGTTTCGGCGGGCGATATTCAAAAAAATATAGAACGTGAGCTAGCCGCTTATGGCCAAAAAGCCAAAATTGACGGGTTTCGTCCAGGCAAGATTCCGATGCCAGTTCTAAAAAACAAATACGGCAGAATGGTGTTAGGAGAAGTTCTTGATAAAACAGTTCAAGAAACCTCTGTAGCTGCCATGAAAGACAAAGAAATTCGTCCTGCTACGCAGCCGAAAATTGAAATCAAAGGCGATGAAAATTTTGCCGAAGGAAAAGATCTAGTTTACACCTTGAAAGTTCAAGTTCTTCCGACCTTTACAGTGATGGACTTGACCAAGATCGCTGTTGAAAAACCGGTAGCTAAAGTTGAAGACAAAACGATCAATGAAATGCTTGACCGGATTGCCAAAAATAACCGTACGTTCGAAACAGTTACCGAAGCCCGTCCTGCTAAACTAGGGGATACCGTAGTTGTTGATTTTGATGGAAAAACCAAAGAAGGCGTATCTCTCCCCGGGATGTCCGGCAAGGAAATGCCTGTCGAGCTTGGGTCTGGACAGCTCATTCCTGGATTTGAGGATCAATTGGTTGGAAAGAAAGTTGGCGATCACGTCTTGGTTGATGTAACCTTTCCTGCGGACTACGGCGTAGCGGAGTTGGCTGGAAAGCCTGCTATTTTTGAGGTCGATGTGAAAGAGCTGCGCGAAGCGGCGGATGTCAAAATTGACGATGAACTTGCTAAAAAACTGCGTTTTGAAAGCTTGGATACACTCAAAGATGCTATCGTTAAAGAAATCGGTGGTGACTACGAACAATTGTCCCGTCTCCGCTTAAAACGTGCCTTGCTTGATGTGTTGGATGAAAACCATAGTTTCGAGCTTCCAAGCGCGATGGTTGAAATGGAATACAATTCCATCATTCGCCAATTGGAGCAGGAGAAAAAACAAGCCAAAGAAGAAATAGAGATGGGTGTTGATGGCCATTCCCAAATATACCGTTGCAAACAACGCCAGCCCTGTTACAAAAATGGTTTTAAGACCAATTTTGTCGGCAGCAATCCCCAGCGGAAATGCAAACAATGCATAAAC
>JAEUKO010000079.1:0-7050 GCA_016794285.1 Alphaproteobacteria bacterium | reverse complement strand
ACTGAACAAAGGGTTTTTGACTTTCGTGGTCGAAACACTTAAACCTGTCCGATGAGAATTCTTTTTATCGGAGATGTGGTCGGGCGTTCGGGACGTGAAGCTTTGCTAGAGCACTTGCCCCGCCTGAAACAAAAACTAGCGACAGACGTTGTCATTGTGAACGGCGAAAACGCCGCGCATGGCTTTGGCATTAACGACAAAATCTGTCTTGAGATGTTTGCCGCAGGTGTCGATGTTATTACGACAGGCAATCACGTCTGGGACCAGCGGGAGGTTATTCCGTATATCCAGAAGGAACCGCGATTGCTCCGCCCCATTAACTTTCCAGAGGGAACGGGTGGGCAAGGCTCTTATAAACACGTCTTACCAGATGGTCGCAAAATTCTTGTGGTCAATGCGATGGCGCGTCTGTTTATGGATCCCTTGGATGATCCCTTTTCTGCCTTGGCGAGGTTAGTGCAGGCCAACCCGCTTGGGCCGAATCTACAAGCAACTTTTGTTGATTTTCACGGGGAAGCGAGTAGCGAGAAAGCAGCTTTGGCACACTTTCTCGATGGGCGGGTCTCGGCGGTGATTGGAACTCATACACATGTGCCAACTGCCGATGGGAGGGTTCTATCAAAGGGGACGGCTTTTCAGACTGACGCGGGAATGACGGGGGACTATGACAGCGTTATTGGTATGAAAACGGATGTCCCCATTCAACGGTTTACGCGCAAATTTTCAATTGAAAAACTGACACCAGCGGACGGGGCTGCGATGGTGTGTGGTGTTTTGGTTGTAACGGATGACAGAACAGGTCTTGCCAGTGCCATCGAACCCGTACGCGTTGGCGTGGGCCTAACCAATACGGCATAGCGGTTAGGGAGACTTACTTGCTAACTGGCGGAGAGGAATCCGGATTGCGATTGTCAGGATGTTTTTCAAAGTAACGATAGCACGCTTCTACAAGAGCTTGCATCAACTCTGCCCCTCGAGCTCCCCCATCTCCCCTGATTTGTCCCAGCAAAATGGCGCGGATGGTGGTATGAAAGGCTTGAACAATTTCTATGGCGTCTTTATCAAGCGTTTCAATGACCTCCAGAAACTGGATTAGGCGATCTGCAATGCTGGTGACCAAAGGATAGTGAAACATTCCGCCATTGGCCTTGAGCTGCATAACCGGATAGAGCACATGGGCAAGGATTTCCTCGCTATAAACAGTCGAAGCCGGATCATTGGCCTTCTCAACGCCGCGCATCATTGATTCCAGATACATCTCACCCAGTGGTCTAAAATCGTGAGTGTTTCCCTCAAGCAAGGCCTGCGCTTTGTTGAGAATGTTTTCAGACAATCCTCCCGTCCCCGCTTTGAGCTTCAAAGAGGTTTTCGGCGGGAAAAATTCAGCTTTCCGCCTAGGGGTCATGTTGTAATGATCGTCGAGGTTGTCAGTCATGAAAAGATTTGTTTCCTTACTCGAAGTCTATATCAGAAGCTTTGTTTAGATCAATCTGCTTGATTTCAAACTTGCCACCCCTGACGAGACCAGTGTTTTCACGCAGGCGGTCAAGATGGACAGAGGCTTCTTTCATGCGGTCGCGCTGTTCGGAGGCCTTTTGTTTATCGCTGTCGCGGCGGAAGGGGCCTTGAAATTCAGAGGTCGGTTTGCGACGACGGTCTGGACCGAAAAAGTCTTCACATCGAACAAATTGTCTGGGGCGTTCAATCAACTGAGAAACCCGTTTGTAAAGATCACGAGCGTTGAAAGGCTTGACCAAAAACTCGGTCACGCCAGCATCGCGTGCTTGAATAACCCGTTTTCTCTCACTGAAACCAGTCATGAGAATGACCGGAGTAAAATGGTTCGGGCTGCGTGGGTCATTGCGGATCCGGCGGGTCAAAGAAATTCCGTCCATAGGAGACATCATCCAGTCCGCGAGGACAAAGTCAGGGTTTTCTTTGCAGAAAATGTTAAAGCCCTCATCTCCGTTCTTGGCTGTAAAAACTTCTCCAATACCAAAAGTCATGAGAAGCGTCTTGCAAATCTCAAGCATGGGCAGGTTGTCTTCAACAACAAGGACTCTCAATCGGTCAAACTGGTATGTCATGTTCTGGCGCGATCAACTTCAAAATGGGTTGTGGGTTAGGCTATCAATTCCAAATTGGAGTGTAACAGCGAGGCCCTTAAAATTCAGTCAATGAAATATGTATAATTTTAAGCCTAAATCTTGAATTTCCAAGGGGTGCGTGTTACCCAAGGGGGTAATATCCGAGGAATATTTCAAAAAAGGTAACGTTTCAGGAGTTTTGTCATGGCGGGTCATTCCAAGTACAAGAATATTATGCACAAAAAAGGCCGCGCAGACGCCTCTCGCGCTAAGGCCTTTACTAAATTAGGCCGTGAAATTCAGGTGGCTGCCAAAATGGGTGGAGGGGAACCTAGTTTTAACCCTCGGTTGAGAACTGCTATTGCGGCGGCACGGGCTGAAAATATGCCAAATGAGCGAATCAAACGCTCGATTGAGGCTGGTTTGGGGGCTGGAGATACAACCGATTACTTCGAAATTTGCTACGAAGGCTATGGGCCCGGGGGGGTGGCTTTTATTGTTGAGGCCTTGACCGACAATAAAAACCGGACGGCAGGCGAGGTTCGCTCGGCTTTTAGCAAATATGGCGGAAATCTGGGGGAAACCGGTTCAGTGGGCTTCATGTTTGAGCATATTGGCCAGATTATCTACCCTCTTGGAAAAATCAGTGCGGATACGATGTTTGAGGCGGCGGTAGAAGCTGGGGCGGGCAACGTCGAAACAGGGGAGGATTCCCATGAAGTCATCACCTCGATTGGTGATTTTGTTGCGGTGCGTGAAGCTCTTGAGAAAAAATTCGGTGAAGCTGAAAAATCAGGTTTTACATGGAAACCAAACGTGATGGCTCCGGTGGAGGCAGATACGGCGGTTACTTTGATGAAGTTAATTGATGTGCTTGAAGACAATGACGATGTGCAATCGGTCGTGACCAATTTTGAAGTAAGTGATGAAGTTTTACAAAAACTTATGGCAGCGGGCTAGTTCATGCGGGTATTGGGGGTTGATCCCGGGCTGGAAAAGACAGGATGGGGCGTCATTGATGTCGAAGGTTCTCGTCTGAGCTTTGTCGCGGCAGGAGTCATTCGGACCCGCCCGTCTGATGCAATGGGCATTCGCCTGCTCAAAATTGACACAGAATTGACTGAGATTTTGGCGCGATGGCAGCCCGAAACGGCGGCAATTGAAGAAACCTTTGTGAACAAAAATGCCGCTTCTTCCTTGAAATTGGGACAGGCGCGGGGAATTGGGATTTTGGCTCCTACCCGTTATGGTATAGATGTGGCTGAATATTCGGCGAACTTAGTCAAAAAATCGGTGGTCGGTGCAGGACACGCTGCCAAAGAGCAAATTGGCATGATGATGAAAGTGTTATTGCCAAGTTGTGGGGAGTTGAGCGCGGATGCAGCGGATGCTTTGGCGGTTGCTATTTGCCATGCTCATCATGCACAATCAAACCAGATGATTCACTCTGCCTTGAAAGGACGTTGAAAGTCCATGTTTGCAAAACTCACAGGAAAAATTGATACGCTGTTTCAAGATAGCCTGATTCTGGATGTAAACGGGGTTGGTTATCATGTCTTCGCTAGCGGAAAGACTCTTGGGATGATTGGAAACTTCGGTGATCCCGTCTCGTTGCTGATTGAAACCCATGTGCGGGAAGACCATATTCACCTTTATGGGTTTTCATCCGTGGCCGAGCGGGATTGGTTCCGTCTGCTGACCTCAGTTCAAGGGGTGGGAGCCAAGTCTGGATTGTCTATTCTTTCAGTCTGCGCACCGGATCGTTTGGTTGTAGCGATTGCCTCGAACGATAGCAATGCCTTGCGGCAGGCCGAAGGCGTTGGGCCAAAGCTTGCCGTGCGTATTGTAACGGAGCTTAAAGACAAGGTTTCTGCGCTCAACCTTGGAAATTTACAAGCTGAGCCAGCTAAAAAGAAATCGGGGGCAAAAGGCGAGAGTTCCTTGCCCCCTTCTAATTTTTCACTGGATCAAGATGCTGTGTCGGCACTGGTTAATCTTGGTTATGCCCGCTCCGAGGCTTTTTCTGCAGTGATGCAAGCGCGGCAGAAATCAAACGATGACACCCCTCCAACAATTGATGGGCTGATTAAATCTGCCCTCAAGGAGTTGATGCGATGAGCCTGCAACCCAAACTTAATGATCTATCAGTAGAGTCTTTCGAAAATGAAGGGCGGGAGGAAGGGGCTCTTCGTCCTCAAACCATTGAAGAATTTATTGGCCAGAAGGAGTTACGGGCGAATCTTCGAGTCTTTGTTGAAGCGGCAAAAGCCCGTCAAGACGCGCTGGACCACGTTCTTTTATTTGGCCCGCCGGGCCTTGGAAAAACCACGCTTGCCCAGATTGTGGCGCGGGAAATGGGAGTCGGATTTCGCGCAACGTCTGGTCCGGTCATTGCGCGGGCGGGGGATTTGGCGGCACTGCTTACCAATCTTCAACCGTTTGATGTCCTCTTTATTGATGAAATTCATCGGCTTAATCCAGCGGTTGAGGAAATTCTTTATCCGGCCATGGAAGATCGCAGGCTTGATCTTATGATCGGGGAAGGGCCAGCGGCGCGGTCGGTTCAGATTGATTTACCTCCCTTTACCCTTGTTGGGGCGACAACACGCAGCGGTCTTTTGACCAATCCTCTTCGGGATCGCTTTGGGATCCCGCTGCGGCTTGAGTTTTACACTCCAGAAGAATTGTCGTTGATCGTGAAGCGCACAGCGGGGCTTTTGAACATTCGTATGAGCGAAGATGGAGCCATGGAAATTGCCAAACGCTCACGAGGGACTCCTCGTTTAGCCGGACGCTTGACTCGCCGAGTGCGTGACTTTGCTCACGTTGCAGGGGGAGGGGAGATTAACGCAGCAGTGGCGGATATTGCCTTGCGGCGGTTGGACGTGGACGGGCAGGGGTTGGATAGTATGGATCGTCGCTACTTGCGCATGATTGCCGAAAAATATAATGGCGGGCCTGTTGGCATTGAAACCTTGTCGGCTATTCTGGCGGAGCAGCGGGACGTGATCGAAGATGTGGTGGAACCTTATCTTCTTCAGCAGGGACTGATTAACCGCTCTCCACGGGGGAGGATGCTCTCAAGTGCAGGGTATGGATATTTGGGACTCACACCTCAGGGGGACAATTCACAGACAGGATTTTTTGATGAATAATGTTCATGAGCTGCCCGTCAGGATTTACTACGAAGATACCGATGCGGGCGGGGTCGTGTTTTATGCGAATTACTTAAAATTTGCGGAACGGGGCCGTACCGAGTTTTTGCGGGATATTGGCTTTGAAAACTCGCAGCTTTTCAAGGAAAACCGCGTATTATTCCTTGTCAAACGCGTTGAAGCCGAGTACTTTACCCCCGCACGGCTGGATGACAGTTTGACCGTTAAAACTAAACTTCTAACACTCAAAAATACCAGTTTTGAAATGAAACAGGATGTCATGCGGGGCGAACAGCTCATTTGCGCTATGAAAATCGTGTTGGTTTGTGTGGGGGAAGATGGGCGGCCATTCCGTTTACCTGCCGCTGTGCGTGACAAGCTCTTTGAAAAAGGACCAGTAGAATGACATCGTCTTCCATACCTGAAACGGCAACCACTCCTGTTGATGCTGCTGAAATTGCGGGAACGGCCGCAGGAGCTATGCCTCACCACGATCTGTCCATAGTTGGATTGTTTATGAGTGCGGATCTGGTTGTCCAGTTTGTCATGCTGACCTTGATCGGGATGTCTATCTGGTGCTGGACGATTATTATATACAAGCGATTGACGCTCAAAAAGCTCAACCGTCGGGCGGATCGCTTCGAGGAGGCTTTCTGGTCAGGGGAACCGCTTGATAAACTATTTCAGCGCGTGAAAAAAAGCCCTCCGGACCCGCTTCTTACAACCTTCACCGCAGGAATGGAAGAATGGCAGGCAGGAATCTCCGCTGGTATTCCTACCTCTGAAAACTTGCAAGCGAGCCTTAAACAACGGGTTGAACGGGCGATGTCCTTGGCCATTATCCGCGAGATGCAAATTCTGGAACGCGGGATGACTTTTCTCGCGACAACGGGTTCTACTGCAACCTTCATTGGTCTGTTCGGAACGGTTTGGGGGATTATGAACTCCTTTACCGCGATTGCGAGCATGAATAACACATCTTTGGCTGTTGTTGCCCCCGGGATTGCAGAGGCTCTTTTTGCGACGGCCACAGGTTTGGTTGCGGCCATTCCGGCCATGGTCGGGTATAATGTTTTTTCAACGGCCCTCGCTCGCTATGCCGATCGTTTGAGCGCGTTTAGCGCAGAGTTTTCTGCAATCATGTCGCGTCATCTGGATAGCCAAGAGCGTCCTGCAAAAAAGGTTGCTTAAGCCATGGGCATGAATGTTCAAACGCGTGGAGGTACTGGATACGGTGGACGGCGAGCATTTCGCCCGATGTCCGAGATCAATGTTACGCCCTTTATTGATGTGATGCTGGTTCTGCTGATTGTCTTTATGGTGACAGCTCCATTGTTGACGGCAGGGGTGCAGGTGGACTTGCCAAAATCTCAGGCAGGATCGGTCAATGACAAGGACGAAAAACCCTTGGAGGTTACGGTTTCCAAGTCTGGGGTGATTTATATTGGACAAACCAAAGTCAGCAAGGACGAACTGATCGTTAAGCTGTCTGCCATTACAGGCGACGATGTGGAACGCAGGGTCTTTATTCGCGCCGATCAAGGACTATCTTACGGCGTAGTCATGGAGATTATAGGATCAATTAACAAAGCCGGTTACCGCAAGGTTGCTTTGATTTCTGAGCCTTCCTCTGTTGGCCGCCCTTGATCTGATTGAATGTTGATGGATAATGAACGATACGCCGCGTCAAAAAACACACACAGGTTTGCGAGAACCGCATATGAAGAAACCCTTGATGATTTCTCTTGGGTTTCATGCTGTTGTGTTGCTGTTGGTGATTGTCGGATTGCCACATTTCAAAAAAGATT
>JAEUKO010000078.1:0-7554 GCA_016794285.1 Alphaproteobacteria bacterium | reverse complement strand
TTCACGGCCGGTAACGATTCCTACAAAGCTGTTCCCCTCTCGCTCATCTCACGCTTGGAAAACGTCAACTTTGAAACCGTTGAACGTAGCGATGGGCAAATGCTGATCCAGTATCGGGGCAGCTTGATGCCGATTACTCCGTTCAGCGATGATGTTGAAATTTTGCAAAAAGGAACAAAACCCCTTCTCGTTTTCTCTGACAAGGGAAAGAGCGTTGGCATCATTGTCGATACCATTGTTGATATTCGTGAAGAAGCTATCAACATCCAAGTAGATGGCGTTCGTCCGGGCATCGTCGGGAGTGCCATTCTCTCCGGTAAGGCTACTGAACTGATTGATGTGGTTTACTTCCTCAATAAAGTTCACGGCAACTGGTTCAAGACTCACGGAGACGAGCCCTTTGCTCTAACCAAAGCTATTCGAACCTCTGGCAAGCGTCGTCTGTTGTTAGTGGATGATAGCCCTTTCTTCCGCAATATGCTGTGTCCGCTGTTAACCACGGCCGGCTACGATGTGATGGCGTTGGATAGCCCCGCAAAAGCCCTTGATCTCTCAGAAAAAGGGGAGCAGTTCGACTTGATTATTTCCGACATCGAAATGCCGGATATGAACGGATTCGAGTTTGCTGAAAAAATAAGATCTGGCGGAGCATGGCAAGACACGCCAATGTTGGCCCTTACTTCTCATGCCACACCTCAAGATATTGACCACGGCATGAAAGTTGGTTTCAACAAATACGTTGCTAAATTTGATCGCGAGACCTTGCTCTCCGCTCTTTCACAAACTTTGGCTGCACAAGGAGGTCAAGCATGAGTGCCCATCCACCCCTTTCTGAAATTCTGGATGACAGAAACTCCCTTAACCTAGGGGCCACCAAGGACTTCTTGACCGTAAAAATCGGCGGTCAAATGTTTGGCATTCCCATTTTGCAAGTGCAAGATGTTTTGGGAGAACAACGTGTCACCCACATTCCTCTTGCTCCTCCGCAAGTCTCTGGCTCTTTGAATCTGCGGGGGCGTATCGTCACAGCGGTCAATGTTCGGAGATGCCTTGGCTTGCCCCCGCTTGAGAATGTTGAAAACGAAATGAGCGTAGTCGTTGACCACGATGATGAGCTATACAGCCTTGTTATTGACGAAGTCGGTGACGTTCTTTCTCTCAACGAAAGCGAGTATGAACAAAATCCGGCTACGCTTGATTTGCTCTGGCGATCTGTTTCGCTCGGGGTGTATCGTTTGGACGGAAAAATTCTGGTGATTCTAGATGTTCCCAAGCTTCTTTTATCCCTGCACCGCCCTAATTAATTCTGACTTACTGACCTTTCGTTAAGGAATTGGCCAGTATAATCTAAACGATGGAGATTTCTGTATGAGACTGTGTTTGATCGTGGATGATAGCCGTGTGGTCCGTAAAGTCGCTAGGCGCATTGTAGAAGAAATCGGTGGATTCACCTGTGAGGAAGCCGAGGATGGACAGCAGGCCTATGAGGCCTGCCAGAAGAAAATGCCCGAAGCTATTCTGCTCGACTGGAATATGCCGGTGATGAGTGGGATTGAGTTTCTTGAAAAACTCAGAGCCCTGCCTTCTGGCGGAGATCCTAAGGTTGTCTTTTGTACCACTGAAAACGATATGTCACACATTCAAAGGGCGATGATGGCGGGAGCGAATGAGTACATCATGAAACCGTTTGATACTGAAATCATCAAATCAAAATTCATCCAGATCGGTTTGGTTGACGAGGTCTAGTCGGCTTTGATGTTTCTACCGCCTGCGTGTGCTATTTTTTGAAGGTCTTTTTCTTATGTCTCTTCCCCCCAGTTCATCTCCATCTGCCGACACCGTGAAAGTCATGGTGGTTGACGATTCAGCTGTGATTCGTGGGTTCCTGACCAAAATTCTTGAAACAAACCCTCATATTAAAGTTCAAAGTTCGGCTCAGAACGGAGAAATTGCGGTCAGTAATCTGGTACGGCATCCCCACGACATTATCATTCTTGATGTTGAAATGCCGGTTATGGGGGGCTTGGAAGCCATCCCTAAGCTGCTCAAGATCCAGCCCGGCGTTAAGATTATTATGTGCTCAACGTTGACATCAGAAAACGCCCAAACATCGCTCAAGGCCATGGAACTCGGCGCAGTTGATTGTATCGCTAAACCGTCCAGCACGCAGGATATGTATTCCAAAGATACCTTTCGTGACATTTTAACTCATACAGTTCTATCTATCGCTGGCTTTAACGAGGAACGGAAAAACAACAGCCCATCCTCCAAGCCAACATCTTCTGCCCCCGCGACCAGCAGCAGTGCCCGACTTCACCCGACACTAGGAAATACCGTCACCTTGCGCAGTTCAAATGAGGGATATTCAGGGAAACCAGATATCTTGGCTATTGGCAGCTCGACTGGCGGACCAAACGCCCTCTTCAAAGTCTTATCGGGTCTAAAGGGAATCGATATTCCAATCATTATAACCCAACATATGCCACCGACCTTCACCAAGATTCTGGCAGAACATATCGAACAGCAAACTGGGTTGCCTGCGATCGAAGGGGCGGAGGGAATGCCCCTTGTTTCTGGGCGTGTTCATGTTGCCCCTGGCGGGCATCATATGCTCATTGTCGGCACGCCTAGCAAAGCCGTCATAAAAATTGACGATGGTCCGATGGAAAGTTTTTGTCGCCCTGCCGTTGATCCGATGCTCAGAAGCGCGATCAAAGTCTATGGGCAGAAAATGTTAACGGTCATTCTGACTGGCATGGGACAGGATGGATTAAACGGCTCGCGGGATGTCGTTGCTGTTGGTGGGCGCGTAATTGCCCAAAACGAGGCAACCAGCGTTGTGTGGGGTATGCCAGGTGCGGTCTCTTTGGCTGGCCTTTGTACGGCAGTTCTTCCCCTTGATGAAATTGCTCCGTGGCTGCGGAAATCAGCCTTGCGTTTAGGTTCAGGATAAGGTTTATACACATCATGAAAGTTGCAGATTTTGAACTTTACAGAGGTCTTCTCTACGAAAAATCCGGATTGGTCGTCACACCGGATAAGTCCTACTTGCTTGATTCTCGGCTAACTCCGATTGCCAAGAAATGGAACTTCCCCTCTTTGGATATGATGACAATGCAGTTGCGGGCTATTCCTGATCAGGCCCTTATAAAAGACATTGTCGAGGCCATGACAACCAACGAAACGTCATTCTTTCGTGATACAAAACCGTTCCAGTTATTTCAGGAAGTTGTCCTTCCTCATATGCTGCAAGCACGGGCAACGAAAAAGACTGTCCGTATTTGGTGCGCGGCAAGTTCCAGCGGTCAAGAGCCCTATTCTCTCGCTATGATCCTGAAAGAAAAGGAAGCTCAGCTCAAAGGATGGAAATTCGAAATCACGGCCACCGACCTATCTGAGGAAATTCTCGATCAAGCCAAAAAGGGCGTTTACACCCAATTCGAAGTTCAGCGGGGACTGCCTATTCAGTACTTGATGAAATATTTTGAACAAGCCGGAGAAACTTGGAAACTCAAGGATGAAATTAAAAATGCTGTTCACTTTGGGACTTTCAACCTGCTGGGCGATATGGCTCGTATGGGAACGTTTGACGTTATCTTCTGCCGCAATGTGTTGATTTATTTTGATGAAAAAACCAAAGCTGGCGTGCTCGAAAAGATGTCCCGCATTCTTGAAAAAGATGGGTTCTTGTTTCTGGGCGGTGCGGAAACTGTTTTGGGTATTACCGATAAGTTTTCTCCCATGCCTGAAAAACGGGGCCTTTACATCAAGCCCGAAGGACAGGGACAACCGTCTTCTCAACAACCTAGCAGCCTCAGCAGCTCCACCAGCACCCCTCCTCCCCCTGCCGGAGGCTCTGGATTGCTTAAGCGTTTTTAGCATCTACCCCAAAGGACAGTACTGTGCTAAAGATCAGCTCTTCCCTTTTCTGAGCTTGAGGAGTTTTGATCTATGTCTGTTTCCGTTGCCCCCCGCACAATCCCCTTCCCTGAACACACAAAAATCAAAACGGCTTTAATCTCGGTTTCAGACAAGACCGGATTGCTTGATCTTGCCAAGGCCCTTACAGACGCAGGGGTCAAGATTCTTTCAACGGGTGGAACCGCCAAATCTTTGCGGGAATCAGGGGCCTGTGTAACAGACGTGTCCGACCATACAGGCTTTCCTGAAATCATGGGCGGACGAGTCAAAACGCTACATCCGAAAATTCATGGTGGCTTACTGGGCCTGCGCGATGATGCAGAACATCAATCTGCTATGAACGCGCACCAGATTGAGGGCATAGACCTCCTCATTGTCAACCTCTATCCCTTTCGGGAGACGGTAGCCAGCGGCGCCGATGCGGATACTTGCATTGAAAACATTGATATTGGTGGTCCGGCAATGATCCGCGCTGCGGCCAAAAATCATGGCTTTGTAACCGTTATCACCGATCCGAAAGATTACAACGCCTTGATCGAAGAAATCAGAGCTGGCGGACCAAGTCTCGATTTCCGGCGACGCATGGCGGGGAAAGCCTTTACCGCAACAGCTTCTTACGACTCGGCTATTTCCAACTGGTTTAACAACCAGCAAGATCAACTTTTCCCGAGCACGTTGACCCTCTCTGCCAGTTTGGTTGATACTCTGCGCTATGGCGAAAACCCGCACCAATTCGCCGCCGTGTATAGTGATGGTTCTGGCCGTTCGGGGGTTGTGAATGCGCGGAAGATTCAAGGGAAAGAACTTTCCTATAACAACCTCAATGATACGGACGCGGCTTTTGAACTCGTCTCGGAATTTGAGGCTCCAACCGTGGCCATTATCAAGCACGCCAACCCCTGCGGCGTGGCAACAGGGGCATCGATGTTAGAAGCCTATCACGCTGCGCTTGCCTGCGATCCGGTTAGTGCCTTTGGAGGAATTATCGCTCTCAACCGTGAACTGGATGCGGCAACAGCCTCCGAGATTATCAAGATTTTCAGTGAAGTCATTATCGCCCCAAGTATTACGCCGGAGGCCATCGAAATTCTTAAATCCAAAGACAAAGTCCGCGTACTCGCAACAGGTGGCCTGTCTGGAACAGATCATTCGCGCATGACCCTGCGCACGCTCTCCGGTGGGTGGCTTTTGCAAACCGCCGATGGTGCCCGCATTCAGGAAAACCAACTGCACGTGGTTACCAAACGGGTCCCAACCGAAGCGGAGTTGCGCGACCTTGTTTTTGCCTTCCGTGTTTGTAAACACGTCAAGTCGAATGCCATTGTCTATGCGAATGGCCTTAAAACAGTGGGGATTGGCGCGGGGCAGATGTCTCGCATTGACTCAAGCCGCATTGCCGCATGGAAAGCGGGAGAAACGGGAACGGCTATCGCCGGTTCGGTTGTGGCTTCGGATGCCTTCTTCCCCTTCCCCGACGGATTACTGGCCGCCGCAGACGCAGGGGCGACAGCCGTCATCCAACCCGGAGGTTCCATCAAAGATAAAGATGTGATTGCCGCTGCTGATGATCGAGGCCTTGCCATGGTCTTTACCGGCATCCGGCATTTTAGACATTAAGAAACCTCCGTCACACCTGTAAAAGTCTATCAACTCAGTTCCTCTCCCCCCTGTCACCCCCGCTTTTTAGGCGGGGGTCCGGGCTCTTGTGCAGCTTCGCTGCACTCATCCACCAGATCCCCGATCTACGGTCAGCTTCGCTTCCCTTGTCGGGGATGACAATATGTCTAATTTGTTGCAAGTCTAGCCACAGTATACATAACTATTGACAATATTTCCTCTCCCTGATAGATTACCTTAATATTTTATTAGGGATTTCAAAATAAGGGCGTGTAACATGAGCGAAAATCAACAAACAACAAGCGGAGCCTCTCTTCCAACCCCGCAAACATCCGCAGAGGCAATAGCGGACTACAGCCAGAGAGCCGCCGCACACTTGGCTGCCCAAAAACAAAACACCCCGCAAGAAGGGAAGAAAAGCGGAGCGGTCACCGCCGAAGAACAAGCCCGCCACGCAGAACGCATTGCTGCCGCATCAAGAGATAGACTAGGCCTGGCCATCACTTTTGGCCCTGCGGCTTTGATGATCGGTATCTACACAACAGTTTCTGCTCTGGCTCTTCATTTTCCCTCTATCGGACAAAATCCAGTTACCAATTTCCTCCCCCCAACCGCATTTATGAAGTTCTCTGGCACAGAGAATTGGGTATCAATTCGCGTCAACTGGGAACTGGCAAGGGCGGCGAAAGACCCAACTTTTAGGAAGCAACTGATTCTTGCCTCTTATGTCGATCAAAAATTAGAAGAAAAATCGCCTAAATCTGCCGAAATTGTGCGGAAGGAGTTAGGCAGTTTACTGGATTCCAAATATATCAGCAGCGATGAAGGAATGAACAATCTCCTGAAAGCAACTCCCGCCCAGAAAGAAGCTGGAGCCGTTCTGATTCGTGAAATTTTAGAGACATCCCAAACAGCAGCACCCGCACCGAAAACCACTGCGCGTTCTTTCGAAACAGGCCCCGTTCCATCCCGCGACACTTCGCTATCGGAAGACTTCGCCAAAAAAGTTCGTGATAAAGAAATCAGTCTCAACGGAGCTCAACTTGACCAGCGTCTCGATCAACTTGAGGCCTTGGGCAGAATTGATGAAGACGAAGTCAAAGAAATTCGTCGTCAATGGAAACTTGCAACAACCTCCAAGGATGACGTTCAAACAGCCTTCACCGCTGCAAACAATGCCAAACCTGCAGAGCTTTTGACTTTTGCCGCGAAGACAAAAGGCATTCTCTCAGCCACTCCGGAACAAAGATCTTGGCTTGATCCAGAAGACCGGAACAAGAAAGAAACTCGGGACACCGCCGCCGTCACCAACACCTTGAAAATGATGATAAGATAGGCTTTCTTCTCTCATCCCTATAAATCAAAAAACCACGGATTTTTTCCGTGGTTTTTTCTTCACGAGAAGTCGAATTAAGGGCCAGAAGGTATAGGTGCAGCAGGTGCAGCTTTGTTTTTACTTAGCTCTATTTCTTGGCTGACACGCTGAGCTTCTCCCCGCGCAAATTCTGAAAGCGTTGAATCATCAGGGTTAATCTTTTTTTTCAAACTCCTCATATCGTCTTCTTTGGCAGCCTCCGAAGACGTTCCCATCCGGTGAGCAATATCTGGATAACGACCATCTTGTATTCCCATGATCAAGTCATCCCGCAATTCCAGCCGCAATCTTTTAATCGTTTCTTGCTTTTCTTCTTCGCTGTATTTCAATTGCGATGCTCCGCTTGATTTTCCAGTCAGACTCAACGGATATTCTCCGGTATTTATCTTTACCCTGAGAACAAAAACTTCTTCATCAGACAACGCCGCTCCAGAGAGAGCCTTCTCCGCGACACGAAGAAAAGCCTTTTTGAATGATTTATCCCCTTTCAAACCTTCTCGAATATCTCCGACCTGAATTCGAGAAGGGGGGCCCCATTCTTGCCAAGGATTCTGTTCTTTTTTGTGTGCACCAACTCCCCCACCCAGCAAAGAATCGAGCCGCTTAAACGGATCATCCCCTGAACGCAAGGAAGGAACATA
>JAEUKO010000077.1:0-7658 GCA_016794285.1 Alphaproteobacteria bacterium | reverse complement strand
TATATTGACATTGGATATCTACAGAATGAGTTGGGATACGCCCTAAAAGAACTAGGCCGCTATGCCGAAGCCGAGGAAGCCCTCCGAACAGCAATCGAACTTGATCCTGAGACCCCATATCCACGCCAGTTTCTTGCCGAAATCAGCCTCCGTACACGTCCAGACGACACGAATGCAGCTTTGTCTCACTTGAGAGACGCTTTTGATCGAGCTGGAAGAAGCACAGAAAAACCGCTTTGGTTCGATCTTTACGAGATCGCCATCGCCGCCTCTTCTTCTCCAGCGGAAGCTCAAAAAACACTAGAGGAGTGGTCCCGCCCTCAGGATATGGCCCCTGCCTGATATGGTCGTTTTACACAAAATCTTGTCATCCCGTGGGCGCGGCCCGCAGGGACGCTGGCACACACGGGATCCAGAACTGAGAGCCGCTCTGCGGCTCACCTATGGATTCCGGCTGCGTGAGTTTTTTCTTCGAAAAAACACCGCCGGAATGACGTCATCGGATTTTTATCACCAGTAACTATAAAACCGGACCCTGCGCAAAAGATCTAACGAAGCAGGCCCAGCAGAGACGACTTCATCCTGTTCCCCTGCGCGGCAGACGCAATCGAGAGCTCACTGAGAACTTTCGAATTGGTGAGGTTTGTCTGCTCAGCGGCAATATCGGCATCCATAAGGGAAGATTGCGCCTCCAGCGTGCTATTGATTGAACTGTCCACGACATCGCCGCGCACCGAGAACGTCGAAAGGGTTGACCCAATCTGCGCCCGATAACTCGACAGATTGCTAATCGCTGTATCCAGTTCAGCCGAGGTGGCCATCGCCGAAGTCTGAGTACTCAACGCATTGGCACTGGCCCCAACCCCTGCGGTCAATCCCAATCCATTGGCCGAACTATTCACCGCCGACAAATTCGCATTGATGGTATCGCCCACCGCTTGTCCGGCTTGAAAGCTCTGGTTATACGTCCCATCTAAAAGATTTTGGCCGTTGAAAGATGTCGTGTTCGAGAGGTTGTTCAACTCGCTAACCAGCGATTGATATTCCGTGTTAATTGCAGCCAGCGAGGTGCTATCCACCGAACCCGAACTGGCCTGCGTTGCGAGAGATTTCATCCGCTCCAGCATCTGCCCTGCCTGCTGTAAACCGCCATCGGCTGTTTGCAACACAGCGGTTCCCTGAACCAAGTTCGAAGAGGCCTGCTTGAGAGTTGAAACATCCGACATTAACTGGGTGGCAATGGCCAAACCCGCAGCGTTGTCCGAGGCTTTGTTGATGCTCTTACCACTTGCCAAAGCATGAAGAGCCTTGCTCTGCGCTCTGTCGTTCTTATTGATGTAGGAATTGGCGATATTACCAGTGGTAACCGAAGGTATCGAAGCCATGAAAGCCCCCTTGAAAAATTATTTTCCCGAGAACGGCTCTTTTCCGAGCTTCACACGGCCAAATCACGCAAGCCCTTCTGGCATTGCCCCCTTACTCCACTTACCAGAATACCATAGGCTGGTTTCCAGTCCGTTAATAAGAGACCTCTTACAAAACTTGCCATTTCCCCCGCAATCCGCTATAGCTGAGCTCATAATGACTCGTTCTGTTATCCCGTTGGCGTATCCAATCGTCACCCCCGCTTTAGGCGGGGGTCTGGTGTGTCGGTGTTTTATTTTGCTGGATCCCCGCCGTTGCGGGGATGACGGGGGAATAATAGCGGAGGGATGGCGATACATCTAAAAATTGTAGACCCAGCTATAGAAACCGCCCTATGACCTTTACCAGCCCAACCTTGGAAAACCGTATAGTCCTTCCCATCCCCGATGCGGCGGAAGGAAAGATGTTGCTTCACTCCTGCTGCGCTCCTTGCTCTGGCGAAGTGATTGAGGCTATGACGGCCAGTGGGCTTGACCTTACCATCTATTTTTACAACCCGAATATTCATCCCCGTGATGAATATGAACTGCGCAAGAATGAAAACATCGCTTACGCGCAAAAACTTGGCATTCCCTTTATTGATGCCGATTACGATTCTCCCAACTGGTTCACGCGGGTTAAAGGCCTTGAGAACGAACCCGAGCGCGGCAAACGCTGCACCGAATGTTTTGATATGCGGTTTGAACGAACCGCTCTTTATGCCTTTGAAAACGGGTTTCCCATGTTTACTTCATGCCTTGGGATTTCGCGATGGAAAGATTTTAACCAGATCAATGGCTGTGGCCACCGCGCCGCAAGCCGCTATGACGGCGTAAGTTACTGGGATTACAACTGGCGCAAAGGCGGCGGGTCCAGCCGTATGCTTGAGATTTCCAAACGGGAACATTTCTACCAGCAAGAATATTGCGGCTGTATCTACTCCTTACGGGACACCAATAAATGGAGGGAATCCAAAGGCCGTGAAAAGATAGAAACCGGCGTGCACTACTACGGCACCGAAACCGAGGTTTAATTATATTATTGACATAAGGGTATTCTATGCTTATGTTTTTCGTAGGTTAAACTTGATTTTCTATGGTGTTTTTCTGCGTATGGGTGCTCTCCTTTCAGATCCCTTCCGAATGTTTGCCCAGAGCAATGCCCCTGCTCTTCCTTATGTTGCGGAGTCTGGGGGCTACGTTCCCACTTTTCTTATCAATTCTAATGCGGCTTTTCTCGTTCGCCTTGCAAATAAAGCCCACCAGATTTTGCAAGACGGGGACCCTCATGTTCCCTCCCTAAAGTTCACAGCCGAAGATGTGCAAACCATTCGGGACGGACAATCTATCCTCATGTCCCACCTGCAAGAGCATACTCCCCTACCCGAAAATGTGCTGGATCAGTTTAGGTCCGTCCACCGCTCCCTTTCTCGCATTTCCACTTTCTTTGTTGAGAAAATGGCGGTCCTCCGCAGAAAAGAGGAAGAAGCCACCCAGCGAAGAGAGGGGAGGGCCTACCGTTTAGAATTTCTCTATTCTTCCGGCAGACATCTTGATCTTCTGGCCGCCTTCCCGAACCAAGCTGAGCTTTTTTCCGCACAGAAGGGCTCTCTTCAACAAGACTTCTCGGAAAGAAGTAACGTCATTTCTTTGAAGGATGCACGAACACAAAGACAGAATCAGAATGAATTAACCAAAGCTTTTACAGATTTCCTTCATCAAGTTCATCGTTCCTCGGGTTGGGTGAAGTACGCAGCCCCAGTTTCAGACCTTGATGCTGAAATCAGAGCTTTGCAGCGGGAAAGAGACTCTTGTGGCAAAATCCACGGAGCCATCAAGTCCACGGCAGAGCGTATTGTGACGGAGTTGCTCACCCCTCCGCAAGCCACTGTTGTCTTCCTCCGCCCATGCCGAAGCTGCGAATAGAGAGAGCCGGAGAGGTTAACTACACCCTATGTTGTCCCAGAGCCGATGCCTGAGCTTGTGACATATTGCCGCTAATTCTGACGCAATACACCCCATCTTCAGCATGGGCATCTGGTTTTATTGCTACAATGATAGCACCGCCGTTCTTACCAGCACACTTAGCAAAACTCTCTCCGAGGTCCTTCAATGCCCGCGCCCTCTCGTCGGGAGTTGTTGCACAAGAAAAGGAGATTCTTACATAACCCCCTCCGTCAACCTTTGCCCCGTTACCGCTCGCCTTCTTACTCATTACAAAAACCCTTCTTGTTATAGGTCATAATGGACCTGTTGCAAAAGTTCTCGGCCTCGTCATTCCCTGAATTTTTTGATAGAAAAAGTCTAAGGGAATCCAGAAATATCAGAATGCTCGGCTGATACTTACGAAAACTTTGTTTTTCTGTCAATATGTTTTCCTTCTTCTTTCTATTGAGGAATACGCTCCCTCACTCTTCGGATCCCCGCGTGACATTTATGCGAAATCAGGATATAGTCGCCCCCATGACCCTTCCCGATAAAGAAACCATTTTGCGCACCCTGACCAAGATCGGGGTTGCCGTTTCGCGGCGTGACCTGATTGATGCCTTTAATATCCAGGGTGAAAATCTCCGCCTGACCTTCAAACAAACCCTGAAAGACATGGAAGATGAGGGGCTTCTGGTCCGTGAAGGCGGCCAGTCTTACCGCATTCCAGATGCCCTGCCCGCCATGACCGTGATCGAAGTCACCGACATGGACATTGACGGTGACTTGTTCGCTCGGCCCGCTGAATGGCAAGAAGCCCTCCAAGGCCCTCCGCCACGCCTTGAAGTTGTACCAGATAACAAAGGCCATGCCGCCCTCAAAGTCGGGGATCGTGCTTTGGCTCGTCTTAAGAAAGTCAGCTCGTCCCTCTACGAAGCCCATATCATGAAGCGGCTTGACACTCCGGCCCAACGGGTCGTGGGTAATGTCTGCCAAGGCAAGGGCGGATACACGCTTGCACCCCTCGATCGACGCGCCAAACAGGATTACGATATTTCTGAGAAGGACCTTGGCGGCGCAAAAGCCGGACAAGTTGTTGTCTGTGAAATTCAACCCTCAAGGCGCGGCAGCCTCCGCCTTAAAGTGCGGGTTCTTGAAATCGTCGGCCAAGCCGATGACCCCAAAGCGATCAGCCTCATGGCTCTGCACGAGCTTGGCCTGCGCCATAGTTTTCCTGAAGCTGTTTTAGCTTCCACTGAAGGGATGGTCGTTCCTCCGCTTGGAACACGAACGGACCTGCGCGACATTCCGCTTGTCACGATTGATGGCAAAGACGCTCGCGATTTTGATGATGCTGTTTTTGCCGAACCGGATACAGACCCCCACAATATCGGCGGATATCATCTGCTGGTTGCCATTGCCGATGTTGCCTATTACGTCCGCCCAGAATCACCCCTCGATAAAGAAGCTTATGAGCGGGGAAATTCGACTTATTTTCCCGACCGCGTTTTGCCGATGCTGCCGGAAAAACTTTCGAACGATCTTTGCTCTCTTCGCCCTGATGGGCCGCGTGCAACACTTGCCGTTCATATGTGGATTGATAAAGCGGGGAAACTGCTGCGCCATTCTTTCGTGCGCGGATTGATGCTCTCACGGGCCCGCCTCACCTATGAACAGGTGCAAGCAGCGCGGGAAGGAAATCCCGATGAAACAACCCGCCCGATCATGGAAAACGTGATTGAGCCTCTCTATGCCGCATGGAAAATTCTGGATGCTGCGCGTGTTGAGCGCGGCGCACTGGACCTTGATATTCCCGAGCGAAAAATTGTGGTAGATGATGCCGGACGCATGACCGGCGTGGCCGTTCGAGAAAGGCTTGACTCTCACCGCCTGATCGAAGAGTTTATGGTCCTTGCCAATGTTGCTGCTGCCGAAGCTTTAGAGGCCAAAAAAGCTCCTTGCGTGTACCGTATTCATGATCGCCCGACAGGCGATAAATTGATGGCCGCCAGTACCTTCCTTGATGCCTTTGGCCTGACTCTTCCCAAGACAGGCCTTGCCAATTCTGGACAACTCAACCAGATTCTTGAAAAAGCCAAGGAATTAAAGACGGGCTTCCTGATCCATGAAATCATTCTGCGGTCTCAAGCTCAGGCCGTCTATCATCCCGAAAACATCGGACATTTCGGCCTTGCTCTGATGCGATATGCTCACTTTACATCCCCCATTCGCCGTTATGCTGATTTGCTGGTCCACCGCAGCCTGATTAAAGCGTACGACCTCGGCGAAGGAGCGTTGTCAGATGTGGAGGCTGTCCGTCTTGAAGAAATCTCCGGTCACATTTCCACAACGGAACGTAATTCTGCCTTGGCCGAACGTAACTCGGTGGACCGTTTTACAGCGGCCTTTCTTTCGGACAAAATCGGGGCAGAATTTTCGGGGCGGATCAGTGGAGTCACCCGTTTTGGATTGTTTATCAAACTCGACCAAACGGGGGCCGATGGCTTGGTCCCTATTCGCTCTCTGCCACAAGATTACTACATCCACGATGAATCCCAACACGCCCTCATCGGACGGAGAACGGGGCGCGTGTTCCGGCTTGGGGCCCCTGTCCTTATTCGTATTTTTGAAGTGGATGTTCTCACTGGAAGTACAATCTTTGAACTGGTGCGCGGAGAAGACGGCGCGGAAGTTGCCGGATACAAAGGCAAGCCTCTCTCGCGGGAACTTCTTGCTGAAAATGAAAGAGGCCGTGGACGTGATTCGGCAGGGCGCGGTAATCGAAACTCTGGTGACAGAAAACCCGACTGGAAAAAATCGGAAAGATCTGGAACAGATAAATCGCGGGGGGGAAAGAAGGATTCGTCTTGGTCCGAAGACAGGCCCGCAAAGAAAACATGGGACCGTGACAGCAAGAAATCATCTCCTCCCTCCTCCCGTGGCGCAAGCCCTGACAGAAGGGGAGACAAAAGCGGCCCCTCTTCAAAAGGCGGCCCGTCTTCGCGCAAACCCTCGCGCTAGGACTCTTTGGCAATATGGAAACATACTTTGTTTCTTCTCTTTCTCTGGCCTCTGACAAGGATATGTCCTAAAACGGGGAAACGTCTATTTTTCAGCCCCGAATAAGGACCACCATGACCGCGAAGCCATCCAAGAAATCTTCCCTCTCTTATGATGTGATTATTATTGGGGGCGGACCTGCGGGTCTCAGCTTTGCCCGCGCTCTGGCAGATACAGATTTGAAAATATGCGTCATTGAAAAACAATCTGAGAAAATTCTTGCGAGCCCTCCGGAAGATGGACGTGACATTGCCCTGACTCACCTCTCCCTGAAAATTATGCAGGAGTTGGGTATATGGTCTGAAATTCCTGCCAAGGAAATATCGCCCATTCGTGAAGCGCGTGTTCTAAACGGAACATCCTCTTACTTCCTTGGTTTTGACAGCGAGAATACAGGAAAAGAAGCTCTTGGTTATCTCGTTCCCAATTTCCTCATTCGGCGTGCCGCTTATCAATCAGTTAAGCCGTGGAAAAATATTGATCTGATGACAGATATTTCCGTGACCGAAACATCCACAGATGAAGCAAGGGGAACGGTTACATTATCAAACGGAGTAACCTTGACAGCTCCGCTCATTGTCGCTGCAGATAGCCGCTTTTCTGAAACCCGCAGAAAAATGGGAATCCCAGCGCAAATGCGTGACTTTGGCCGCGTGGTGATTGTGGGCCGCATGGAACATGACTTGCCTCATCATCACATCGCTTACGAATGTTTTCATTACGATCAAACTCTGGCTATTTTGCCCATGAACCGCAAACAGTCTTCGATTGTTATTACTCTGCCTACTGACAAAGTGGCCGAAGTGATGGGAATGGACGAAGAAGAATTCAACACCGATATTGAAATGAGATTTGAAAACCGTCTTGGGACAATGCGAAGAATTGGTAAACTTCACCCCTACCCTCTGGTCGCGGTTTATGCCGATAAATTCTATGCAAACCGGTTTGCTTTGATGGGTGATGCAGCGGTGGGAATGCATCCGGTGACTGCCCACGGTTTTAATTTTGGGCTGCGCGGGGCAGATACCCTCGCCAAAGAAATCAAAAACGCTCTCCATCTTGGACTGGATATTGGCGCGAACTCCGTTCTTGAAGCCTATCACACCGAACACCGCCGTGCGACACATCCAATTTATCTGGGGACCAATGCCCTCGTCTGGCTTTACACCAACACTCATGGTCCCGCCAAGTTTTTGCGGAGTGCCTTGCTCAAAGTTGGGAACATCTTGCCGCCTGTGCGCAGTCTAATTACCGGACAGTTGACCGAAA
>JAEUKO010000076.1:0-7672 GCA_016794285.1 Alphaproteobacteria bacterium | reverse complement strand
AAATTGTGAAGGAGAAGCAAGATTTTTTCAAACTTAAAGGCCTCAAAGGACATAGAGAGACCTTCTCCAAAAACCTCAATGAAATTGACGTGAAGGAAAGGGAATACAAATCCATTATGACGACCTATGATTTTGAAGGCGGGGATGCCGCAGACGGAAAGACGGTCAGCGGATTAACCGTCCCGACGCTGCGCGATCTCAACAAGAGATATGATATGAAACTTCCCTCTCGCGGGGCGGCTGGGGATTTGACCTCCAAAGACCGTGCCAAATTACTCATCAACTATGGAGATTACAGTTTTGAGAGGATCGGAGGGCGGGGGGCCTATGATAAATTTCCGGACGAGCATGCCGCCAAAACATTGTTTGATACGACCATCCGGCACGGAGCTTCGGGTGGGTCTGCGCTGGTTAGGAAAGCCTTGAATGTTGTAAGAAGCGAGGATGAACCTGCCCTGAGTGAAGGCGAAGGCCGGATAGGTGAGCAAACCTTGGACCGCTTGATCTCGGTGAGCAAGGACCCGCAGCGGCGGAAAGAATTCTATGACGCTCTGGCCGATGAACGTACGAAGGAATACCCTGACGAATACAGACGTTTTGATTATTTCAGGGTCGAGAAATAGGCGGAGGACCTCCTAGTGGATACTCATCTTCCTCTGAACCGCGAGCAGAACGTCAAGGCAATCACGCGCATTGGTTTCAACTGCATTTTTAATGACAACGCCCTGTTCGGACCGAGTGGCATAGCTCTGGTCCATCCATGACATCGCCTTATCAACTTCTGCTTGAGGGAGTTTCTCTTGAGCTAGTCCATAAAGATCTTGGAAGGCCTCTTGAAGATTTACACCATCGAACTTTATATTCATCGTGTCAGCGGTCGCAATCGTTGTGGCACAGCGGGCGTATTTCACACCTTGTTGAAGCCCAATTCGCGCCTGTTCTTCCGGGGTTATCTCACCACACGCCGAAAGCCCAAACGCCACCGCCAAACCAGCTACAATTTTTTTCATTCCACACCTCTCACACAAAATAACATTGGGATTGGTTTACACCCTATTTTGCTTTATGTCAATGGCAATGTGGAATAAGTCAAGAATTACTTCATATATTCCTGTACTTTATCCCGTCGAGGGGTCGGGGACGATTTCATCCGGTGTAAAAGAGAAGTCCTTGTTACAAAATTCGCACGTCATGGTGATCTGGCCGTCTTGAACGATTTCGTCCCGATCCTCTTCAGGCAGTAGCTTAAGAATGTTTTTGAGCTTTTCGGGTGTACAGCGGCATCCTTTGCACAGTTTCTGAGGCGCGTAAACCCGCACGCCTTCCTCGTGGAACAATCGATAAAGAAGCGTTTCATCGCGCAGCTTCTCGTCCAAAAGCTCAACCGCTGTACAAGTTTGCAGCAAGATCTGAACCCTGTTCCAATTCTCCGCTATGGGCTTGGCGTCTTGAGGAATGTTGGAATGATCCGGCATATGTTGAAGCATGACCGCCCCCGCCCGCCACTTCCCTTCGTCATTACGGGCGGCTGCCATTTTAATCGCTGTTCCAACTTGTTCGGACTGCGAGAAGTAATGATGAATGGAGCCTTCCAGACTTTCGGGGCCTAGCTGGACAATGCCCTGATACCTTTCGGAGTATTCACCTTGATCTACCGTGAAAGCCAGATATCCCGTCCCCATCAGGTCACGAAGCCTTGGGGTTTCGGCTGTAATTTTTTCCAGTTTTTCCGAATCAAATCCGGCGGTCACACGAATTTCACCAGAAGACGTTACATCGGCAACCAACCGATTAACGGCCCCATCCCCTTGCGCTTGAAGAATAAAGACACCGTCATATTTGAGCATAGAGGCCAGCAAAACAGCCAATGTCACGGTTTCAACTGCCAGTTTTTCAACCAAAGGCGGGTAGTCATGCGGCCCCAAGAGATCCCCAAGGGTCCTCCCCAACCGCACAATTCGCCCACGCAAATTTGGGCCTTCAAGGTGAAAGGTCAGAACGTGGCTGTCATCCGGCAAGGGGAAGTGAACAACCGCCCCACCGGAAGCTTCTGCGTCAGAAAAAGGTGTTGAATCGTCACTCATTCTTGAACCCTTAAAAAAACCATCGAACACATTTTCCCATTCAGCTTGGACTTGGAGCCAAAGTTTAGTAAATTACCCCTATGAGAAATACTGTCGATCCAGAAAAATCAAGCCCCCGCTCGCGGCCCCCCGTGAAAAAAATCACAGCAACCTACCTCGAAAACTCGGGAAAATTCTATCTGGAACGCTTCCCAGCTTCAACTGCTCAGTTTCGCAGAGTGATGACTAGAAAAATCGACAGATCCTGCCGCGCCCACGCGGACCAAGACCGTGAAGAGTGCCTGAATCTGCTGGAAACACTGATCTCCCGCTTTCAATCAATTGGTTTTCTTGATGATCCGGCCTATGCCAGCGGATTGAGGTATTCTCTCACTCAGCGCGGATATTCTTCCTCACGAATTACCCAAACCCTTCGCCAGAAAGGGATTTCGCCGGACTGGCTCCAAGAGGCCTCGGTTTGTGAACCCCTTGACCCTAACCATGACTGGCTGGCCGCACTCAGATGGATTAAGAAAAAACGCTTGGGAGCCTACTCGACGAGGGATGAGGGACCGAATCGCTCCCTCGCGTCTTTGGCAAGAGCTGGATTTGAGTTTGATATGGCGAGGAAAGCCCTCTCCCTCACGGTTGAGGAAACGGAAGAGCATTTATTCTCCAAGCCTCAAGCCTGAACCCGCTCTTTCGGGAAGACCAAGGTAACCGTCGTGCCAAGGCCTTTTTGGGAAAAGATTTCCACCTGACCCCCATGCAACGTCATGAGCGACCTGACAAGACTGAGGCCGAGGCCAATTCCCGAAGTTGATTTATTAAGCCGTCCGTCAACGCCACCAAAGGGAGACATAACCCTTTGGATTTCATCTTCGCCCAAACCAACGCCCGTATCACTCACCGATATTCTCAAATTCCCCACAGCGTCTATTTCACCACCCAGCGTGACCCGACCGCCCGCTGGCGTAAACTTAACCGCATTGGAAAGAATGTTGACCAACATTTGCTTGACCGCCACTTCCTCCCCAACCAATTTGGGAAGAGATTCAATGCCGTTTTCAATCAAGGTCAACTCTGCAGCGGTAACTTTTGGCATCATGATCTCCAAAGCAACTGACACCACTTTGCGCAGATCAAAAAGGCTTTCTTTCAGTTCCCTCTCTCCTGCATCAATTCTTGAAATGTCAAGAATCTGGTTGATAATCGCGAGAAGGTTTTTTCCGCTATCGTGAATATCCCGCGCATATTCAAGGTAAGAACGCGGAGAAATAGGTCCGAAAACTTCGTTGCGAATAATCTCGGAAAACCCGATGATCGAGTTAAGTGGCGTTCTGAGTTCATGACTCATATTCGCCAAAAACTCAGACTTGGCACGGTTGGCAACATCCGACTCCGCCTTGGCTGCCTGTAACTGACCTTCGGCTTCCTTGCGCTTGGTAATGTCTTCAAGACTTCCTTCGTAGTAGAGAACGTGCTTCTCGTCATCAACAACCGGACGGATGCTTTCTTGAACCCATATCTTTTTTCCATCGCGGCAATAAGCCTGCGATTCAAAAATTTCCTGAAAGGACCCGAGTTCGGTATCCAGTCCACGAAGAAACTTCATACGTTCCCGCGGATTCACAAACAATTCCTGATGGGCGTTGCGAACCTCGCGCATAAGGTACTCCGGCCCTTCATAGCCGAAGATCCGCGCCATAGCAGGGTTGGCTGACAGAAATAGACCTTCGGGAGTTACCTGATAAATGCCACTTGCTGCGTTTTCCCAGATACTGCGGTATTTTCGCTCGGCTTCCGAGAGTGCCTTTTCAGCCCGTTCCCGTTCGTCCATATCGGTGAAGCTCCCCACCACCCGCATATTTTTGTTCTCATCCATACGGATCATCGACACGGCCATTTCGACAACACGAAAATTCCCCTCAGCCGTCCGAATCGAAGTCATAACCCGATAGGCCGACCGAAGTCCCTTGATTAGCTGAGAAACGCATTTGCGTTGCTCCTCCTGATCTTTGGGGTGAATCATGTCAAACAGATTTCTTCCCTCACTCTGCCCCACATCAAACCCAGTCAGACGAGTCCACGAATCATTCAGGAAAAGGATCTCACCACTCAAACTGATTTCAAAAATCACATCGCGAATGGCATTGATAATTGCCTTATTTTCGCGCTCTGCTTTTCTTAGGGTATGATTAAGCCTTTCACGCTCGCTTACCTCACGACTAAGCTCAGAGTTCTTGGCTTCAATCGCCAGATACATTTTAGAGATACTCCGCGACTTGTTCTGATTGCTCCAGATATACATCCAAGCAATAACCGTCAACGTTCCGCCAAAACCAAAAAGAAGCCAAGGCAGAACTCGCAAAATAGACATTTGCGGTTGCTCTTGATAGAAAAACCGAGCCCCGACCTCTTTTCCGGCCAAAAGAAAATTAAAGCTGACCGTCGTCTCAGATCCTCCCTTAGTCTCCTCGTTCACCTTGGTCATTTGGAATAGGCTTTGTGCTTTCTTTTGATCTGAAAGAATGACCTTACTGTAAGGGTGAGTGAATCCCTTCTCAAACAATCTGGCAATTTCTTCAGCCTCCAGCAAAGCAAGGATGGTCCCTAGTTTCTGCCCTTGTTTGCCAACACTTTGCGCGAGAAAAACCGGACGCCCTATAATTTCTGGCGAAGTACCCGTCTTGCGCACAGGCGAGAACGTTTCATCATAGACCAAAGAAAGGCGGCCAGCGGCCTCATCAGAGAAAATTTTATTCTTACTGGCCACGATTTGCTGAACTTGATCGTCTGACAAAGAAGCCACTCTCTGACCCTGATAAATTTTTTCTGCCCTACCCGAGATGCTTTGGGGAGAAATCCAGTAAATTTTTGAAAAGATTTGTAAATTCGTGCCCGCTCCCAAGGCGCGCTCGACAACATCTTGCGCAGCGGCTGCTGAAAGGCCGCCTGCCCCAGAAACTGAAATCAGGGATGACAAAGAGTTAATCGGCGTTTCCAGTTCCTTGGCAATAGCCAACATTTCAGTTTTGTTTTGAACCCCCTGCCGAGAAGACTCCTCAATCAGGATCTGGTTAACAAAAAAATTGGCAATCAGGAAAGAGGCCCCCGTCAAGGCAAGCCCGTTCAACACCACCATAACTTGCGCCATGTTGGCTCTCGCCCAAGCAAAAACCCCAGAAGAGTGCTCAGGAGAATGATTAAAAGTGATTTTTTTGTTCATATATCACAAATGGGTTATATATAGCTGTCCTTATAATCTTTATGCCTTAACTCAGTTAAGTAAACGCTAATTTCATAATTTTTTGTCGTAACGACTATTGTTTGCAGATCATGGTATTCTCTTGATCCGCTTCCTTGACATTCAGAAGAAAAACATAAATCATTAACCCTTCTGACAGCATTGGGACATAGGAGAGACCTCATGATTAAGAATCCCTTTTTTGAAAACTGGTTAAAGCCTGACGTTAGCAAATCGTTTCCTTTGGTGACTGGCGCACCTTTTGACATCAAAGATACCCTTGAGGCCGGACGAAAGTCATTCCAAGCCTTCACCGATGCCCAACAAGTCGGGATGGAAAGCTTGCAGACCGTTCTGCAGCGTCAATCGGAGATTTTGACCCAAATGGTTAAAGATCAATCAGAAATTGCCAAAGAAATTATGCACGAAGGAACCCCCGAAGAAAAAATTGCTCGCGGGGCCGAGCTCATTCGTAAATCTTACGAAAAGACAGTCAGCGGCATTCGTGAAGTCGGCGATATTGTTTCCAAATCCTCGCGGGAGGCTAGCGAAATTATCAACAAACGCGTTGCCGCCTCTTTGAACGAAATTAAATCCTCGGCAGAAGAGAGCAAACAAAAAGCATCTTCAAAAGATGGAAAGAAAGTTGCCTAAATCAAGCTGTGCAAATAGCCTTGAAAAAAAACCCCTTCTCAGGGGTTTTTTGTTGTCTTTTCGGGTTCAGAAAAAATTTCAGGCTGCCTTAGAGTTTGCAACCTGAACAGGCTTTCCCCGCACAAGGTCCTCATACGCACTGCGCAAAGCACGCGTCACGAGGCCAACACGATAGATTGTGGAATCAATTTTACCAACAGCCGTAACTTCGGCAGCCGTTCCCGTTACAAAGACTTCATCCGCGCTGTGAAGATCCTCTACTGTGATGTGATCTTCTTCAAGCGGGTATCCAAGTTCGCGGGCCAGTTCCATTACAGTTTGACGGGTAATTCCGTTCAAAAAGCAATCCGGTTTTGGTGTTCTGATAACGCCGTTTTTAACACGGAATAGGTTCGCTGCCGTTGCCTCTACCGCATAGCCACGGTAATCAAGCATCAAGGCATCCGTGAATCCAGCAGCTTCTGCCTCATGCTTCGACAAAGTGCCAATCATATAAAGGCCAGCAGCTTTCGAATGACAAGGAGCGGAGTCCGGAGAAGGCTTCTTCCAGCGCGAGGTCATGAGAGCAATGCCCTGTTCACGAAGTTCTGGAGAAAAGTAACTCGGCCACTCCCAACAAGCAATCGCCATGTGGGTTTTGTTCATTCGTCCCGAGATTCCCATTTGTTCGCTGCCGCGCCATACAACTGGGCGGATATATGCATCCGTCAAGTTATTGGCTTTGAGGGTTTCTTGTTTTGCGGCTTCGATTTGCTCAACACTCCACGAAACATTTAGATCAAGAATTTCAGAGGAACGGAGAAGACGCTTTGAATGTTCCATACTTTTGAAAATGGTCCCTCCATAGGCCCGCTCGCCTTCGAAAACACAACTAGCGTAATGAAGCCCGTGGTTAATAACGTGAATTTTGGCGTCCCGCCACGGAACCAAAGCCCCGTCAAACCAAATAAACCCATCACGGTCATCAAAAGGGATCAGTGCCATGCCAAACCTCTCTTCTTTTTGCTTTCAGAATGTGGAAATCCCTCTATATTTAGCCCAAGTATGTTCTTTTGACAAGCGTTGGACCGAGATACAAATGGAAACAGCCCTTTTTGGCGAAACTGACAAGCCTCACGTTCTTGTAGTGGATGATGATGACCGTATCCGCCAACTGCTTTCTCGTTATTTGCAAGAGAACGGTTTTGTCGTTGCCACAGCCCGCGATGCAAAAAGTGCCGGAGACATTCTCAAGCGGGCTACCTTTGATGGGTTGGTCGTAGATGTGATGATGCCTGGCCGGAACGGCATGGAATTCACACGCGACCTTCGCGAGACAACCGATATTCCCATTATCCTGCTGACCGCTCTGGGCGAGGTGGAAGATCGTCTCAAAGGGTTTGAGTCGGGGGCCGATGATTACCTGCCCAAACCATTCGAACCAAAAGAACTTCTTCTTCGCTTACAGGCCATCTTGCGGCGGCGCGACAAGGTACATCGGCGCGTAACCAAATTCCGTCTTGGCAAATGGCGTTATGATCCTGAACTCAATGAAATGATTTGCGGAGAAGAGGTTATCCGGTTGACCAGCGTAGAATCCAGATTGCTTGAGGCCCTGTCTCTCCACCCGGGAAAAATCTTGAGCCGTGAAGAACTGGCTCGGTTATGCGGCGTTGATGGTAATGATCGAACCGTGGATGTGCAAGTTACGCGACTGCGCCGGAAAATT
>JAEUKO010000075.1:0-7697 GCA_016794285.1 Alphaproteobacteria bacterium | reverse complement strand
AGCCTTTCTTTGTCGCCTGACGATGAATGGGTCAATATTGGTGTTCAATTGCCAAATGGAATCCTTCGCGTTTTTGTTTTGGAACGCCGCCTTTTTTCTTCTTCGGCTTATATCTTTCTTTTCTGGATGGTTGGGTCTTCGGCCATTCTGTTTGCCATCGCTGCCCTTTTTATGCGCAACCAAATCCGGCCAATTCGTAAGCTGGCCTTGGCCGCCGAGCGCATGGGGAAAGGCCAGAATATTCGGCCCTTAAAACCAGAAGGCGCACGGGAAGTCCGCCAAGCCACCCACGCATTTTTGGATATGCACGAGAGAATCACCCGCCAAATCGAGCAAAGAACAGCCATGCTGGCGGGTATTTCGCACGATCTGCGTACGCCTCTGACCCGCCTTAATCTAGGCCTAAGCATTTTAGGTGAGACCCCTGAAATCGAAGCTCTTAAGGGAGATGTCCGCGACATGGAGCGGATGATTAACGGCTATCTGACTTTTGTCCGAGGAGAGGGGCAGGAAAAATCAGAGCTGACTGACCTAGAAGGTCTGATCGGAAAACTGGTTGAAAGCACCCGCCGTCACGGCACGCAGATTGACAGCGAGGCCCGCGGAAACTTAACCGTCAGTTTGCGCCCCATCGCTTTCGAAAGGTGTTTGCAAAACTTAATCAGCAACGCCGAGAAATACGCCTCACGAATATGGATCACGGCAGAAAGACAAGAAAACGGTCTTTATATCCATGTCGAAGATAACGGCCCCGGGCTGGACCCTGCTTTATATGAAGAGGTTTTCAAACCGTTCTTTCGCGCCGATGCTTCACGCAACGCGACAACAGGTGGGGTTGGGTTGGGGCTGCCGATTGCCCGCGATATTATCCACTCCCACGGTGGCAATATCCACCTTGGCCCCAGCCCCCACGGGGGACTGGCCGCTATTATTTTTCTACCCGTCTGAAATTTGGCCCTCTGGGCTTATAGCTAAGTTTATAATTACTTATCCGTCATCCCGTGGGCGCGTCCCGTAGGGACGCTCGCACACACGGGATCTGGAATCTTTTGTGCAGCTTCGCTGCACTCACATACCAGATCCCCGATCTGCGGTCAGCTTTGCTTCCCTTGTCGGGGATGACGACTGTATAATAATTATAGATTTAGCTATACAAAAAAGCGGGGAGCCACGCCCCCCGCTTTTTGAAATTCTGAAAATTTAACGCCTAAGCAGCCAATTCCAAATTTCTTTTCTCCGTTCGGAGGGCCATCAAGATTTTTTCATATGACTCGGCGGCGTCAGATAACGGATCTTTGTCGATCGCTCGTTGCAAGTCCTGTTCAGACATTGTGTGTGTTTGACCGGTACTTTCTAGTGCAAAGTGGGCCCGCAAAACACCTCCAGTACCCTGAATAAAGGTAGGTTTTTTTCCAATAATACCGTCGATTCCATTATCACTCATTTTTACACACTCCATAATAATTAAAATAAAACGCAAAACGCCCTTATTTTATGGGGGAATTCTGGGAAAAAGCCAATCTTTTTCGTCGCGCAATTTACGAATACCAGCTATGAAGAAGAAACCAGAATCAAGGAGAAGAAACACCATGTCCCAAACCAGCGTTGCCTATGAAGCCGCCAAAATTCTTTTGAACACCAAATCGGTTTTGTTCAATTCCCGTGAGCCCTTTGTCTTTACCTCGGGCCGGATTAGTCCGGTTTACACCGATTGCCGCCGTTTGATTTCTTTTCCCACCGAGCGCAGCTATCTCATGAACGCAGGTGCCGAGTTGCTGCGCGAGAAAGTCGGGCTGGATCATATTGATTTCGTGGCAGGAGGAGAAACCGCCGGTATTCCCTATGCCGCCTTTATTTCCGACCGTTTGAATAAACCTATGCTTTACGTCCGCAAAAAACCAAAAGGCTTTGGCCGCATGGCCCAGATCGAAGGCTGTATGGATCAAGACAATCCCAAGGTCGTTCTGGTTGAAGATTTGCAAACCGATGGTGGCAGCAAGAAAGTTTTCATTGATGCTTTGCGGGAAGCCGGAGCCGTGATTGAACATTCTTTCGTTATTTTTCACTACGGAATCTTCCCACAATCTCTTGCCAATATGAAAGCAATGGGAGTCGAATTGCACAACCTCACCGATTGGTGGTCCGTTCTGCAAGTGGCCAAAGACCTCAATTATTTTGATACAGAGACCCTTTCTTCTGTTGAGTCGTTTTTGCACGCTCCTGATAGTTGGGCCGAAGCCAATGCCCACAGAATGCCAGCAAAATCGGCTTGAAACCCATGACGTCCCCCCGCATTCATTTCCTCTCTGCCCAAACCACCGAAGCTGAAAATGCTTTGAGGGATCTGGCCGCTCTTTATGGCCAGACCCCTTTGGATCAAGCCGAGACGGTGGTGGCTCTGGGAGGAGACGGAACAATGTTGGTGGGACTGCATGATACAGCCACCACCAATGTTCCAGTCTATGGAATGAATTTGGGTTCGGTCGGGTTTTTGATGAACCCCTACCACAGGGACAACCTTCTCTCGCGGATCAATGCCGCTCAACGTGTTATTATCCACCCGCTGAGCATGGTTGCCACTGATAAACATGGCGTTGTTCACCGCGCCCTCGCCTTTAATGAAGTCTCGTTGCTTCGACAAGTCCGCCAAGCCGCAAAAATCAGTATCAGCATTGATGGCGTTGAACGCCTTGGTGAATTGATCTGCGACGGGGTTCTGGTTTCAACCGCAGCGGGATCTACCGCCTATAATCTTTCCGCCCACGGTCCAATTATTCCGCTGGGGTCGGCGATTTTGGCCCTCACCCCCATTAGTGCTTTTCGGCCTCGCCGCTGGCGCGGGGCTTTACTCCCCTCTCATGTTTCTATTCGTTTTAGCATTCTGGAGAATGACAAGAGGCCCGTAAGCGCAACCGCCGATGATGTCGAAGTGCGTGATGTGGTGTCGGTTGAAATTCGTCAATCCGAAACAGGCGCAAAGACCGTTCTCTTTGATCCTGACCATTCTCTTGAAGAACGCATTCTCAAAGAACAGTTTTTGCCTTAACCTTTGATGCCCGTCACGAACGTATCAATCAAGTAACAAACCATCTCGTGGGCTTGTGTTTTTCCACCGACCAAAGGGATTTTTCCTGTTTCTTGGAGCAAACAAAGCCCGTGAACCGAGGACCACAAGACTCGCGCCGCCATTTTTCTTTTTTTATGCTGATGCGCCGAGAAAAATTCCGCCAACAGGTTTTCGAGCGGCAAGAATAAAAGATCAATCTTTTCCTGATACCCTTCTCTGTTTTTTCTTGCCTCAGGAAGATGGAGAGAAAACAACATCTCCCAATAGGGCCGAAATTCCTGCGCAAAGCTCATGTAACGCTCAGCCATTTTTTTCATGTTCTGCAAAGAAGATTTCGCCGGATCATTACATTCTGGGCTGGCAAGAACATCGTAAAGAGCATCCAGCGTCCGCTCATTCAAACAAAGATACAGATCATCCATTGACTCAAAAAAATTATAGATGGTCCCGGGTGTATAACCAATTTCTGTGGCAATCCGCCGCGCAGTCAAGGCACGAACTCCCTCTTTTCCAAGAATCTCCCATGACCGGTTCAAAATCAGCTCTTCAAGCTCTTCGTGGCTGTGGTCGCTGCGCCTTGCCATTATTTTTCTCCTTCTTCGCTGTTTTCAAGGGCCAAAGCCTTGACCGCATTATAATCAACTTTTCCAGTGCCAAGCAGTGGGATTTTGTCCACCACCAGAATCCGCGCCGGAACCGCCAGCGGCGTCATTCCATTCGCCCCCGCATAAGCAACCAAATCCGCACGCTGGGCAGCGTGGGCTGTTGTCACCAGAACCAATTGCTCTCCCTTTCGCGGATCGGGGAAGCAGACAACAGCATGAAGAAACTCCGGATAGACCGCTTCGGCTATTTGTTCACCTACGGCGAGAGAAACCATCTCTCCGGCAATTTTAGCAAAGCGTTTGGCTCGCCCCAGAATTTTGATATAGCCATCGCCATCAATTGCAACAATATCTCCGGTATCGTGCCAGCCTTCAGCAGGAGGCTGTAAGACCCCGGGAAGATCTTCCTTGTAGTACCCGAGCATGACATTTGGCCCCTTAACAAGGAGACGGCCCCCATCTTCAACCCCCGTGACCGGATCAAGGCGAAGCGTCATGCCACTAAGAGGACGACCGACCGTTCCTTCTTTCTGGTGCATCGGAGAATTAACAGCAATTGCCGGAGACGTTTCCGTTGCGCCATATCCTTCCAGAATCCGCACACCAAACCGATCCATGTAAATTTTTCTGGTACTGTCTTTGACTTTTTCTGCCCCTGCGAAAATATAGCGGACTCCATAGAAATCGTACGGATTGGCAACCCGCGCATAGCCAGAAAGAAACGTATCCGTTCCAAAGAGAATACTGGCGTTGGTAGCGTAAACCAGTTCTGGAACAATCTTGATATGCAGCGGATTGGGATACAAGAAGGTACGAATACCAGAAAGGATTGGCAAAAGCGTTCCGCCCGTTAAACCAAACGAGTGAAACATAGGCAAGCAGTTGAAGACAATATCCCGTTGATTAAAGGAAACGCGACAAGATAGCTGAATAATATTGGCGATTAGATTCTCATGGCTGAGTACCACACCTTTGGGAGACCCCTCTGACCCCGACGTGAACAAAATAACCGCCGGATTTTGAGGGCTTGTTTTTTCTTGTTTCGCAAAAAGAAGTCCCCTGACCTTATCCACAACCCCAATATTTTCTGCTACATCTTCAAGATAAAGAATACGAGCATTCTGAGATAAGACTGCAACCATTTCCTCCAAATGCGCGGCCTCAATGAATCGGCGGGAGGTTATCAGCGTTTTAACCTGCGCATTTTTACAACTTGCAAGCACGGCGTGGGTTCCTGCCGTAAAATTGAGCATGGCGGGAACCCCGCCAATCGCTTGCAGAGCAAAAAACGAAACAACAGCTCCGGCTGAATTCGGCAGCATAACGCCAACATTCTCGGAAAAGGAAATGCTCCGCGCAAGATAAGCTCCCAAGACCTTCGCCTTCGAGATCAGTTTGCCATAGGTTAGCGGAGAGAAATCAACATCTTCAACAATTGCAAACCCACTGCCACTCAAATCCCGCGCTTTGAGCAACGACTCCCATAAGGTTTGTTTCCGGTTGGAGGTCTCCATCATCATGTTCTCCATGACATCATAAAGCTGACGACTGGACGCAGCACGGCGCGATTTTCCTTTTAGCTTTTCATCAATCTTGAACTTCACCGGTTCCAAGAAGGTAATGGTAATTTTAGGAAATCTTTTGAAAGGAACCTTTCCGCGAAGTCTCGTAAAGCTGGTGTATTGAACCCCGTCAAGGCGCACAGGCAAAATCATGGCGTCCGCTTTATCGGCAATCAAGCCAGGGCCATCATAGATTTTCATCAAGCTTCCGGTTGAACTTAACCTTCCTTCAGGGAAAATAACAATCTGACGGTCTTTTTCCACTTCGTGAATGAGAGATTTGATTGAGTACGGGTTGGTCGGATCAAGAGGAAAGGCATCAACGAGTCTTAGAAAAGGCTTCACCCACCACCACATTGCCACTTGGGTATTGATGGCAAACATCGGACGCCCGGGCAAAAAGGCTGCCAAAAGCGGGGGGTCAAGCAAAGAGCCATGATTGCCGACAATAACCGCTCTTTTCCCTGCTTTTTCAACGTTTTCGAGTCCTTTGACCTCTACACGGTAAAAAATTTTGAAACACACTTGCAAGAGAGTTTTGAACAGGTAGTCGGGCAACAACCGGCAGATATAAATTGCGACAGCAATATTGGCGAGACCGAAGGCTAGAAAAATTTCCTGAACATCCCATGAGGCCGAAAGCAAAGTCGCACAAACAGCAGCAGACAAAACCATGAACAACGAGTCGGTAATCGCGCTTCCCGCCATAATCCGCGCCCGTGTTTCTGCCGGAGTGCGCTCTTGCAAAATCGCCGTCAGCGGAACGACAAAGAGGCCGCCAAAGACAGAGACAAGGCAGACATCAAGAATAATCCGCCAATGGGCAAGGTGAGATACAAACTGACCCAAGGACATCAAGGTCTGGTCCGCATTATGAACCACATGAGAAGTCGCCATATACAAATCAAGCGAAAAAGCGGTAAGTCCCAACGCAGCCAGAGGAACATAAGTGGCCGCTACTTTTCCGTGAAGGAGTTTGTTGTTGAACAATCCACCTATACCAATTCCAATCGAAAACAGAACGGTAAAAAGGGTGAGAATGCTTTCCTGAGCTTGCAGAGAAATTTTGACGTAGTTTGGAAACTGCGACAAAAACATACTTCCCACACAGAAAAACCACCCCTTGCCAAGCAAAGAGAGAACAACATCACGATGTTGCGAGAATGTGTATTTGAGAACAGAGCGCGTTTCGCTAACCGGATTGGGATTAAAGGGGGGAGGCTCAAGAGCCGCTGCTCCGGCCGGAATATAAAGACTGGCAACGTACCCGCCAAGAGCCACAACCGCGATTAAAGAGCTGATGGCGATGGTCCCAAAGGAAAGGCTCATCAGAGAAATGCCAAAAATCGTCCCCAGCAAGATCGCAAGAAACGTTCCGGTATTAAGCAGCGCGTTCCCGCCAATCAATTCGTTGTTTCTCAAATGTTCAGGAAGAATCGAATATTTACACGGACTGAAAAACGCCGAGTGCGTGCCCAGCGCAAAAATGGTCACATACATGAGTGGAATGGACTCGCTCACCAAAGAGGTTATACCAAGCGCAGCAATGCCAAGCTCAACCAACTTGACCATCCGAATAATTTTATGCTTGGGGAAACTATCCGCCAATTGCCCAGCTGTGGCCGAGAAAATAAAGAAGGGAAAGACCAAAGTCGCCGCCGCCGCCGTACTCATCAACGCCTGCGTCTTGGCATCTAGTCCCAGTTGAGAAGCCAATTGATAGACCACCAGAATAATCATGGCGTTTTTGAAAAGATTGTCGTGAAAAGCCCCTAGAAACTGAGTAACAAAAAGCGGCAGAAACCGACGATCTTTCATGAGAAGAAATTGGCTTTGAGGCATGGTCTTTGATCCATTCTGTCTTAAAAATAAACATTGTTCAATTATTACTATCCCACATCTCTATGGGCTTAAGCAAGATTATTCTGAACAATGTTAGATTATAACTAATCCCAAAAGTATTTATACAATTGCTCTCCCCGCGACCAACTCCCCCGTTGTCATCTCCGCGAAGGCGGAGATCCGGCAACATAAAACGTAGACACACCAGACCCCCGCCTAAAGCGGGGGTGACGATTGGGGAGAAGGCGCACCAACGGGACGGTTGATAATGAAAACGTCTGCCAATAACGCTTTTTTAATGCAGGAAGCCCTACTCGTCGCGGTGAGTCCGTTCCATACGCTCGTGACGCTCTTGTGCTTCAAGCGAGAGGGTCGCAATCGGGCGGGCATCAAGGCGGCCAACGGTAATCGGCTCCCCTGTTTCCTCACAATACCCGTAAGACCCGTCGTCAATGCGCAGCAAAGCTTCATTGATCTTGGAAATCAATTTGCGCTCACGGTCCCGCGTGCGGAGTTCCAAAGCATGATCGGTTTCAGCCGAAGCCCGATCCGCCAGATCCGGCTTTTGCAGCTCGGTATTCTGCAAGGTGTTGTGAATGGTTTCTTCAGATTCGCGAAGCA
>JAEUKO010000074.1:0-8104 GCA_016794285.1 Alphaproteobacteria bacterium | reverse complement strand
CATCAAGGTACTTGAGCAACGGAAGCGCAGGAAACCACCATTTGCAGTCCATAGGTGGAAACTTTATGGATGGACACTAAGGCTTGATCCAGATGGGGGTTCCAACAGAGACAAGACCGTAGACTTCTTCAACATCACTGTTTCGAAGAGTAATACATCCATCTGTCCAACTGCCATCAAACCGTTGGATGAAACCATCCCATCCGCCACGGTCCCCGTGAATCCCAACATTTCCACCTGCCTGCACATGGCGTGTCTTGGCCTGTTTCTTGTCCTCTTCGTTCGGGTAGGAAATTTCTAGGAATTTCTGGAAATTTTTGCTTTCGTGCTTCTCGTTAATGTAGTAGCGGCCTTCGGGAGTTCTTTCATCGCCTTCTTGACGTTTGTGGCCAACCGGATCAGCCCCAAGAGCAAGAATGGGATAAGATTTAATGATTTTGCCATTTGCCCACAACGAAAGAACACGATCGTGTTTTTGCACCACGACATAATCCGCCTTGAAGCCACTGCGGACCAGCGGACTTTCCCCAGACGCACAGGCAGACAGCAAAACGACAAGCAACAGAACGGAAAACCCGCGAAAAAAATGTAAAAAAGAAATCATCTCAGGCTGCCAGAACTTTCCGAACTGTTTCAGCAAGTTTTTCAAGGTCAACAGGTTTTTCAAGATACGCCGTTGGATTCAAGTGATCTACGGAATGGCGATCCCGAGGATCAGAAAGAGCTGTCAAAAAGATGAAGGGAAGAGTGCTATATTGAGGATAACCGCCCCGAATACGCTCCAAAAGCTGATACCCCGACATAACTGGCATCGCCCGATCACAGATAATCAGATCGGGTTCAACCCCTTGAACCAACTCCAGCCCCTCTTGTCCATTGCGGGCAATTTCGACTTTATATCCGCGACTGCTCAGATCATCGTACAAGATGCTACACAGCTCGCGCTCATCTTCCACGACAAGGATTGTTTTGGTTTTCGGCATGGCTCACTCAACTCAGAAGCTAGAATTAACGATTCTGCGACTCTATCGCGTCTTGCCCCCATGCTCAAGAGGCAACCCAAAAAGCCTACGCCCTTTTGGATAAAGTCTCTGGAAGCTCTATACTAAGAGAGGTCCCCTTACCCACTTGGCTTTTGGCTTGGATATGCCCGCCTTGCAGCTTTACTAAATCCCGCACCAAAGAAAGGCCAACGCCGGAACCGGCAATGCCGCTAGAAGTTGTTGCGCGAAAGAAGCGTTCAAAAATACGGTCCACCTCTTCTTCGGGAATCCCGACCCCATTATCTTCGACCGTGACAAACATTCTTCCACCGTTAGTCCTGCCATGAACCTGAATAATTGGATTTTCCGGAGAAAATTTAACAGCATTCGACAAAAGATTGGTCAGAACGATCGTCATCATTTTGCGGTCAAGCTCTACTTCATTCGGCAGATCTTCTATTCTGCAGGTAATAATCAAATCCCTTGAGAGGTTTTTTTGCTCCTCGCACAGCTCAAGAATCAGTTCCTTCAGACTAAACTTCTCAATATTAAGCCCAAGCTTTCCGGTTTTGAGCATATTAGAAGAGAGGACAGCCTCCATCATATTCACGGTACGCGAAACAGCACTGCGGATCGTTTTAAGACGGTTCAGAACCTCAAAAGTTGGCAGTGATGTAATCCTGCGCTCTAGAATCTGCGCATTCCCATCGACGATTGCCAGAGGAGTCCGGAATTCGTGGCTGACCATACTGATGAATTGCTTTTGAAGGTTGCTGGCCTCCTGCTCGCTGACCAAAGCCCGCTCCAGAGCCATTTCCTGATTTTTGTAATCCGTGATGTTGGTAATCGAGAGAATCGTTCCCGCACGACTTTTAAGAGGAACTGCGGTCATGCGGAGATAACTCCCATCCTCCATTTTGAATTCATACTGCCCAACCAATTCAAGCCAGAACGCTTTCGCGCTTTCGTAAGAAGGATCTCCCTGCTTCATGCCAAGATGTTCGGCCATGCCCTCAAATATTTTAGCAACAGGAACTCCCCTGACGAATTTATCGGCCATCCCGGGAAAATCTCTTAGAAAGTGGTCGCTGCTATAAAAGATTCGTTTTTGGCGATCAAAAACAATGAACGCATCGGCACTCACCGACATAAATTCTCGAAACGTCTGGTACTCGTCTTCTTGAAAACGAGCTTGCAGGCGCATAATTCCCTTTTTTAGCTTATGGTTGAATATATTCTGGAAATCTTTGGTTCGAATAATTTCCTCGTTATAAATCGCATCAAATTCAGCAGAAAGAATATGGAGCCTTTTCCGAATATCAGGCTCGGCGGTTATTGCTATAATGTCAGCAACAACACCTTTCATATCCCCCAATGTCTTGGCTATGTTGAGATTTTTGGGATTGGCATCATTCACCACTACAAAGACTATCGCGCTGTGATAAGCCTCTTCGAATAGATCCTCTTGGCTTTCTAACGTCAGAACCCTTACATTCTGCCCGGGAATCAGTTCCCAAATCAGCTGGGTTAGGGATTTTTCGGCGTCATCGCCATAAATCGTAACAGCCGGAACTGGGTTTTTACGAAGGGAGACAGGGCTGGCAGTGCTTCTTAATTTCATGGATATCCTCGGCCTATCAGTTTCCTTGACAGGCCCTTAAGAAATGGTTTATAAGCTGGGCCCTGAACTAAAAAAGGTCCCCAATTAGGGGTCGTTGACAACAGAATCAAAGGTTTGACAAATGTTTGCAGTTATTCGTACTGGTGGAAAACAGTACAAAGTCGAAAAAGATACCTATATCCAAGTTGAAAAACTGGAAGCCGCTCCGGGTGAGTCCGTCAAAATCACTGACGTTCTCTTGATTTCCGATGGCGATAAAACCACGGTTGGCGCACCTGTCATCAAAGGCGCGGTCGTTACCGCAGAGCTTTTGGAACAAGGCCGGAATGACACTGTTCTGATTTTCAAGAAACGTCGTCGTCAAAACTCGCGCCGTAAGAACGGACACCGTCAACACACGACAACCATCAAAATTACAGATATTAAAGCGGCCTAACTGGCCCGATTACCGGAGGATATGAACCATGGCACACAAAAAAGCAGGCGGTAGTTCCCGCAACGGACGCGACACAGCCGGTCGGCGTCTTGGCGTAAAATGTTTTGGCGGGGAAGCCGTCACAACAGGCTGCATTATTATCCGTCAACGCGGAACCAAATTTAAGCAAGGCAAAAATGTCGGGATTGGCAAAGACCACACCCTGTTTGCTTTGGCGGATGGTACGGTTTTCTTCTCGCGCAATGATGATGATCGCCCTGTCGTGAACGTGGTCCCGAACGGTCCCACACAAGCTCAGGCGGCGGAATAAGATCGCATAGATTTTAAGAGATCAAAGCCCGCCACCATCAAGGCGGGCTTTTGTTTTAGACAAGGTTACAAAGGATGAAATTTCTCGATCAAGCCAAAATCTACGTCCAAAGCGGAGACGGCGGAGCCGGATGCTGTAGCTTCCGGCGTGAGAAATTTGTTGAATTTGGCGGTCCAGATGGTGGGAATGGCGGACGAGGTGGCAGCATTATTATTGAGTGCGTCAACGACCTGAACACTCTCATTGATTTCCGTTATACCCAACACTTCCGTGCCCCCAAAGGCCGTCATGGGATGGGGCGCAACCGCTCTGGTTCCGATGGAGAAGATTTGGTAATCCGTGTTCCGGTTGGGACAGAGATTCTGGATGAGGACCAAGAAACCGTCTTGCTTGACCTTACAAAATCCGGTGACCGCTTTGTCTTCCTTCGCGGCGGAGACGGGGGGTTCGGCAACGCCCATTACAAAACCGCGACCAATCAGGCTCCCCGCAAATTCACCCCGGGGTGGCCCGGGCAAGAGCGGGAAATTTGGCTTCGCCTTAAACTCATTGCAGATGCTGGTATTATTGGGTTACCCAATGCAGGAAAATCAACTTTTCTGGCAGCCTCCTCCGCCGCCAAACCTAAAATTGCCGCCTACCCTTTCACCACACTCCACCCCAATCTTGGCGTCGTAAAAATTGACAACCACGATTTTGTTCTGGCTGACATTCCTGGCTTGATTGAGGGGGCTCACGAAGGCCACGGCCTAGGAGACCGTTTCCTTGGTCATGTGGAGCGGACTTCTGTTCTTTTGCACCTTGTTGATATTACCCAAGAAGACCCTCTTGCCGCCTATCACACCATCCGCGAGGAGTTGGAGGAGTACGGAGCGGGTCTTGACGAGAAAATAGAAATCCTTGCCCTTAACAAAATTGATGCAATCGACCCTGAAATTATGGTAAGTATAGCGGATCAGTTTGAAAAAGATCTGGGGAGTCGGCCATATTTGATTTCCGGTGTCTCGCAAGAAGGTATTCGCCCGATCCTTTTCAAACTGTCCGAAATTATCGAGTCAGAAAAGAAACGACCTGAACAAGAAGAACTGAGTAAACACCATGTCCCATATGACCCCGCAAGCAATATTAGGTAGCTCCCGAAGAATCGTCCTCAAGATTGGAACAGAAACCATCATCAAGGATGGAAGGGTTCATACCGAATGGCTGAATTCTTTTGCGGAGGGCATCGCCGCTCTCAAACAACAGGAAAAAGAAGTCATTGTGGTCACATCCGGTGCTATTGGGCTGGGACGGGGAAAACTTGGTATTGACCCAACAATCGCCACAAAAGATCTGCCTATGCCAGTTAAGCAACAAGCGGCAATGGTGGGACAAACTTCGCTTATGCTTGCCTTCTCACAAGCTCTTGAACGCCAAGACCTTTTGGTCGGACAAGTCCTTTTGACGGCAGACGTCACGGAACATTTTGAACAAGTTGCAAACCTTCGGAATGCCTGTCTTTCAAGCCTTGACCAAAGCCTGTCACCACGGGTTATTCCAGTCGTGAACGAGAATGATACCATTGCAACTTCAGAAATTGCTTATGGGGATAACGATAAGCTCGGAGCGATTGTTACAAACATTCTGGAGGCCGACACGTTCGTTCTTTTTAGCGACGTAGATGGATTATATAATGATAATCCAAAAACAAACCCTGCAGCTTCCCTCATTTCCAATGTTGTCTATCTTAATACCGTGTGGAAATACGCCCATGATGATTTAGATGGACTCAGTCGAGGCGGCATGACGAGCAAACTCAAAGCCATAGAATTCGTAGGCATGCCCAGAAGGGGCGCAGGGGGCTGCACAAAAAGAGGGGCCACTGCAATTCTTGCCAGAGGGAAAGATTCTATTGGGTGCCTGCAAGCCCTCATGTCCAGTAATGACAAAGAAACAGCGAGATGCACAGTTTTTATGCCCGCCCCTCTGCCTCTTTCTGATAACCTAAGGTTTAACTTGTAGGGGAATGAATAATAAGCCTGTGCCCCCTCAGATGCACCCTTGTTCCCAAATCCGCCAATCCTTTCTTTTCCTTTAGCGAGCCGCGTTTTACTGTATAATCTCCTTCCCACGAGATTATACGGAGATTCCCCATGCGGACCGATGCGCCCCAAACGATCTACCTCAAAGACTATCAGGTTCCCGACTACAAAGTAGAATCCATTTCCCTTGATTTCCGCATATTTGATTCTTACACGGACGTCATCGCCCGCAGCGTCTTTGTCAAAAACCACGAAGGATCGCGCCCACTTGTTCTGAATGGCGAGCATATGGAACTGCGCTCGGTTTCTCTAAATAACCGAACATTAGACTCTGCGGCTTACCAACTTACCGAAACTACATTGACCATTCCCTGTTCGGAAAAACAGTTCACCCTCGAAATTGCCACTCGTTTTGACCCCGATAAAAACACGGACCTAGAAGGACTTTATAAATCAGGCGGAACTTACTGCACCCAGTGCGAGGCCGAAGGTTTTCGCCGCATTACCTATTTCCCCGACCGTCCCGATGTTATGGCTGTTTTCACAACACGGATTGAAGCGGGCAAAGCCTCTTGCCCTGTTTTGCTGTCAAACGGCAATTTGCTTGAAGAAGGAACGCTGGAGTCTGGCCGCCACTATGCCCTTTGGCACGATCCGTTCCCGAAACCCTGCTATTTGTTCGCCCTTGTGGCCGGAGATTTGCACTATATTCAGGACCATTTTACAACGGCTTCGAACCGCAAAGTTGACCTGCGTATTTACGTTCGGGACGGAGACCAGCCCCAATGCGCCTATGCGATGGAGGCTCTTAAAAAATCCATGAAATGGGATGAAGATGTTTATGGGCGCGAATACCAACTCGACCGTTTTAATATTGTAGCAGTGAGTGATTTTAATATGGGCGCGATGGAAAATACTTCGCTCAACATCTTCAACACCGCTCTTGTTCTCGCCCATCCTGATACCGCAACCGATCATGATTTTTTCCGTGTCGAAAGCGTGATTGCTCATGAGTATTTTCACAACTGGACAGGAAATCGTATTACCTGCCGTGATTGGTTCCAACTTTCTCTTAAAGAAGGACTTACCGTTTACCGTGACCAAGAGTTCAGCGCGGACATGAACTCTCGCGCTGTGCAGCGCATTGACGATGTGCAAGCTTTGCGCAGCCTCCAGTTTCCGGAGGACAGCGGACCGCTTGCTCACCCTGTCCGCCCCGACAACTACATTGAAATCAACAATTTCTACACCACCACGGTTTACGAAAAGGGAGCAGAGGTCATACGGATGCAGTCCCTTCTGCTCGGCAAGACCAATTACCGCAAGGCGACGGATCTTTACTTTGATCGCTTTGACGGCCAAGCCGTTACCACAGATGATTTTGTCCAGTGTATGAGCGATGCCTCAAACCTTGACCTTTCGCAATTCAAACTCTGGTACGCGCAAGCCGGAACTCCCCACCTCACCGCGAAAACCTCTTATAATGAAACCGAGAAAAAATACAGTCTAACCCTCTCGCAGAGTCTTGCCCCTACCCCCATGCAGCCCGAGAAAAAGCCCATGCATATTCCGGTTGCCGTGGGGCTGATTGGCCCCAATGGGGACCAGATCATGGAAACCAAAGTTTTGCAGCTAACCGAGGCTACGCAGACCTTCCATTTTGACCAGATTGGAGCACGTCCGATTCCTTCGATCCTCCGAAACTTTTCTGCGCCAGTCCGCTTGACAACAGACCTTAGCGAAGAGGACCTGCGCTTTCTTATGGTTCACGACACAGACGGGTTCAACCGCTGGGAAGCCTCCCAGACCCTAACTCTTGAGCTCATGGGACGGATGCTGGACGAAATCGAGCAAGGACAGACTCCGATCACCGAACCGAGCTATTTACAGACCATCTCTCACCTTCTCGATCAATGCTTGGACAATGACGGGGATAAGGCTCTTTTGGCGAGAATGCTCTCCTTGCCTGATTATTCGATTATTTCCCAAACCCGCAATGTGATTGACCCCGATGCCATTCACCAAGTTGTTGAGACAATCAAACAAGATGTTCTCCTGCTTGCCAGAGCAAAACTGCTTGAGATTTACGCTCAAAACAGGTCCCAAGCGGCCTATTCCCCAGACGCTTCATCAATGGCGCGGCGAGCCTTAAAAGAATCCGCTCTGTCTTATTTAACCTCGAGCCACGACCCCCAATCTTTTGCCCTCGCCTCTGAGCTCTATCGTTCGGCCAATAACATGACGGACCGCATTATGGCTCTGGCCGCTCTTATGGACACGAACGCGCCAGAACGCGCCGAAATTTTGGCCGATTTTTATGCGCGTTTCAGAACCTATCCCCTTGTCGTGGATAAGTGGTTTTCCTATCAGGCGCAGGCGGTACGGCCTTCGGCCCTTGATGACATTCGCGCCCTCGCAAACCACCCTGACTTTACGCTGAAAAACCCGAACCGCGTTCGCTCTTTGTATGGAAGCTTTGCTATGCGCAATCCGGTTGTTTTTCACCAGAAAAATGGGGAAGGTTACGCTCTGTTTGAAAAGGTCATTCTGGAACTGGACCCCATCAACCCGCAGATTGCCTCTCGCCTTCTGACTTCGCTCAGAGATTGGAAGAAATATTCTCCTGCGCGACAGTCTTTGATGAAACAAACCCTCGAACATATTGTGCGCAAACAAGACCTTTCGCCGAATAGCTATGAAATCGCCAGTAAAACTCTTGGTTAGACCGGATTT
>JAEUKO010000073.1:0-8119 GCA_016794285.1 Alphaproteobacteria bacterium | reverse complement strand
GAACGCGTGTACATCTTTGTACACTTGCCTTCCTGCGCGTGGTTTTTCCTTGCATCTGCCGCGCCAGAGCGGGTTCTACAGGAAGTCTATTGATAAAATCAACTCAAGTCTCGGCTTTTTTGCGGGCAAGCTTGATGAAGTACCTTTGAACGGCGTCTTCTAATTCCATTTTTAGGAGCGCCCCATTGCTACCGCTGTCTCCCTTCATACGTTTGTGAATGATGAGACTGAGCGTCTTGTGGTGAGCCTCCACAATATCTATGGCATCTTTGTCTAAACTTTGGATATGCTCTAGAAATCCCAGCATTACATTAGCCAAAATGGAAACGAGGTCGTATTTGAACATTTGTGCGTTGGCCTTGAGTTCCATGACGGGCCTCGTCATACCGGCAATCAAGTCGGCTTCTGCGCCGTTTCGTTTTCGCGCTGCACTGATTCCATTTTCTAGACGTTCAAGAAATTCCTGAGCCGTTGGAACAAAATCATGGGTATTGGACTCAATCGTTTCTTCCGCACGCTTGATTCTTGCGGCCTCTAGCTCTCCGCTGCCGGCTTTGATCCGGAGGTCTTTGTTGGCCTTGATAATCTTGGCTTGTCCGTTTTTAGGGTGGTTTGTCATGGTCTTTAAATTCTAAGGCAAAAAGCTTACTAAATACTAATTTCCCAGGGGTCTTTTGGTTTTTGTTCTTTACTTTTTTCTGAACCCCTCTTTTGGGGGCCTTGGTATTCATCTCCCTTTTTTCGTCTGCGATCTGGGCCAAAATACTTGGGTGTTTGTACAAAATCGCGTGGTTTGTTGATGATGTGAGCAATTCGCTTGGCGAGATCGCCTCCGGTAAAAGGCTTTACCAGAAATTCGGTAACCCCTATATCTCTGGCTTGTTTAACTCGGCTAGCTGCGCTGTAACCAGTGATAAGTATGATGGGAACTGTTCGGTTGGTAGAAGAAGGGTGAGTGCGAATGTTTTTGATTAAACTCATCCCATCTATGGGCTCCATAAGCCAGTCAGTTATAACGATATCAGGCTTGCATTTTAGGAACTGGGCAAACCCATGCCCTCCATGTTCTGCTGTGATAACTCTTTCTGCTCCCATAGATTCCAAAACTGAAACCAGAAGATTTCGCATCGGGAGAATGTCCTCGACGACTAAAAATGTGAGTTTGTTAAGTCTGATAGACATTATGTGGAGTAAAAGGGCGTAAGTTTATTACATAATAAAAATATGTTTCTTCCCCAAGGCTACCACATTCCCTTTTTCCGTGACAGACAAAAAAAGACCCCGGTACTACACCCTCCTACCACACGGTTTGTCCGGGTGGCACAAGGATCGTACCGGGATCCATTTTGGAATTTATGAGTCAAATCAAATTTTTGCAACCCATACGAGTTATAAAACCGATTTTTCGTCATTTGCTACCGTCCCTGCCGAACAAAAGCAACTCGCGAGGTCTTTTTTGCTCAACATGGTATCCGTCCAAGGATACATTTTTATCGTGGTGACTTTCCACGCAGCTAGCAAATTGCGGTTTGCCAGCTAGTTCAAGACGCACTCACCACCCAATCCCCGCTTTTTATCGTCCTCACGGAACCGATGTTGCCTATTGATATGTTTTATCGTCCATTACGACGGGTTACAGGCTACATCGGAGGGGGTCAGGCTCCTGCATCTTTTGAGAAAAGTCTCACCGAATACCTGGCCGAAACCGAATATTCGGTAGTCGTAGCGGACCTGAAAAGACATTTTCTCTGAAAACGGAAACCAACCGTTTTCAATTGTAACCAACCGCTTTCTGAACGTTCCTCGAAAGGCCCTGCCCAAAAAACACCACCCGAAAGCGGCAAAGGTCACGTTACATAGAGAAGATTGCACTATTTCGTGCAGAAAAGTCGAGTCAAAAATGAGGCAGGAGAGTAAAAGGTTGTGCAAATGATTGTATTGTTTCCAGAAAGTAATAGAGTTGGAATCGTGCAGAGAAGCCCCTTGTTCGTTGCACCTTTTGAAGGGTTTTTTAAAGAATGAAATATTTACCAGAATCAATTACAACCCTATTGCTTCCTTTGGCCTATTTTGACGATCGTGATCCGAACGTTTCGGATTCTCTAAGATTTCCTGTGAGAAACCCCGCGACAGGAGAGTGTTTGGCTCATGTTGTGAATGGCAGTCCTGAAGAAGCGGAGAGGATGATTTGCTCAGCAGCAGCGGCCTTCTTGTCATGGAAGGAGCAAACTGCCAATGAGCGGTCGGATCTTCTCAAAAGATGGGCGGATCTGGTCGAGGAACATCTTGAGCCGTTGTCGGTTTTGCTGACTCTAGAACAAGGGAAGCCTTTGACGGAAGCGCGGGCGGAGATCAGGGGGTCCGTTGAAGCAATAGTCTGGGCGGCAGAAGAAGCCAAAAGAGCCTATGGTCAGGTTATTCCTGAGTTCAAGCAGGGAACAAGAATTTTAACAATACCAGAGCCAGTTGGTGTCTGTGTTGCTATTACGCCGTGGAATTTTCCATCCTCTATGGTTGCTCGCAAAGTTGCTCCGGCTTTGGCGGCGGGTTGCGCTGTTGTACTAAAACCGGCGGAAGCCACACCTCTTTCTGCGTTAGCCTTAGGGGGACTTGCTCTGCGGGCAGGAATTCCGCAAGGGGTTTTAAGTATTTTGCCTTGTTCTGGGGATCGCGCCCCTGCGATTGGGGCGGTCCTTTGTCGTCACCCTGCGGTGCAAAAAATATCGTTTACTGGCTCCACTGAGGTTGGAAAAATTCTCATGGGATACGCGGCTGAAGGGGTTAAAAGAATATCGTTGGAACTTGGGGGAAACGCCCCTTTCCTTGTGTTTAACACAGCCGATCTTGAGCTGGCCGTGTCTGGAGCGGTGCGAAGCAAGTTTCGGAATGCGGGCCAAACTTGTATCTGTGCAAACAGATTTCTGGTTCAAGCAGGGATTTACGACCAGTTTGTCGAGCTTTTGGCTGAAAAAACCAAGGCTCTTAAAATGGGGGATGGTCTGAGTCTTGAGAGTCAGATCGGCCCTTTGATTGGGGAAGAGGCCGTTCAGAAGGTGGCTGAGCATATTTCGGACGCTTTAGCATCTGGAGGGTCTTTGGTGGTGGGAGGAGAAAGAAAACCTAACACGCTTTTCTTTACCCCAACAGTTCTGGCGAATCTAACGCCCGCTTGCCGTTTGTTTTCTGAAGAAACCTTCGGTCCGGTTGCAGGGATATTCCGTTTTGAAACTGAGGAAGAGGGGGTCGCCCTTGCTAACGATTCGAATTATGGGCTCGCCGCCTATTTCTATAGTACAGACCTTGGTCAATGCTTGCGGGTTTCTTCAGCCCTTGAGTATGGAATGGTGGCGGTTAACGAGCCAGTTTTGTCAAATGCTGCTATTCCTTTCGGAGGGCGCAAGGCCTCAGGATTTGGCAGAGAAGGCGGGCCTAACGGTTTGGCCGAGTTTATGGATACGAAATATGTTCTTTTGGGGCATGGAGCTTAATAACGCCCCCCATTAACATAATTTATTGACTGTATGAAAAAAAGAGCATATAAAACTCTGTCACATACATTTTATGGACTTGTTAAATACAAATCGTCATAATCGTCTTCCATACGAAGATGGTTATGTTGTTTTCATGTTGCATAGAGGGAGTTAGCTATGCCTAAAGATTTTAACGCTGCCCAAACCGGAACCGCAAATAAGGTTTTTGATCTTCCCATTTTTCTGGAACCTGGTCAGGTCAATACGCTTTCTTTCCCTCAGGAATCAATTTCGTCCATGCATCTTCTGCCAAAGGGGGAGTTGGAAATCTCTTTTCTGGACGGCTCGAAAGTCATCGTTGAAAATTTTGAGGAGCTGGCTAATTCTGCGCAGTCTTGTGGGCGCGACACGCTGATCCAACTCTCCGATAACACCATCATTTATCCCGATGAATTGAAAGCGCAACTGGCTGAAGGACCCGTGACTTTTGCTGCGCAAAATGCAGGAAGCGATGTTGTTGCTTTTATGGAGCCCAAAGCTGGACAAATCTCTGAATACACTGTTGAGGCGGGCCGTGAATACAAATTGGGCTTTGAGCTTTCCGATACGGTGAGTGCTGCTCAAGCTGGGCAAAACCTTATTTTGACCTTCAAGGATGGGGGAGTTCTCCTCCTCAATAATTATTTCTCAGCCTCTCAGTCCGAGCTTCCTCCGGTTATGACCTTGGCCGATGGTTCGACAGTGGATACGTCGGCTTTGCTGACGTCTTGCAAACTGGTTGGAATTCCGACCGTGGCTCAAAATATTGAGACCGGAAACCCTGAATTGGCGGGGCGTCAAACTGTACCCGACATTGAACCTGCTGCTGGCGAAGAAGATCCTCTTGAACAAGGGGCTGGGACTGCAAAACACTCTGCGGTTAAGAAACAATCTGTGGCAGACATTGAGCCTGCTGCCGGAGACGAGTCTGCTGTTGCCAATGTAGAGCCTGCCGCAGGGGATGCTGGGAATAACGCGCCAAGTCGTGGATACGGCTTCAGTTCATCGCTTGATTCGGTTTCTTTGGACGGGAAAAACCCGATTGGTCCAATTGCGCCGACCGCTCTTCGTTACGAGGCTCCCCGCTCGCAGACAATTCCTAATTTAGTTGGTCTTGTCGGGGCTCCTACTCCTGTTGATTATAAACCGTCTCTTTCTGGTTCTGAACAGGCGGTTGATGAAACGACGCTTGGCTCGGTGTCTGGATCGGTATCCGCTGATTTTGGCGGAGATGGGCCCGGAACCTTTGGTTTTAATACCAGTTTTGTGTCCGGTGGTTCTCAGTTGGGGGGAGTTTTGACCTCTGGCGGCGAGGTTGTCACGGTAACGCTCGTTGGTAATACCTATACGGGGGCCACTTCGAGTGGGACAGTTTTTACCTTGGTGATTGATTCGGCAACTGGGGCGTACTCCTTTACCCAATTAAAAACTTTGGATCACGCCGATAAAACAAATCCTAACGATTCTATTACGCTGACTTTTGGCGTGACGGGCACAGATAGCGATGGAGATGTTGGGGCAACAACAATCAGTATCGCTGTTCTGGATGACGGCCCTGTCGCTCTTGATGACTCAGCCTTTGTGGGATCTTTGCCCCTCACGGTTTCAGGAAATGTTCTCACCAATGACCAAATCGGGAATGATGGTCACGGCAAGGTGGTTTCGGTGACTTTTGCGGGTGTAGTTTACGACGTGCCTGCTGCGGGGAGCGTGCTTGTTGCGGGTGTCTATGGCACCTTGTCCATCTCGTCTGATGGAACTTACAGCTACACGTCTTTGAATACCGCTTTGGGGTCTGATGTTTTCTCCTATACAATGGTTGATTACGATGGAGATCCTTCAACCGCGAACTTGTCAGTAACTGTGAACGATCTTGACACATTACCGACCATAACTGGGGCATCTTCTCAGGTCGATGAGACCAATATGTCTCCGACTGTTACCGTTTCTGGTGATATTGTTGCTGACTTCAAAGCTGATGGGCCGGGTAGTTTTGCTTTTGGTTCTTCCTTTACGGCGGGTGGCTCTTTGCTGGGTGGGGCGTTGACCTCAAACGGGGTTGCGGTGGTTGTTTCCCATACAGGGACCACTTACACGGGGGTTGCTGCTGGAAATACGGTGTTTACGGTCACGCTTGATGCAGCAACAGGGCACTATGTTTATACTCAATTTTCCGCCTTTGATCATGCGAATGGTGCAAACGCGAATGATGTCATCACTCTTTCCTTTGCGGTTGAAGCGACTGATAGTGATGGGGATGGGGCTTCGACCACACTTGTGGTTGGGGTAGTTGATGATGCTCCACTTGCTCGCAATGACGAAGCTGTTGTTGATCCAATCACTTTAACGGTGTCGGGGAATGTGACGGATAACGATTCTGTTGGCCATGACCTTCCCGGGTACATTGTTAAGACGATAACTTTTGGTGCAACGTCCGTGACGATTCCAACTGCTGGAACGGTTACGATTCATGCGGGCTATGGGACGTTGGTGATCGGTTCGAATGGTGCTTATACCTACACGTCTGCGAATACAAGCGTTGGGCGAGATGTCTTCACTTATACGATTGTGGATCGTGATGGGGATGTCTCTTCCGCTCAGTTTGATGTTGTGGTTGAAGATATTGATACAATTCCTGTGATTGTTGACCATCCTCAGTCTGTTGATGAAACCCAAGTTGACGAGTCTGGGCTTCAGACCGTTACGGGAACAGTTGATGTTGATTATCGTGCCGATGGGCCCGGGACGCTTGCTCTAACGGGGGTTGGCAGTTTTTCAGTAACAGGATCTGTGGCTGGTGGTTCTTTGACCTCGAACGGGGTTGCGGTGGTTGTAACTCAGGTTGGCAATCAGTACATTGGACAGGCTGGAACAACGACCATCTTTACTCTTACTCTTAATCCAGATGGGAGCTATGTTTTCCAGCAATTAGGTTCACTGGATCATGCGGACGCAAATGATCCGGATGATGTAATTGGTCTCCATTTTGGAGTGACGGCGACTGATAGTGATGGGGACACGGCAAACGGAACCATTACGGTCAATGTTCGTGATGATGCGCCCACGGCTCAGGATGATGGAAATGTTGTTGCTGATGCCAATATTGCCGTTAGTGGAAATATTTTGGCTAACGACAAAATAGGCAATGATGAGCCCGGACACGGTGTTATCAAGGTTCAGTTTGGTGCTGTGGTGGTTGATGTTCCGTCTGTTGGAACAGTGACAGTCGTAGGTGCGTATGGAGTGCTTACTGTCGGCAAGGATGGCGCGTATACCTACATGGCAACGGGCAGTTCCATGGGTTCTGATGTATTTACCTACACGATTCAAGATCAGGACGGAGATACAACTTCAGCCAAATTGTCGATCGGGGTTCAAGATATTGATGATCGCCCATGTGGTTGCGGCATATTTTTTGTCGTTGATGAGACAGATTTGGGGACAAGCGCATCTACGCTTTCGGGTGTTCTTGCCATTGACTATGGCGCGGATGGACCGGGGGTTGTTGCGCCAGTCTCTGGAAGCTTTACGGCGGGCGGGTCTTTGCTCGGCGGGTCTTTGACCTCGAACGGGGTTGCGGTTGTGGTGACCTTGGTTGGCAATCAGTATGTTGGGAAAGCGGGAGCTTTGACCGTGTTCACCTTGGATGTGGCGGCGAACGGGGCGTATAGCTTTACCTTGCTGGATCAGCTGGATCATGCGGATGGCAGCAACGCCAATGACGTGATTACGCTTGGCTTTGGGTTCAAAGCCACGGACAGCGATGGCGATTTTGCGAATGGGACAATCACGGTCAGCGTCAAAGATGATGCCCCGATCGCGGTGAATGATACGGCGACCTTGGCGAGTGCGCCGGGGTCGGTGTCGGGGAATGTGACCAGCAATGATGCGGTGGGAGCCGATCAGCCTGGCTATGTGGTCAAAGAAGTGAGCTTTGGCGGCACCATGACCACGGTTCCGACTTCTGGAACAGTGACCATTGCCGGAGCGCATGGCAATCTGACCATCGGACGGGATGGGTCTTACACCTATACCGGATCTTCGGTGGGCGGCGATGTGTTCAGCTATAAGATCGTGGACCGCGATGGCGACAGCGCCAATGCGACCTTGACCATCACGGTGGCGGATATTGATACGCAGCCGAGTGTTCAAAATGCTGCAGCAACTGTTGATGAAACGGGAATGCCCTCTAGCGCCCAAACCATCTCTGGGACACTCAGCGTGGATTACCGCGCGGATGGACCGGGGGTTGTTGCGCCAGTGGCGGGCAGCTTTACGGCGGGCGGATCTTTGCTCGGCGGGTCATTGACCTCGAACGGGGTTCCGGTGGTGGTGAGCTTGGTTGGCAATCAATATATTGGGAAAGCGGGAGCTTTGACCGTGTTCACCCTGGATGTGAGCGCAAGCGGGACGTATAGCTTTACCTTGCTGGATCAACTGGATCATGCCGATGGCAGCCATGCCAATGACGTGATTACGCTTGGCTTTGGGTTCAAAGCCACGGACAGCGATGGGGATGCGGCGAGTGGGACAATCACGGTGAGCGTCAAAGATGATGCACCTGTGGCTGTGAATGATACGGCGACCTTGGCGAGTGCGCCGGGGTCGGT
>JAEUKO010000072.1:0-8211 GCA_016794285.1 Alphaproteobacteria bacterium | reverse complement strand
CATCTGGGACGCTGCCGCATCTGGACCAAGCCTCTCGTTGATGTTGGTTGGCGTTGTACCGTTATTGCCGCTTATTCTCGGTTATACAGGCTACTGCTATTACATCTTCCGAGGCAAAAGCAGTCATGAACATATGTATTAAACCTGTTCAGGCTTGGTTGAATAAGCACCCCAAGGCCAAACAATGGGTTTGGTTTGTGGCTCTGTGGCTGGGTGGTCTAATGACGGTCATGGCAGTGGCTTATCCAATTAAGTGGATTATTAAGAATATGTGACCCGTTAGCCCGTTTGAATGTCAACACGTCCTAGAACAAGAAATTGATCCGTCACCAAATACGTTGCAAAACAAGGTGCTCTGCTGTAGCAGAGGGGAACGCCTCAACTATTGAAGTTCTACTTCTAGTTTGGCGGTTCTTCTATCCTCTCCCTCGAATGGGGCATCCCTTACGCGCCTGTCGGGCCCTGTATAGGTCTCCGAAATAACATAAGGTCGTTTCGATTCGATCACTCTTGTAATTCGTGTTGCCAGCGCGTTCGCTGCGAAAGGTTTCATCAAATACTCTGAAACACCGGCATCACGGGACCTTAAAACCCTACTCAAATGTCCAGAACCCGCCGTCATAATCACCGGAACAAATCTGTTCGGTGAAAGCGGATCTGTCCTTATTTTTTTTATGAGTCTTATGCCGCTATCGGGGTTATCCAACCAATCGGTAATGATTATGTCGTGCTTGGTTTTTCTAAATTCTGCAAACGCTTCTTCAATGGAATATGCTGAATGAATATTTCTTTCGGGTACAGAGAGCATGGTCAGAACGCTCTTGAACAATCTGTACATTTCTATAGTTGTTTCAACAACAAGGACGTTAACTAAAGAGAAATTGTAAGCCATCGACCAGAAACTCTAGGTAACTTGTCTATCTTTGTATTTTTTGCAAACGTTACTCAGCTCGGTCACAAACGCCTTACAAATCATGTCTTCACTATTTCTTACGCCTTTTAGAAGAAGAACTTTCGTAGATTTTTCATAGGCTTCGACAATCTCGATAATTGTGGCATCCACCTTTTTAATTGTATCCAACAGGTCCACAACTGTATCAGATATCGCACTGATGGATGAATACCTGAACAGCGAACCTTGCGCTCTTAACTGCATCAACTGGTCCAAAAGCAGGGAATGAAGATCTATAGACTTGTCGTTATTATATTCAACGAGTGCCTGACGGATTAAGGCCAAATACTTATCTGCTATTGGTTTGAAATCAACATCGTTGTCTTCAATAGCTCTTTGGGCTTTCAACAGGTCGCTCTGCTTAAACCCTCCATCGCCAACTTTCTTCTTCAAGGTATTTTTGGGCATTATAAGTTTTGCCATATTAACTCCAGTATGCGCAGAGGCAATCTCAAACAAAGCGGATTCCCGCGTGGAATCCGCATCGACCTCAATCATAAGCGTAAAGCCTATTATTTCAACCACAAAAGCAGAAACCGTAAGTTCTGGAAATTTTCGAAAGATTTTGGTGGGTGAGGAGACCCTCTTTGTGTTGTTTGTTAACCTTTTTAGGCATAATAGCAGAATGCGGTACTTTATCTTTCTGCTTGTTGCTTTTTTGGTGTTGAGTGCGTCCTTTGCTTATGCTGAGGAAGTGAAGCCGCGTGGTCACGTTCCTTTCGGGAAGGAAAAGAAACTTCCGCCCATTACCTCCGAACAACTGGATGAGTCTTTGGCCATTTATGATGAATGTGTGGCCAATAAAGTGGCAACAACCCGTTATGATTGTGACTGCATTGGGATGCGCTATCTTGATTTGCGCCGTGAGCGAGGGCCTCTCGCTCTGGCCTATGATCTTAAAATTGCAGCGCGGCACGATTGCCCTAATGCGCCAGACGTTGCGGGAATGATGTACGAAAGATGTTTGTCATGGGCCCCCCGTGAGAGAACAGACTACGACCGCTTTTGCTCTTGCTATGCCAATAACTATGCCCGCCGATTTTCTAAAAACCCAAGCGGGAGTCTGTCGGTTCAAGAGGCCCAAATGACGGCCTCGCTGAGCGAGTGCGACGCTGGATGGGTTACCAAAGAGCGTCTGGAACGGCGCGATCTGGTCGAACAACTCAAGGAAAGGGGCCTTTATAAACTCCTTTTCCCCGGGGCGATTGAGTTTAACGCTGCGAAAAGACGGGCTGAAGAGAAGAAAAAGCGGGACCAACAAATTCTGAACCCTGACGCACCGTAGTTTCTAACCCTCCTGCTTTGCTCAAAATGTGAGCATTATAAAACGCCTTAAGGGCCGATCTGGTTTCAGCAAGGTCTTTCTGTCCCGTTTGTTGTGCGGCCAGACTCATGCGCGTGAGCATGACCCCTCCGGCCACCACAAAAAAGAGAGAAAGATACGGAACCGCAACCGCCGCGATTTTGTCCAAGGATTTGGATTCTTGCAAAAGATAGGCTGTTGCCGTGCTGAGATGGCTGAGGGCCACTTTAAGATCATCATCCCCAGATTGCGCCGCAGTTTTTTGGGCTTCTTCTATCCAATCACTTGTGGCGCGTCCTTGGTCTTTGATAGTTTTGCGAAAGAGCAAGTCAGCAGCTTGAATGCCGTTGGTTCCTTCGTAAATAGGAAGAATGCGAGCGTCCCGATAAAATTGGGCCGCACCGGTTTCTTCGATAAATCCCATTCCGCCGTGAACTTGAATGCCAAGGGAGGCAACTTCAACGGCCATATCGGTACAGCCGGATTTCACGATAGGTGTCAAAAGGTCAACCCGCGCTTGCGCGGCAGCATCTCCGGCCTTGGCTTTGTCGAGATAAAAAGCGGCTTCGTAGCTGAGGGCGCGTCCGGCATCAATCAGAACCTTCATGGTGAGCAGCATTCTGCGAATATCGGGATGTCCAATAATGGCAATGGTTTCTCCGCCGCTCAGAGGTTTGCCCTGCAAGCGGTCCGAGGCATAAGCAAGAGCGGTTTGAAAGGCCCGCTCGGCCACAGCGACACCTTGAAGCCCAACCGAAAGCCGCGCATTGTTCATCATGGTGAACATATATTTCAGGCCGTCATTTTCTTTGCCAACCAGATAGCCGATAGCTCCTCCTTTCTCACCGAATTGCATGGTGCAAGTGGGCGAGGCATTGATCCCCAATTTGTGTTCGATAGATACGCACGTCACATCATTGCGGGTTCCGTCTTCAAGAATCTTGGGCACAATAAAAAGAGAAATGCCTTTGACTCCTTCGGGAGCATCTGGCAAACGAGCCAGAACCAGATGAATAATATTGGCGGCCATATCGTGTTCGCCGTGAGTGATAAATATTTTCTGTCCGGTGAGGCGATAGGTTCCGTCTCCGGCTCGCTCGGCTTTGGTTCTGATGAGAGAAAGATCGGAACCAGCGTGAGACTCGGTCAGGTTCATGGTTCCAGTCCATTCCCCCGAAATTAACTTGGCAAGATATTTCTCTTTTAACTCGTCTGATCCGTGGGTCGAGATCGCCTCAACCGCCCCTTGCGTCAGAAGAGGGCATAGGCCGAACGAAAGGCTTGAGGACTGCCACATTTCCTGAAGAGGAAAGGACATCAACCACGGAAGCCCCTGTCCGCCATAGTCAGGGTCAAAAGGAACAGCATTCCATCCCCCTTCGCAAAAGGCTTTGTAGCCTTCTTTGAATCCTTTGGCGGTGGTAACGGCTCCCTCTTGCCATGTGCTGCCTTGGCGGTCGCCGCTTTCGTTCAAGGGAGCCAGTACTCCAGAAGCGAGTTTGGCCGCTTCTTCCAAAACCGCGCTGACCATCTCGGCATCAAGGTCTTCCCGCCCTAAAGCCGCAAGAGGAGTGACCGAGTTGAGCAAAAAAGCCATATCTTGTAGGGGAGGGGTATAAGAGGGCATCAAAAATCTCCGTAAATGGGGTTTCACTGTACAGCTTAGACGACATAAATTGAATAAATTTATGTCTCGCGTTCAAACGCCACGCAGGCTCCGTCCCATAAGGGACGAGGACGCAGTCGCGTCCTTTATAGCGCACCTCAAATGAAATGATTATGAAGTGGTGCGCTATATAGCAAATGTTTTGCTGCTTTTGGAACCCATTTGGCACAGGGTTTGCATTTTGCTCCCTAAGACCACCTAACGAACTAGGCAAAATTTATGAGTTATGGCATTAAAAACCCCTCTTCAAGCGATCTGCAGGCTCTGAGCCAGCGGGCAGGGGTAAAAATTGCCGGTGCCATCCAAACCGCCAGCGCACAAACCGGCGTCGATTTCTCATATTTGTTGCAACAAGCCAATGTGGAAAGCAGTTTCAAAGCCAATGCCAAGGCCAAAACCAGCTCGGCGAGTGGTTTGTTCCAATTCATTGAAAGCACATGGATTGGTGTCGTCAAAAAATACGGTGACAAATACGGGTTGGACAGCCTCGCCAGCAAAATTTCCGACAGCGGCAGAGTGAGCAGTTCCAGAGTGCGGCAACAAATTCTTGAGCTGCGCAAAGATCCTAAAATTGCGTCTTTAATGGCCGGAGAGTTTGCCGCAGACAATCGCGAATATCTCCAAAAGACAGTTGGGGGGAAAATTGGTTCCACCGAACTTTATATGGCTCATTTCATGGGAGCAGGTGGAGCGTCTGAGTTTCTCGGGGCCCTTTCGCAGAATCCAAACGCCAAAGGGGTAGCCCTGTTCCCTGAGGAAGCGCGGGCGAATAAAGGGGTATTTTATACCTCCGCAGGGAAACCGCGCTCCTTGGCCGAGATTTATGCTCATTTTGACAGCAAGTTTCAAATTCAAGGCGAGGAGAATGTCTTTTCTGAAGAAGGTTCTGCCCAACTGGCTGCGCTGGACTGCGCAGTTAAGTCTGATTCCTCTTCATCGTGTAACCAAGACCTTGCCGCAGTTAAAGCGCGGAATATCTACAACGAAGAAACTGGAAAATGGATGCGCTCTTTAACCCCTCATTCCAGCAATGAACAAATGGCCTTGGGCGGGTATAGAAAAAATTCCGGTGGACTGGCTTCCCTGCAGAACCTGATGATAAACCCTGTTGATGTTTTGGCTCTCATTCAAGACGAAGCCCATAACGACGAAAGCCGCTATAACGCTTAGAGGATGTTTCTAAAACCCCTCTTGCTATTCCCTCGCGTCCCCTCTATCCCGTCACCCCCGCTTTAGGCGGGGGTCTGGCTTAATATGCCGGATCTCCGCCTTCGCGGAGATGACAGTGGGTGAGGGGGATAAAAGGTCGCGAAGGGGAATGATGAGGGATGTTTTAGAGGTTCCCTCGAGCCCTTCTCTTTGGTGCGGCGCAGAATGACCTTTCCCCTCTTTCCGTGATAGAATCAGCAAACATCCTGAAATTGACCTTTCAAAGCAGAGGGACATCATGTCATTCGAAGAACGATTCAATCCTCCTCAAGAGCTTGCAAAAACAGCTCATATCACCGCCGAAAAATATAGAGAATTTTATGAATGGTCTATGCAAGATCCAGATGGATTTTGGGCCGAAATGGCCAAGCGGCTTGATTGGATCAAGAGTCCAACGCTTATCAGCAATTCAACCTTTGAAGGCGATGTTTCCATCAAGTGGTATGAAGATGGCATTTTGAATGCGTGTTACAACTGCGTGGATCGGCATTTGCCGCATCGTGCGCAGCAAACCGCTTTGATTTGGGAAAGTGACGATCCATCGGTTGACTCTCGTGTGACTTATGCAGATCTCAAAGATCATGTCTGTCGTCTCTCCAATGCGCTCAAGGCCAAGGGGGTCAAAAAAGGTGACCGCGTAACCATCTATATGCCGATGGTTTTAGAAGCCGTTTATGCCATGCTCTCTTGTGCGCGGATCGGAGCCGTTCATTCAGTTGTCTTCGGCGGATTTTCTCCTGAGTCTCTGAAGGATCGCATTCTTGATTGTGATTCAACTTTCTTGATAACGGCAGATGAGGGGCTGCGCGGCGGCAAGAAAATTCCGCTCAAGGCAAATGTAGATGAAGCGTTAAAACAATGTCCGGCAGTTAAAACGGTTCTGGTTATGAAGCGAACTGGTGGCGAGATAGGCTGGACCCAAGGTCGCGATATCTGGTGGGAAGATCTGGTTTCTCCTCAATCAACTGAATGTCCTGCCGAACCGATGAACGCTGAAGATCCTTTGTTTATTCTCTATACGTCTGGTTCGACAGGCAAGCCAAAGGGAGTTTTGCACACAACTGGTGGGTATTTGGTCTATGCCAGCCTAACCCATGAATGCTCTTTCGATTATCAAGCTGGCGATGTGTATTGGTGTACGGCTGATGTGGGGTGGGTAACGGGACATTCTTATATCGTTTATGGCCCTCTGGCCAATGCGGCAACGTCTGTGGTGTTTGAAGGAGTCCCTAGCTACCCTTCATGGTCGCGGTTTTGGAATGTGGTGGACAAACACGGCGTCAATATTTTCTACACCGCGCCGACAGCCATTCGCGGACTTATTCGCCAAGGGGATGAATGGGTTCAGAAAACATCCCGCCGTTCGCTGCGCATTTTGGGAACCGTGGGGGAGCCGATCAATCATGAAGCATGGTTGTGGTACTATCATATCGTGGGTGAGGGGCGTTGTCCGATTGTCGATACATGGTGGCAAACTGAAACGGGCGGACATTTGATTACACCGCTCCCCGGGGCAACTGTGACAAAGCCCGGGTCGGCGACATTTCCCTTCTTTGGGATTCGTCCGGCCATTGTTGATAATGACGGAAATATCTTAGAAGGCCCCGCCGAAGGAAATTTGGTCATGCTGGGAAGCTGGCCCGGGATGATGCGCACCGTGTTTCGGGACCACGAGAGATTCAAACAAACCTATTTCAGCACCTTTAAGGGAATGTATTTTACGGGCGATGGGGCGCGGCGTGACGAAGAAGGTTATTACTGGATCACGGGCCGCGTGGACGATGTTATCAACGTGTCTGGCCATCGGCTCGGCACAGCAGAGATCGAAAGCGCGATTGATGAACATCCTTTGGTGTCTGAATCGGCGGTGGTTGGCTATCCTCACGACTTGAAAGGGCAGGGGATTTACGCCTATGTTTCTTTGCAAGAAGGGAGTCTTCCGAGTGAAGAAACAAGGCAAGAAATTATTCAGACCGTTCGCAAAGTCATTGGTCCGATTGCATCGCCTGATGTTATTCACTGGACCCAGTATCTGCCGAAAACACGCTCGGGAAAAATTATGCGCCGCATCTTGAGAAAAATCGCGGCGAATGAATTTGACAGTTTGGGCGATATATCAACCCTCACTGACCCCAGCGGCGTAGAACAGTTGATTGAAGGTCGGCAAACAGAGAGAAACGCATCCTAGCAGGCAAGGCGGAAGTCTTTGCGTACGTCACGCGGAGGTTTGGTGTTTTTTAGCACCAGACCTGCCCACACCATGAAGGCAATCATGCGCTCAAACGTTTCCGATTGAGTGTCGGATTTTCCCCGATAGATGGGCTGGGGCTGTCCGTATTTTTGAGCCTTCATCATGATTTCGGCTTGTTCTTGAATGAGGGGATCTTCTTTCAATTCGATCAAGCGCGTTTCAACGGCTCCGCGCAGGCTGTCATGCATATCCCACGCGACTTCGGTCATCGGATCTTCGGAGCCACGGTCAACCAAAAGCCGCCCAAGACGAGATTTCGCTTCACTATATTGTTTGAACAACTGGGCGAGTAGAGGATCAAGCCGCAAATAAATCTGAATGAATTGCCAGCTCTTGTCCTCGGGAATATTTTCTAATTCCTCAGGAAGAATATGGTCTAAACGAGTGACCATCTGGTTCATCAATAGATCGGTTGAAGGGCTATTCATGTTGGGTTCTCTAAAATCTCCCTCCAGATATACCTTCAAGATATGAAAATCTTATTAACCGCAGTGGAAAAAATTATGGTCGATCATATAACTACTGGGTTGTCATTCCCGACAAGGGAGGCTGTGCCGACCGCAGATCGGGAATCTAGCATTATGTGTGCAGCGAAGCTGCACAAGATCTGGATTCCGGACGTGCAAATTTTTCAAGGCGAAGCCCTGAAAAATTCCTCCGGAATGACGAGACCTAGGACTGTTGCAACAGGTCCAATGGTTAGGCGGCTTTTGGGGCCAAAGAGGTGGTGGCGGGAAAGCTCCAATCCTCCGGTCCATGTTCGTAACTTTCCTCATCAGGACAGGCTTCTCTACTTTCCAGAGCTTCGAAGGCAGCGGTTAAATTTTCGT
>JAEUKO010000071.1:0-8338 GCA_016794285.1 Alphaproteobacteria bacterium | reverse complement strand
CAGTTTCAATTTCATTCGAGCCGGAAGGCCCCCAACATTGTGGTGAGATTTAATTGTTACAGACGGGCCTCCTGTAAAGGACACGCTTTCAATCACATCAGGATAGAGCGTTCCTTGGGCCAGAAAATCTGCTCCGCCTACGCGTTTAGCGCATTCGTCAAAAACATCAATAAATAATCTGCCAATAATTTTTCGCTTTTGCTCGGGGTCACTTACTCCTGCCAGTTTTCCCAGAAATAAGGCCGAAGCATTTTCATGAATAAGAGGAATATTATAATGATCGCGGAACATGGAAACCACTTGTTCGCTCTCTCCAGAGCGCATGAGTCCTGTATCTACATAGATGCAGGTGAGCTGATCGCCAATCGCTTCGTGAAGTAAAATGGCCGTGACCGAGGAATCAACTCCACCCGAAAGCCCGCATAAAACGCGGGATGATCCAACCTGATTGCGGATTTTGGCGATTTCCTCGGCACGAAAAGCGGCCATGGTCCAATCACCTTTGCATCCCGCAACCAGATGGGTGAAGTTTCGAATCAACTGGGTTCCGTGTGGGGTGTGCATGACTTCAGGGTGAAACTGCACACCATAAAATTTTCTTGCATCATCGGCGACAGCTGCACACGGAGCCCCTTCGGATATTCCGACAATTTTGAATCCTTCGGGAAGGCGGGTTACGCGGTCGCCGTGGGACATCCAGACTTGCTCTTTGCTTCCCTTCATCCAAACGTCTCGGAAAAGCAGGCAGTCTTCAGTAATATCAACATAGGCTCTGCCAAATTCACGATGGTCGGATTTATCCACGCGCCCGCCAAGTTGCTGGCACATAGTTTGCTGACCGTAGCAAATGCCCAGCAAAGGAAGGCCGAGGGTAAAAACAAAATCAGGAGCTCTTGGCGAATCTGGATCAGCTACGGAACAGGGGCCGCCAGATAGGATAATACCGCGTGGATTAAATTGACGGGTTCGTTCTTCGTTGGCTTGGTTGAAGGGCCAGATTTCACAGTAAACTCCACTTTCACGAACACGGCGTGCAATAAGCTGGGTTACCTGCGACCCGAAATCGAGGATCAAAATCCGGTCGTGCAGAAAGGGAGAAGACGAAGATGTATCTGACATTGCGAGCACTTTCGTTAATCGGCCAGTAGAACCACTTAATTTGGCTTGACCCCGTTGTATAAGCTCTTTTCAGTTCCGTAAATCCTCTTTTCAGCTTCTATTTTTTCTTTCCATGCATATTGGGCACGATTTTTAAAATTTTGCCCGAGATAAAGCACAGTTACGAATCCACCTGCCTCGTTGTAAGGGCGGGATGCAATAAGCTGGAAAAAGTCATTATTGGCTAAGTCCGGCACTTCCTGCGTTGCCCAGTCTACACTTTGCGGATAGTTTACACTCACGCGGCGCGTAATATTTGCCCAAAGGCTCTCCGCATACTCCAAAGGCCCAACAACGGGAGTTGGTGTGTATAAGACAGCACCTCCTAGGTCCCACGGACTTTCGGTTCCATCCTTTTTCTGCTTCAAACAGGCCTCCCAAATAGCAACGACCTCTGATGTTGCCATAATATTGAAGCGGCGTTGATCGTGCCCAATTCCAGAAACTTTCTCTCCTTGACAGATAACAGCCACTTGCTCGGTGGACGTTTCAAATATGCTGCGAACAGGCGCGGGCAAGTCAGAAATATCCATAATTTGTTGCTTAATCAGTCGGAAGCAAGCGTCTTTTTGCATATCTTCAAGATAAGGTTTGTCGTTAAACCCTGCGATGGCTTCTGTTTGCCCATAGCTTGCCCCATAGACAACAAAGACATTTCCTTGGCTCAAAAGCCCCTCTGAAACGAGAATGCGAGCAAGAATTTCTTCTTTTGCGTGGCATGCCGGACAACTTTCTCCGCTTGAAATAATAACAACCAGAGAGTCTGAGCCTGTATGGAGGAGTTTTTCCTTCAAAATGTTTACGTTCTCGGGAGATAAAACTTCGCTTTCTGCGTGCGCACTGCCAATGCCTTTGCTTAAAACCGCATTTGCCGCCAGATTTCCAATTTCATGCCACAATCCATCACGATCTAAGACAAGAAGGGCGGCTCCAAATGGGCCACCTCGACCTTGTTTAACATTGTCTTCTGCAAAAATGTCCGTCTTTTCGAGATACCTGCAAAGAACAGGTAGGTAAGAATCTATTCTTTTGTTATATGTCAAAGCGCGGCTTTCCTTTAAGCAAAATGACCTGATAAAACCCATTCAATTTTCTTTGAAACACCATGGCCTGTCCACTAATTCCTTAACCAAATCACAAGATTTTGGGGTACATATAGTCAGTCATGAGTTTACCATCTCTCAGTTTTGAATTTTTTCCTCCGAAAACGGATAAAGCCCGTGAGGATTTGCGCGTGGGGGCTTTGAAGCTAGCCACCCTTTCTCCTAAGTTTATGACGGTAACCTATGGGGCGGCAGGAAGTACTCGAGAGGGAACTTTTGAGATTTGTAAAGAATTGGTGGCGCAAACCTCCGTTCCCATGGGTTCCCATCTGACCTATCTGGGCTCCCGCAAGGAGGAACTTTTCGAATATGTGGATCGGTTGTGGGCTTCGGGTATTCATCATCTTGTTGCCTTGCGTGGAGACATTCCCGTAGGGACGGACTTGAACCTTTACAAAGGCGAAGATTATTTTCAGTACACATCCGATTTTGTTGAAGCCATTCTGGCTCGTCACTCGTTTGACATTAGCGTGGGGGCTTACCCTGAGAAACATCCAGATGCTCCATCCATGGGGGCTGACCTTGAAGCTCTCCGCAAAAAATGCGACGCCGGAGCGGCGAGGGCTATTACTCAATTTTTCTTTGACAACACACTTTATTACGATTTTCTGGAGAAGGCGGCTCGCGCTGGGATTACGACTCCAATTATTCCAGGTCTGATGCCGATTGGAGACCTAGGAAAAATAGAGAAATTCGCGGTATCTTGCGGAGCAAGTATTCCTGACTTTGTTCGCCAAAGATTTTCTGGATGTGAAGGCGATCCTCAAAAAGTTTTTGAGGCGGGACGCGATCTGTTGACCGAGCAGGTTGCCGATCTAGTTCGTCATGGCGTATCTCATTTACATTTTTATACACTGAACCGTCCTGATCTTACCTACGCTGCGTGCGTAGCAAATGGATTTGGACAACAAAACACCTAAGGAGAAAAACAATGGTCCTCGCAACAAATCTTGGCTTTCCCCGTATTGGCGCAAAGCGTGAGCTGAAAAAAGCAACGGAAAGTTATTGGAAGGGAGAAATACCAGAAGAGGATCTTCTGGCAGCGGGGCGTGAAATTAGAAGAACAAACTGGCTAATGCAGAAAGAGGCTGGATTGTCTCATATTCCGGTCGGAGATTTTTCTTTCTATGACATTATGCTTGATATGTCTGCTTTGCTAGGGGCTGTTCCGGATCGTTATCATTGGAATGGCGGACCCGTTGGTCTTGACGTTTATTTCTCAATGGCGCGAGGCAATAGTAAGCTTACGGCGATGGAAATGACCAAGTGGTTTGACACCAACTATCATTATATTGTTCCCGAATTCGAGCAGAGCCATTCATTCAAACTTTCCTCAAGTAAAATTTTTGACGAGATGGAAGAAGCTAAGGCTCTTGGAATTCCTGCCCGTCCAGTTTTGATTGGGCCAGTGACGTTCTTGTCGATGGGGAAAGCAAAAGATGGGAGCGACCCAATTTCTCTTCTTCCTCAACTTATTCCTGTGTACAAAGAAATTCTGGAGAGGCTCAAGAGTCAAGGAGCGGAATGGGTTCAGATGGATGAGCCTGTGCTTGCTCTTGATTTGAGCGAGAGTCAAAAAGAAGGTCTGAAAACAGCCTATGCGGCTCTACACGGGGTTGGTCCCAAGATTCTTGTCGCAACCTATTTTGAAGGGTTGCGGGACAATTTACCGCTTGCTACCTCTTTGCCAATCGAAGCTCTGCACATTGATTTGCGGCGGGGGGCTGGTCAGTTAGACAGTGTTCTGGCGGCGCTGCCGGAAGGAATGGTTTTGTCCCTGGGCCTTGTCGATGGGCGCAATATCTGGCGTAACAATCTGCGGGCTTCCCTAGACCTTGCTAAAAAGGCAGTTGCCAAATTAGGGTCTGATCGGGTTTGGATTGCTCCGAGTTGCTCGTTGCTGCACAGCCCGATTGATCTGGATCGTGAAACAGTCATGGACCCCCAGTTAAAAAGCTGGCTAGCTTTCTCCAAACAAAAGCTATCTGAAATTTCATGGATTGCTACCGCCCTTGAAAAAGGAGAGGCGGCGATTGCCAATGAACTGGCAACAAGTGATGCCGTTGTGAAAGATAGGGCGACATCTCCTCGCATTCATAATCCAGAAGTTAAAAAACGTATGGATTCCTTGCTTCCTTCGATGATGGAACGTAAGAGTCTGTTCAAGATGCGGCAGGTCATTCAACAAGAATATTTGGCGTTGCCAAGATTTCCAACGACAACAATTGGGTCTTTTCCGCAAACCGCGACAATTCGTGAAGCGCGGGCTGCGTTCAAGAAAGGAACGCTTGACCTTGCAGGTTATACCGCTGCGATGAAGGCCGAGATTGCAGAAGTGGTTCGCTTTCAGGAAGAGATAGGTATTGACGTTTTGGTTCATGGTGAGCCTGAACGGAACGATATGGTGGAATATTTTGGTGAACAACTTGCCGGATATACGTTTTCTCAGAATGGATGGGTGCAGTCCTATGGGTCACGCTACGTTAAGCCACCGATTATTTTCGGAGATGTTTCGCGGCCACGGCCAATGACTGTAGAATGGTCTAGCTATGCCCAGTCTTTGACATCTTTGCCGATGAAAGGAATGTTGACGGGACCAATTACCATGTTGTTCTGGTCTTTTGTGCGAGACGATCAGCCAAAATCTGATACCTGCTATCAGATTGCCCTTGCTCTTCGGGACGAGGTTTTGGATCTGGAAGCGGCGGGGATTCGGGTCATTCAGATTGATGAACCTGCTATTCGTGAAGGGCTTCCTCTTCGTAAGGATAACTGGGAGGCCTATTTGAAGTGGGCTGTTAATTCGTTCCGACTTTCTGCCGCTGGAGTTCGAGACGAAACCCAAATTCATACTCATATGTGTTACGCCGAATTTAATGACATTATACATTCCATTGGGGATATGGACGCAGATGTTATTTCGATTGAAACCAGTCGCTCGCAGATGGAACTTCTAGAGGCGTTCGTAAACTATAAATATCCGAACGAAATTGGCCCCGGGGTCTATGACATTCATTCTCCGCGCGTTCCAGAGACGCACGAAATGCTTGTTCTTCTCGAGAAAGCAGCAATGGTTCTTGATCCCTCACAAATTTGGGTGAATCCTGACTGTGGACTCAAAACTCGCGCTTGGGCCGAGGTCAAGCCAGCTCTTACCAATATGGTGGAGGCAGCTAAGCTTGTGCGGGGGCTTTATCCAGGTTCGTCCTATCACAGTTCTTGATCGGTCTCGGTTGGGATACGCACCAAAACGGCAGAAAAGAATCCGTCGGTTTGGTGACGGGCTGGTGTAAGGCGCAAGTAAGAGCCTTCGCAGGGGATGTGGCATCCGCTTGGCCATATTTCGGCGAGGGGAGCAAGACGAAATTCAGGATGACGTGTCAAAAAGGATTCTATTTGCTGCTCATTTTCTGCAGGAAGAAGAGAGCATGTGGCGTAAACCAATCGGCCCCCAATCTTCACGCAAGGAGCGACTTTGTCTAAAATCTCGGCCTGAATGGGGAGCAGGTCTTCAAGGCTTGGACCATAAACTCTCCAGCGCAAATCAGGGTTACGCCGCCATGTTCCAGTTCCCGTACAGGGAACATCGGCGAGGACAACATCAAAAGTCTTTTTCTGGCGGCGAAGCCATTTGCGGTGACGTTCATCAGCTAGAGGCCGTAATTCAATAATGTCCGAGATGTGGGCGCGGCGGAATCTGTCCCGCGCTTTTTCTAGCCGTCCGGTATCCATATCCATGGCAACGATGCGGCCTTTCTTGAGCATGGCATTGGCAATGGCCAGTGTTTTTCCACCCGCTCCGGCGCAATAGTCAAGGACTTGTTGACCGGGCTGGGCATTGCAAGCTAACGCAATCATCTGCGAGCCTTCGTCTTGAATGTCAATCCATCCTTTGCGAAAGGCTTTGGTTTCCGAGAGGTAAGTTTTCCCTGCAACGCGCAACCCCCACGGGGAATAGGGCGAGGCCTCCGTTTTGACATGATCTTCTCTCAAGATGGATTGAACCGTATCACGGTCTGAGAGCAGTAAATTAACGCGCAGATCCAACGAGGCTCCCTTCATAAAAGCAGAGAGTTCTTTGGCAAAGTCATTGCCGAAATAGGCGCGAAGTTGAGATTCATATAAAGGGGGGCATTCCATCCGCACAGACTCCGGAAGATTGCTTGACTCTAGGTCAAGTTTGCCAAGGTCTGCGATTAGGTCTTCCTCGTCCCGTGATAAGGGGGATGGCGCGTATTTTGTTCCATCAAACAGGCGAGGCAAGTCTGTAACTTTTTCAACCAGTCCTAGGTAGGCTATCACCAAAAGGCGCGGAGAAACTTCTTTCCCGCACTGACCAAGAGCCCAGCCTAGGCGGGCCCAGTGGCGAAAAATAGCATAAACGCGTTCCACAATATCGGCGCGATCTTTGGAGCCAATATAGCGACGATGGCGCATATAATCGCCAATGGTCAGGTCCATTGGGACACGGGAAGATTGGATGCGTTCCAGAATATCCAGAACGGCTTGGGCGCGGGCGGATGGGATCATAATAGGCGGGTTTGTAGCAGGTTGTCCTGCTTAGCGCAAATTATTCTATAGATGTTATAAATTTCCTTAAGGTTCTTTCGCTCTCTTCAAAGATGGTGCGGAGGGATCTCAGTTCCTCTGAGAGGGTACCTAAATCTTTATTTTCCTGTTTCTCCTGTTGATAGGCTTTGCGCTCAATTTCTGCAGCCAATTCTGATAGTTGTACAACTCCTAGGGCTGCGCTGGAAGATTTGAGAGGATGAACAGCTTCGGCCAGCTCTTTCGCCTGACCACTGGTGGCGGCATCAATGGCTCTGGAAATATATTTGACACTGTTTGTTAGGTAATCCTCAACCATTGGCCTAAATTTATTATCCATGAGGTCTTGCATATCCTTGAGCGTATCCGTGTCTATCAGCACGGCTTGGCTGTGATGTTCTGGTGAAGCCTCTTTTTGAGAGGCCTTTTCTAAAGAAGATGTTGCCGAAAGCCATTTGTTAAGGACTGTAATCAGAGCCTGTTTCTTGATTGGCTTGGTGATGTAGTCATCCATGCCAGCAGCGTAGCATTTTTGGTCATCGCCTTTGATGGCGTGAGCGGTAAAAGCGACAATAGGAGTTTTTTCGAAAGATTCACGTTTTTCAAGAATGCGGATGGTTCTTGTGGCCTCGAATCCGTCCATTTCCGGCATCTCGCAGTCCATAAAGATAAGGTCAAAGTGACGTTGTTTTATCAGTCTGACAACTTCGTGTCCGTTTCCGGCTGGGGTTACATGGCATCCCATTTTCTCAAGCATGGTTGTGGCAACCATTTGGTTGGTTGGGTTGTCTTCGGCCAATAAAATCTGGGCTCCTTCGAAAGATTCGTTCTGGGCCTCGGCACTTTCTTTTCTTGTATTGATTTCTCGCAACATATGACGAGTAATCATAGAAAAATCGGCTTTTCCATCGCGCATAGATTTAATGGCAGAAACTGCCATAGCAATATCGTTGCCACTGACAGGTTTGGTCAAATAACCATTAAACCCAATTTCTTCCATTCTCTGAGAGTCTCCGCGACTAGGTGCAGAAGAAACCATTAAAAGAGAAACGTCTTTGAGCGTTTTGTCTTGTTTGATTATTTTAGCCAGTTCTAAGCCATCCATGCCTGGCATCATGTAATCAAGGATTGCTATTTCAAAAGGGTGTCCTTTTTCTGCAGAAGATTTCATGATCTCTAGTCCTTCTTCGGCAGAGGAGGCGAGAGCAATGTCAACTTTTTGTTTTCGTAGCTGTTCGGTGGCTATTTCCTGAGCCACTTTGTTATCATCAATGACAATAATTTTTACACCAGACACATCAGTTGAGAAGTCAATTCTCTCATATTTTGGTGCGGCGGTATCAAGTGCAAGTCGGAATGTAAACCAGAATTTTGATCCAACGCCGAGAGTGCTTTCTACGCCAATATCACCCCCCATCATGAGAGTTAACTCTTTGCAGATGGCTAGACCTAAACCGGTTCCGCCGAATTTACGAGTTGTTGAGCCGTCGGCTTGAGAAAATTTGTTGAACACATAATCTTGCTTATCG
>JAEUKO010000070.1:8343-8584 GCA_016794285.1 Alphaproteobacteria bacterium | reverse complement strand
CCGTGACTTCTGCCCCCAACGTGCGATAGAAACTGGCAAACTCAATGCCGATTGCACCAGATCCAATCACCAACAAAGATTTTGGCATGACATCAGGAACCATTGCTTCACGATAGGTCCAAACCAGCTTGCCATCTGGCTCCAATCCCGTAAGAACCCGTGCCCGCGCTCCGGTGGCAAGGATAATATACTTACCCGTTAGAACCTCTTTGCTTTTATCTTTCTTTTCAATTTCGACTTG
>JAEUKO010000070.1:0-8333 GCA_016794285.1 Alphaproteobacteria bacterium | reverse complement strand
TTTCAAGCGACCATAGGCATCAAAAACCGTAACCTTGTTTTTCTTGAGCAAATGAGCAACACCAGAAGCCAATTGCTTCGAAACCCCGCGTGAGCGTTCAACAATTTTGGCAAGATCAAAAGAAACACTTTCGGCTTTCAAGCCATAATCGCCTGCGTGTTTTATTAAATGATAAACCTCAGCCGAACGGAGTAACGCTTTGGTAGGGATACATCCCCAATTGAGGCAGATACCCCCAAGATGATTGGCTTCTACCACAGCAGCCTTCATCCCCAACTGCGCCGCACGAATAGCCGCCACATAGCCCCCCGGGCCTCCACCAATGACAATCACATCAAAATTTGTATCAGACATTGTATGCTCTACTCTCTATTTCATTCTCTTGGTTACGTCAGTCAAGCCGCCGGAAATTTCTATTAGCTGCAATAAAAGTTCAGTCGGATAATCGGGCATATCGTGAGCATCAACTGCTCCGCGCCCTCTGTGGGGACGATCAATGTTATCAATCACCACTTCGCCCCGATTACAGGCTTCGGCAAAACCTCTTACGTCGCTTTCACGGATGTATTCATCTTTGGCAATGTGAAGAAAGTTAAACCGAATAGATCCGGACAAAGCAGCTACCCTCTGGGGAAGAAATCTATAAATATTTTTCATGGCCATTTGAAAAGAAGCGGGATCATCACTCAGCCCAATTTTTTCAGTAATGGCAGGAGATGCTAGAAAATCCTCATGCCAAATCCTCATGATATTTTCTTCATCGCTTCCATGAAGGGTCCCTAACGCCGGAGCCAAGAGAGCACACGCTCTAATCCTCTCCAGAATGTGATGCCCCCCCTCGTGCAAGTTCGCAAGGCTATTCAAGAGAGCCACCGCTCCAAAAGAATGGCCAAAGATATAAATATTGGAATAAGCAAAACCAACATCCTCAAGAACCACCTGAGGCTCGACAAGCCACTCGGCAAGAGAAGAAGGCTTTCCACCAATCCAACCATCGTGATGATGAGTTGTGGCCTTAGGATATTGCTCGGTATTGAGGATAAAGTCAGAATGAGGCCCATCCAGAATAGTCCCGTTATGCCGCAAGATAATCTGGGTATAATCCTCTTCTCGCACCTGATCGGCATGAGCTTGCTCATAAATCGTTGCCCCGCCCCCGAGAAAACCAGGGCAAAACAAGATAAGATCCCCTGATTCACTATGTGGATGTATCACACGCGCATCCACTGTCTGGTTGCCGCTTTTGAATCTTTTCCATTCCGTCCATACTTCACGCATTGCCTAGACCAACATGGAAACAGGGTTTTCGATGTATTGCTTAAAGAACTGAAGAAATTCAGCTCCGACCGCCCCATCTACGGCGCGGTGATCTACCGAAAGAGTGACCGTCATAACTGTTGCCACTTCGATTTTTCCGTTTTGCACGATGGGCTTCTCAATGCCGGCTCCTACTGCCAAAATGCAGGCTTGTGGCGGGTTGATGATGGCTTGAAAATTGCTTACCCCAAACATCCCCAAATTCGAGATAGAAAAAGTCCCGCCTTGAAACTCTTCTGGCTTCAATTTTCCTTCCCGCGCTCTTCCGGCGAGATCCTTCATTTCGGATGAAATCTGGGCAAGCCCTTTGGTTTCTGCTGCCTTGATGATCGGAGTAATCAAACCATTCGGCGTTGCCACAGCCACAGAGATATCGGCATGGTCAAATTGCAAAACAGCCTCATCTGTCCATGCTGTATTTGCCGCGGGATAGGCTTTCAAAGCCGCAGCCACAGCTTTGATGACAAAATCATTCACAGAAAGTTTATACGCACCTTTCCCCTGCTCGTTCAAAGCCGCACGTGCGGCAAGCAAACTAGTCAGATTACAATCAACTGACAAATAGAAATGGGGGACCGATTGTTTGGATTCCAGCAATCGCCGCGCCACAACTTTTTTGATGTTGTTGTTCGGCAATTCTTTGTAAGTCATGCCGTAAGCATCGGCGAGAGATTTTGCATTTGGTCCAGAAGAAAGGGGCGTAGATTTCACGGTAGCTTGCTTTTCAGGGACGATTTCTAAATCCTTTTTTACAATGCGCCCATGAGGGCCAGATCCCTTGACCAACTTCAAATCCACCCCTTTTTGCTCAGCCACGCGCCGCGCCAGAGGCGTTGCAAAAACTCTCTCCCCCTCGGCAACCGGAACTATTTTTTGTGGTGCGGAAACAGGGGGAGAAGATAAAGCAGGTTCCGGATTTGTATTGACCGGAGGGGCGGATTTAATCGCAACGGATTCCTCTCCCTCCTCCAACAAAATAGCAATCGGGGTATTGACGGCAACACCAGAAGTTCCAGCTTGAATTAAAATTTTACCAAGCTTGCCTTCATCGGCTGATTCAACTTCCATTGTCGCCTTGTCGGTTTCAATTTCAGCGATCACATCGCCAGATTTCACCATATCGCCCTCTTTCTTGAGCCATTTGGCCAATGTGCCTTCGGTCATCGTGGGGGATAGAGCTGGCATCAATACATTTACAGACATTTTTTACTTCTCCGCTATTCCGTTCATCTATAACAAACTTTCTTAACTGCCCTAATAACGTCTTCCACCTGTGGTGTTGCAAGTTTTTCCAAATTCGTAGCATAAGGCATGGGAACATCTGCTGCGCCACACGGGCGCATCCAGATAATCAAAGGCTTCTTCGTTCACAAGGGCCGCAATCTCAGACCCGATCCCTGCGAAGGGCCAACCTTCTTCAACACTCACGATACGATTGGTTTTCTTTACGCTCTCAAGAACAGTCCAGCGATCCAAGGGCCGGATAGTTCGTAGGTTTATAACCTCGGCGTCAATACCTTCTTCCGCCAGTACTTTCGCAGCTTCCAAAGCTTTTCCAACCATGACCGAGAAAGAAACGATGGTCACATCTTTCCCTGCGCGTTCAATTTTTGCACGACCAATAGGAATGACAAATTCGTCATCCACAGGCGTTTCAAAAATCTGGCCATACATCAATTCATGTTCCAGAACCACAACAGGGTTAGGATCACGGATAGCCGCCTTCATCAAGCCCTTGGCATCGGCCCCCGACCAAGGGGCAACAACTTTAAGCCCAGGCACATGAGCAAACCATGAGGCAAAACACTGTGAGTGTTGAGCACCCACTTTACCCGGGGCACCGTTCTGACCTCGAAAAACAATCGGACACCCAAGCTTGCCGCCCGCCATGTAAAGAGTCTTGGCTGCAGAATTGATGATATGGTCCATAGCCTGCATGGCAAAATCCATGCTCATAAACTCAATAATTGGGCGAAGGCCAGACATAGCCGCCCCAACCCCAAGCCCAGCAAAAGCATGTTCCGTAATCGGAGAGTCAATAATCCGTTTTGGACCGAATTCGTCCAGCATTCCTTGGGAAACCTTATACGCCCCGTTATACTCGGCCACTTCTTCGCCTAGCAGAAAGACGTTTTTGTCCTTCCGCATTTCTTCACTCATCGCCATGCGCAAAGCTTCGCGCACTTGCATAGCAGCGGTATTGGCCATGAACTTTGCTTCATCGAATGGAGGAGGCTCGATAACAACGCCTTGCGCATAAAGCACATCACGATTGGAAATATCTTTCCCCGTGGGTTGATAAACCATATTCGTTGCCGTAACGGATATGGCAACAGGGGCATTATTCGGAACACAAGGAATATTCGCTACACTGCAAGAACTCTGATTGGATTCGCTTTCCCCTTCTTCTAGTAATGTTGCAATCGGAGTATTAACGGCGACACCCTGAGCTCCCTCGGCGACCAAGATTTTTGACAGAATTCCCTCATCCACAGCTTCAACTTCCATCGTGGCTTTGTCAGTTTCGATTTCGGCAATCGCTTCTCCGGCTTTGACTTTATCGCCTTCTTTTTTAAGCCAGCGGGACAAATTGCCTTCGGTCATCGTAGGCGAGAGGGCCGGCATTAAAACTTGTACAGACATTTTCTTTTTTCCCTTTGAATTTCTTAGCTCTCAATAACCACATCGGTCCACAATTCCGCCTCACTCGGCAAAGGCGAATCTTGTGAAAACTGAGCAGCTCCAGCAACGATATCTTTCACCTCTTTATCAATTGGCTTCAAATCATCTTCGCTGATACCGTATTCATCGCTCATGACTTTTTTGATTCCCTCAATAGGATCGCGTTCCGTTTTGAACTGCTCGACTTCTTCCTTGGCACGATATTTCTGAGGGTCGGACATGGAGTGTCCACGATAGCGGTAAGTGACCATCTCTAAAATATAAGGACCATTGCCCGCACGAATACCCTCAAGGGCGCGGCTGGCCGCTTCACGAACGGCAAAAATATCCATGCCGTTCACCTTTTCTCCCTTGATGTCAAAGCCTTCGCCGCGACGGTAGAACTCGCCTGCTGCGTGACGTTTTGTACTCGTCCCCATGCTGTACTGGTTGTTTTCAACAATAAAAAGAACCGGAAGTTTCCAAAGAGAAGCCATGTTATAGCTCTCCGCGACTTGTCCCTGATCGGCAGCTCCATCGCCCATATAGGCGATCGCCACGCCCCCATCTTCTTTGTACTTATGGGCAAAGCCAAGTCCTGTCCCAATTGAAATTTGGGCACCAACGATTCCATGCCCACCATAGAAATTATTTTCGACTGAGAACATATGCATGGACCCGCCCTTCCCGCGAGAACATCCTCCTTCACGCCCCGTCAACTCGGCCATTACTTCATCAGCACTGATACCACTGACCAACATATGTCCATGATTGCGGTAAGCGGTAATGACGGTATCCTGAGGTTTCTGCACCGACTGAACACCCGTAACCACAGCCTCTTGGCCAATATAAAGATGGCAAAATCCACCAATCAACCCCATCCCATAAAGCTGGCCGGCCTTTTCTTCAAAACGGCGGATGAGAAGCATATCACGGTACAGTTTTTTCATCTCTGCCACAGAGGGCAGTTGTGAACTGTTGGAGGAAGACGCCGGAACGGCTTTAAGGCTATTTGTCTTCATATCGCCCTTCTTTGACTTGGATGACACAGATACACTCCTGATGCTCTAGTAAACCTTATCTGCTACACGATTTAAGGGAGTCTGACTATAGAAAAACGACCGCTTTTTGCGGCGCAGCACATTGTTTTTGCAAGGATTTTTTGAAGGTAGTGCGTGCATTAAGTTTCTATTTGGTATGAGGAACAATGTCCTTTTCGCCAACCCTACGAAACCCAAGAACAATGCGGGCTCGTTCTTCCAGAAGATCCTTATTGATCGAAGAGGGACGCAACATGGAAACTCTGGTTTCCAATGCCTTGCGCTCATCCGACAATCGCAGTGTCTCCTGCTCTAGATGAGAAACGCTTTTTTGCAGGCTGATATAGCGAATGTAACTCCGCTCTCCCTGCAAAAGGTGATAGGAAAAATAGAGAAACAGGCCCATCCCGAGCAAAGTCAGGAAATTCTTGCGTATCAAAGAATGTTGTTCAAGCAGGCGTTTCATTCAAACAGTGAATCATGCACGACTCCACCGCGTCAAGATAATTCGCGGAAGACTCATTTCGTTAGGAAAAATAAGAACAGGACTCTGCCCTTGCCCAGAGTTTCGGCTGATTCAGACTCTTTGTAAAAGGCTTTTTTAAGTATTCACAAAAAAAACCCCTCGCTATGAGGGGCTTTTCGGTAATCATTAAGTCAAATCTAAGCCGCGTTTTTACGGGACATCTTGGTTGGCATAGAACGTAGAATAGAGCTTCCAGCATATTTCGCCGTAGGACCCAATTTTTCTTCAATCCGCATCAATTGATTATATTTGGCAATCCGGTCTGAACGGGAAAGAGACCCCGTTTTGATTTGGCCCGCATTGGTTGCCACAGCCAAGTCAGCAATAATCGAATCCTCGGTTTCGCCAGAACGGTGAGAGAGAATAACCCCCATTCCCGCTTTCTGAGCCATTTGCACGGCTTCGAGTGTTTCAGTCAACGTTCCAATTTGGTTTACTTTTACCAAAATAGCGTTAGCCGATTTTTCAGAAATTCCGCGCGCCAAGCGTTTCGGGTTGGTAACAAACAAATCGTCCCCTACCAATTGAATCTTGTCGCCACAAGCGCGGGTTAAATTGGCCCAACCGTCCCAATCATCTTCAGCCAGCCCATCTTCGATAGACACAATCGGGTATTTCGCCATTAGGTCTTGATAATAGGCAATCATCAGGTCTGTAGAGAGAACTTTCCCCTCGCCCTCCAGATGATATTTTCCGCCTTTGTAAAACTCGGTGGAGGCAACATCAAGGGCAATCATAATATCTTCGCCTGGGACATAGCCTGCTTTTTCAATTGAGCTCATAATAAAATCAAGGGCTTCATAAGATGACTTCACCGCAGGGGCAAAGCCTCCCTCATCGCCAACATTGGTATTCATACCAGCTGCCGAGAGGTTTTTCTTGAGAGCGTGAAATACTTCTGCCCCGTAGCGAATAGCTTCAGCTTCTGTAGGGGCCGAAACCGGAACAATCATGAACTCCTGAAAATCAACCGGATTGTCGGCATGCTTGCCCCCATTGATAATGTTCATCAGGGGAACTGGCAAAACGTGAGAATGTATCCCGCCGACATAGCGGTACAAAGGTTGGTCAAGTTCTTCGGCCATCGCCCGCGCTGTAGCAAGAGAAACCCCCAAGATAGCATTTGCGCCAAGACGACCTTTGTTTTCGGTGCCATCCAAATCAATCATGATCTGATCGATAAAGGATTGTTCTTCAGCATCAAGGCCCGTCAAGGCATCGGCAATTTCGGTGTTCACATTATTGACAGCCGTTTCAACACTCTTGCCGCCATAATATTCCTTCCGCTCATCGCGAAGCTCAACAGCCTCATGCGCTCCGGTGGAAGCGCCAGAGGGAACAGCGGCCCGCCCCATCGCTCCACTTTCTAGAACGACATCAACTTCGACGGTTGGATTGCCTCGGCTATCCAGAATTTGGCGGGCGAAAATATCGATAATGGCAGTCATTTTATACTCTCCTTGGGTGAATTTGTTATGCTTTTACAACTTTATCAAGGGCTTTCATAGTCGTAAGTATTTCCTCAAGCTCGTGCAGCTTGACCATGTTGGGACCATCGGAGGGTGCGCGGTCAGGGTCTTGGTGAACCTCCATGAACACGCCCGCAACCCCCACGGCAACAGCAGCCCGCGCCAAAACGGGAACCATCGTTCGGTCTCCGCCAGAACTGGCCCCCTGCCCGCCAGGTTGTTGAACCGAATGAGTTGCATCAAAAATAACAGGATACCCCGTTTGAGCCATAATCGGCAGGGAACGCATATCAGACACCAGAGTATTATACCCAAAACTGACTCCCCTTTCACAAAGGAGAATATTTTCATTTCCGGTAGAAGCGATTTTAGCCGCTACATTTTTCATGTCCCACGGCGCAAGAAACTGCCCCTTTTTGACGTTGATAACTTTTCCGGTTTGTCCTGCAGCCAATAGTAAGTCAGTCTGGCGGCACAAAAAGGCAGGGATTTGAAGAATGTCCACAGCATCGGCCACCACAGCACACTGCTCCGCTGTGTGGACATCTGTAACTACTGGAACGGCAAGGTCGCGGCGTAAGTCTTTGAAAATTTGTAGTGCCTCGTCAAAAGACACACCCGAACGCACACCGCTTACGCTGGTTCGGTTGGCCTTGTCGAAAGAGGATTTGTAAACAAAAGGAATCCCCAGCCGATGAGTTATTTCTTTCAAAGTTCCACACATTTGATAGGCGTGGTCTCGGCTTTCTAGGACACACGGCCCCGCCATCAAGAAAAAGGGAGAGGAATTGTTGACGTCAAACGTCGCGATATGCACTGTCTTCATGGCTGGTTTTTACCCCCCTCCTCCACAAAGAGCAACGTGATTTTTGTGAAAGAAGCCTCTATCGGCGTAGAAAAGGAATAGGAGAGTTGGTATTGGCAACTGCTGGCGACCTTAGCGGAAACCGTGACATATCCACATCAGGAAGAGATGCTCGCGCAAAATGAGCGGCAAGGAGGACAGCGACCACCGCCGTCAAGAAAGGGGAGCTTTCTCCGCCTGTTTCAAAATTTTCTGCCCCGCTGTTTTGATCTTCGCTCATCGTTTTTTTCTCCTACGCAGTCAATTGCAATACACTAGACAACTTTCTTGATGTCTTTTGACACAATTTTATTATTATGTCTACTTATTTGCGGATTAACCTAAACCAAGCGGCTTTGCTCTAGCGCTGCCTTGATAAAAGACACAAACAGCGGGTGTGGCGCAAAGGGTTTGGATTTCAGTTCGGGGTGAAATTGTACGCCGACAAACCACGGATGATCTGGAATTTCAACAAT